>NZ_JAMPMI010000018.1:0-222780 GCF_028478065.1 Providencia sp. PROV255 | reverse complement strand
ACCCAAAATAAGTACTAACACTTAAAATATAGCAGCTCATTTTCATTTGTCAGGTATCACTAACAATACTAATTCCACAAAAATATGAGGGTTTAATCCTAACCTTACTGCAGTATACAGCTAAAAATAGTCATCGACTTGTTCTGCTATAATTAAAGATGACCTTTTGTAATTTATAACTTTAAACTTGAAAGGAAGATAATATGTTAAAAAAAATCAATTTCCTCATTTGCTCATTAGTTGTTGCTTTCACATTAACTGCCTGTAATACCACTAAAGGTGTTGGTGAAGATATAGAAGCAGGAGGAGAAGCAATACAAAGAGCGGCCCAATAAACATTAATGCTCTTATTTCAAATGCTAGAGGGTATATTTATTTTGAATCCTCTAGTATTCCTTATTCATTTAACGAGACTCTAATTTGTATTTTATTTTCTGTATTGCTTACACTTTATTCATGTAAATCCTTTATAAAGAGTCTATGCTGATAGTGTACTCTAACCTATTGTATCAGTTTATTTTTCCTTGATATTTGGGGCTTTTCTTTGCTTTTCAGTTTTTCTATAAATAAAAGCCATCAGCTATTAACTGAAGGCCTAAGAAACTACAAAAAAATCAGATTTTAATAATGCCACTTTTAAAGTGGAACCATGTTTTTCTCACATTCCTGCCGAATTTGCTCAAGCGCAGTTTCCCACGCCCATGTTTTCTAACACACGTTAATATACGGCCATCACTATCAACGACTTGACCTTATTCAAATAGATAAACCAATCACACTGGCATTGACATAATTTCTTGATACGCCGCCACCAGCTTATTACGCACTTGAATACCCATTTGTAAACTTAAACTGGCTTTTTGCATATCGACCATTACATCATTCAAGGAAATATCTTGCTTTCCTAACGTGAAATTTTCAATTTGCTTGGCAGAATCATTACGTGTTTTATTAATTTGATTTACAGAAGCAACCAGATGGTCAGCAAATCCAACTGGCTCTATTGCTGGTTTTATTGGGTTAGTGGCTTGGGTTGCCACGACATTTAATTGTGAAATAACCCCTTCAATGGCTTGAACTGTCATTCGATTCTCTTCTTATTAATTATTGTGAATTTTTCACTAACCTATATTGGCCAGCTTACCCTATCACACCCTTTTTAACTTGAAGCCGATAAATAACACCAATTTTATAGGCTGATTCCGTCATTAGATTCCCGCAAGACAAGAAATAATAGCAAAGTGAAAAAGTGACGTTACGAAGAGGGAAATAACATTGTTTCACCAAAAGTATTTTCATCCGTCTAGTAGTCTGCCAAGCAGGGAATATTTATGAGTGCCGCATCTAAAGACACGGGGGAGGCCAAAAAGGGTTTTGCCTCTATAGTTGAAAGGATTAAAGCTGATCCTAAAATACCGTTAATGATTGCGGCGGCTGCGGCTGTTTCAATTATTGTCGCCCTTCTCCTCTGGTTACGCAGCCCTGACTACCGTGTACTTCTTAGCAATTTAAGTGCTAAAGATGGTGGCGATATTGTTGGCCAGCTAACTCAGATGAATGTGCCATATCAAATTGCTGATAATGGTAGCGCTATTTTAGTTCCTGCAGATAAAGTGCATGAATTACGTTTAAAGCTCGCTCAATCAGGTTTACCTAAAGGTGGCAATACGGGTTTTGAATTATTAGATAAAGAACAATTTGGTATTAGCCAATTTAGTGAACAAATCAACTACCAACGTGCGCTAGAGGGTGAACTCTCTCGAACTATTGAATCATTAAGCCCAGTACAAAGTGCTCGGGTACATTTAGCGATTCCTAAACCGACCTTATTTGTGCGTGAGCAAAAGCTGCCAACAGCTTCGGTGACGGTCGGTTTATTACCAGGAAGAATGCTCGATGAGGGGCAAATTAGCGCCATTGTGCATATGGTATCCAGCAGTGTCACAGGATTAACTGCAAGCAATGTCATTATTGTTGACCAAGCGGGCCGTTTACTGACCAATAATGATAATAGCCAGCAGTCGGTTAATAGTGCGCAAATAAAAATGACCAAAGAGATGGAGTCGCATCTCAAACAGCGTATTGAAGATATTTTGTCCCCTCTCGTGGGGCGCGCCAATATCCATGCACAGGTTACCGCGCAAATGGATTTCTCTAAAGTGGAGCAAACTTCAGAGGAATATAAGCCTAACCAAACGCCAGATAGCGCTGCTATTCGTTCCCGCCAAAATAGCCAAAGTATGCAAAATAACAATGGTGGAACAGGTGGAGTACCAGGAGCGCTTTCAAATCAACCCGTTAGTGCACCAAATGCACCAATTGAAACCAATAAAGACAATAAAGACGGCACTCAAACAGCAAATAACCGTAATAGTGTCTCAAACTCACAAAGCGATGAAACTACGAATTACGAGGTAGATCGCAAAATTAGCCATACCCAACGGCAAATTGGTGTCGTTGATAGGCTCTCGGTCGCAGTTATTGTTAATTACCATTCACAAGATGGCGAAAATGGTCCAGAAATGAAGCCATTGCCGCCAGAAATGCTGCAACAAATTGAAGCATTGACACGCGAAGCCATGGGTTTTTCCACTGCACGAGGTGATTCCCTCAACATTACTAATTCATTGTTTACCAATGAGACGCCTGTTGAGGAAGAACCATCGTTACTGGAAAGCCCACAATTTATTGCTCAGCTTCTGGATTACGGAAAAATACTGCTTATTGCCATTATTGCTTGGTTTATGTGGCGTTTTGGTATCAAACCACAATGGGTTAAATACCGTAAGACACAGCAAGCTCAAGCCGATGCTGAAGTTTTCGTTGCAACACAAATGAAAACCCCTCTCGTGGTTGATGAAGTGATTGATGAAGATATGGATGAGCAAACGCGTCGTCGTCTAACTCGTCAACGTGTTAGCGCAGAAATCCAAAGCCAACGCATACGTGAAATGGCAGAAAAAGACCCACAAATCGTGGCAATGGTTATCCGTCAGTGGTTAGGAAAATCCCAATGAGTTTAAGTGGAACAGAAAAAAGTGCCGTCATGTTAATGACACTCGGTGAAGATCAGGCTGCTGAAGTGTTTAAGCACCTGAACCCTAAAGAAGTTCAGCAATTGAGTATGGCGGTGTCAAACATGCGCCAAATCTCAAATAATGAACTGGCGGAAGTGTTAACGGAATTTGAAGAGTCCGCAATTCAATTTGCGGCGCTTAATATTAACACCAACGATTACCTACGTTCTGTATTGATAAAGGCTCTGGGCGAAGAACGTGCTGCGAGCCTGCTGGAAGATATCTTTGAAAAACAAGAAACCACCTCAGGGATCGAAAGCCTCAACTATATGGAACCACAAACCGTTGCCGATATTATTCGCGATGAACATCCACAAATTATCGCCACCATTTTGGTTCATTTAAAACGCAACCTTGCAGCAGATGTACTTGAATTATTCGAAGAGCGCCAACGCAACGATATTATGCTACGTATCGCCACCTTTGGTGGCGTACAACCTGCGGCATTAGCGGAATTGACTGAGGTATTGAACAATTTACTGGATGGTCAAAACCTCAAGCGCAGCAAAATGGGTGGCGTAAGAACCGCGGCAGAAATCATCAACTTGATGAAAAGCCAGCAAGAAGAAAGCGTTATCGATGCAATGCGTGATTACGATGGTGAACTGGCTCAACGAATTATTGATGAAATGTTCCTATTCGAAAACCTTATCGAAGTGGACAATCGCAGCATTCAACGTATTTTGCAGGATGTTTCGACAGACTCGCTGGTTATTGCCCTCAAAGGCAGCAACCAAGCTCTACGCGACCACTTCCTCAACAATATGGCCGCTCGTGCAGCGGAAATCGTACGCGACGATTTGGAATCTCGCTCTCCTGTACGTATGTCTCAAGTGGAAAACGAACAAAAAGCCATTTTGCTTATCGTTCGTCGTTTAGTCGAAAAAGGCGAAATCGCTATAGGTGGTGGAGACGACGTTTATGTCTAAGTCAACAATTCCAAATGACCAATGGCAACCTTGGCAGCTTCGTGAGCTTAATCAATGGGATCTCAACTCAGGCATTCCTGCATTAAGCGATGTTCCTGAACCTGACGCCCCCAAAGTCCCATGCCTTGAGCCGAAAGAAGTGTTAGAGCAAATTAACTTGCTCGATAACATAAAAGAAGATGCGCAGCGCACCGGCTACCAACAAGGGCATGAAAAAGGCCAGCAAGAAGGTTATCAAGCTGGCTTTGAACAAGGCTTGCGTGCTGGAGAAGAGCAAGGCCGTGAGCAAGCGCTCGCTATGCAACAACCCGTAATTGAAACATGGCAAAAATTGCTGTCTGAGTTCAATTATTCACTCGATACCTTTGATACGGTGGTGACCACTAAGCTGTTGCAGATAGCGTTGACCGCCGCTAAGCAAGTCTTAGGCCAATCTACCGTCTGTGATGGTACGGCATTACTGGAAGAGATCAGTCATTTACTCCAGCAAAAACCAATTTTTGCTGGGCAACCTGAGCTGCACGTCAATCCAAATCATTTTGAATTAATCGAGCAGCATCTCGGTTCCCTACTCAACTTGAATGGCTGGCGCTTAGTGGCTGACCCTAAACTGCATATCGGTGGTTGCCGAGTCGTCGCAGAAGACGGTGAAATTGATATGACTGTGGCGACACGCTGGCAAGAATTGTGTCGTTTATATGCACCGGAGAGCTTTTCATGACGGCACGATTGGGACGCTGGATTGCCTCGTTGGACGATTTAGAATCGCGGATGAAAGGGATCCCGATGGTGCGTCGTTATGGCCGCCTCACAAAAATCACTGGCTTAGTGATGGAAGCCGAAGGTATTAAAATGCCTTTAGGGGCAACCTGCTTTATTGAGCGCTCTATTAATGGCGGTTCAGACGAAGTGGTATGTGAAGTCGTTGGTTTTAACGGCCCAAGAATGTTATTGATGCCCCTTGCTGACCTTGAAGGAATTGCTCCTGGTGCACGTGTTTATGCGCAATCAACTGGCGATGACGGGCAAACTAGCCGCCTATTACCCATTGGTAATGAGTTATTAGGCAGAGTACTTGACGCGCAAGGTAATCCATTAGACGGAAAAGGCCCATTGGAGGTAAAAACACGTGCTCCGTTAATCACTCCACCAATTAACCCATTGGAGCGAACGCCCATTAGCAGTGTATTGGATGTGGGCGTTCGTGCAATCAATGCGTTATTAACGGTTGGTCGAGGCCAGCGCATGGGGCTATTTGCAGGCTCTGGTGTGGGGAAAAGCGTGTTACTTGGCATGATGGCACGCTTTACGCAAGCCGATATTATCGTAGTCGGGTTGATCGGTGAACGTGGTCGTGAAGTCAAAGATTTCATTGAAAATATTTTAGGGGCTGATGGCTTAAAACGTGCTGTTGTCGTTGCAGCACCAGCCGATGTGTCCCCTTTATTGCGCATGCAAGGCGCCTCTTATGCCACTCGTATCGCTGAATATTTTCGCGATAAAGGTTTAAGTGTGCTGTTGATTATGGATTCACTCACCCGCTACAGCATGGCACAACGGGAAATTGCCTTAGCCGTAGGTGAACCACCAGCAACGAAAGGCTATCCGCCTTCTGTATTTGCCAAATTACCAGCATTAGTTGAGCGTGCAGGGAATGGGAAAAATGGTGGGTCAATTACCGCGTTCTATACCGTTTTAACGGAAGGGGATGACCAACAAGACCCAATTGCTGACTCGGCTCGCGCCATTTTGGATGGCCATATTGTTCTTTCACGTTCACTGGCAGAGTCAGGGCACTACCCTGCGATTGATGTCGAGGCATCCATCAGCCGAGCAATGACGGAGCTCATTCCTAAAGAGCATTACCGAAAAATTCAACGTTTCAAGCAGTTAACGTCTAGTTATCAACGCAACCGAGATTTAATTAACGTCGGTGCGTACGCCATGGGCAGTGACCCCATGTTGGATACAGCAATTCAATATTACCCACGGATGTCGAAGTTCTTGCAGCAAGATATTGATGAGCGATGTGATTATCAAACCGCGTGCGAACAGTTGACTCAAGTGGTTCCCAACGAATAACGAGGGGATAAATGGCCAAAAATAATGCCTTAACAACATTACTCACCTTAGCTGTTGAAGCCTCGGAAGAAGCGGCGAAAGTGTTAGCTCAAGTACGCCAAACGCATACACAAATGGCGCAGCAGCTGAGTATGTTGGAAAACTATCAATCCGAATATCGTCAAAAACTCAACCAAACCTTGCATACAGGCATGGAATCGGATAAGTGGCAGAATTATCAGCAATTTTTGGTCACATTGGAGCTGACCATCGAGCAGCAGCAACAGCAACTGAATTTATGGGAGCAACGCGTTAACGAAGCTAATCGTCACTGGCAAGAAAAACAACAACGTGTCAATGCGTTCGATACATTAATTCAACGCGCTGAACATACTGAATACCAACGTCAAAACCGCTTAGAACAAAAGCAAATGGATGAGTTTGCTCAACGAGCGACTTTACGGAGACCTCAATAAATGGACATCAACGCCCTGAATATGCCAGCTTCGTCATCGACAAAAAATGGCAATCTACCACAAAATGAATCGCGCGCTGATGAAAATCAAGCCCCTGCTCTTCCCTTTCAAGCCATGCTTGATAGCCAGCAACCTATTGAAAAACAAAACGTTACTAATCAACCTGTTAATGAAGAAGCTCTTAATAAAGACATTGTCGACAACAAATTGGCAATAGCGGGTAAAGAAACGATAGAGCAAACCCAAGCTGGACAAAAAACGGCTGAAAGTGCCATAGAACAGCTCAATTTTAGCCGTAACTTACGGGCAGATAGTGTACAAACTGCCCTTAATACTGACTTATTGACAGGTAAAGACGCCAACGAGCAAGCATGGTTAAATAGCTTGAAACAGTCATTAGCAGGCCAAGTACAAACCGCGGCGAATACTACAATCCGAACTGAAGCTCATCCAGCTTTAGGGGCATTTAGTCAAAAAATGCAACATCTAACGGATAATGCGAATGGCATCATTAATCAAGATGATGGCAAGCATCTTGAGGGTTCACAGCTACAGTTGGCAGGCGAAGAAGACAGCCCAAAGCTTGGGGTATTTATTAAGAATGAAAAAGAAGAACGTCGTGACCAATCTCTTTTTCCCCTTGATAACCCAAAAGATATACGTGGCAAAAATTTAACTACCGATTTTATGGCATTGAATAAAAAAGTGAGTGATAAAGAACCCGTATTAAACCTACAAAATGTTTCAAGCGATACCCTAAACCAAACCACAAAAGGTGCGTTTACCTTACAAACTGAAACTGGTGCTTTTACTACCACATCGTCACAACATACAACAACTGCGCCGATTAGCATGATGCCAACTACATCAACGGCCCAAGCGGCAACGATGAATGCACCAACCTCTACACCAACTCTGCATTTAGCCAGCCAATTAGGCAGCGAAGCATGGCAGCAGCAATTAAGCCAACATATGCTGTTTTTCTCTCGCCAAGGGGTTTCTCAAGCGCAAATTCGTTTGCATCCTGAAGAGTTAGGTTCACTAAATGTGCATTTACGTATCGAAGATAACCAAGCGGTGATGCATTTTGTGTCACCACATAGCCATGTACGTGCCGCCATGGAGTCGATGATGCCAGTGCTACGCAGTGCATTACAAGAAAGTGGTATTCATCTCGCTCAGGGCTCTGTTGGCCAAGATAACTTGAACCACCAATCTGATAGCTCGCAGCAAAATACCCACCAACACGATGGACAAATTCAAGCCACACATCCATCCGTGGGGGCTGTCGGTATCAGCGAAGCGAATGCCACTGTTACACCAATAACAACGGCATCACGACAAGGTGGAATTAACACTTTTGCATAATAAATAAACAAATTGCGGTAATTTCCTAGCTAAAGCGCCGAGTTACCGCCTTTTTGTTTCGTTTTTCACTCCTTTAACTCTTGGCAACCAAGCCATAATGCTAGAGATCATAACGTAAAAACCCATTTGGGTTTAGCATCCAAGAAACAGGAATTCAGCTAAATGTCGTCGAGCAAAAAATCAAAAAGTTCCAATAAAGGGTTGCTTATTCTACTTACCCTTATCGCCCTTGCTGGTGCAGGGTTTGGGGGTTATACCTGGTGGACGACACAACAAGGCACACAAACGGCGAATGAGGAAGAAAAGCGTCCGAACATGCCACAACCTATTTTTATGGAATTAGAGCCATTTACCGTCAATTTAACCGGTGCTGCCGATGCGCCGGATCGTGTGCTTTATATCCATGTGACCTTGCGACTGGCGAATGAAAAATCGCGTAAACAACTTCATGAATACCTCCCTGAAGTACGTAGCCGTATGTTACTGCTGCTTTCAGAGCAAAAAGCAAAAAATATCGAGACGCATGAAGGTAAGTTGCAGTTAATGAAAGATATCAAGCAAACTCTTACCCCTACCCTGATCCCGGGGGATACCGATCAGGATATTTCTGATGTGTTATTTACTA
The DNA here is from genome assembly GCF_028478065.1 of Providencia sp. PROV255. Lineage (NCBI taxonomy): Bacteria > Pseudomonadati > Pseudomonadota > Gammaproteobacteria > Enterobacterales > Morganellaceae > Providencia > Providencia sp. PROV255. The sequence goes on along the minus strand of NZ_JAMPMI010000018.1, from coordinate 214,244 downwards.
CTTTTATTCTGCGGTAATATTCATGAGCGATAATATTTTATCTCAGGCCGAAATTGATGCGCTGCTTAATGATGATACGCCATCAAGCAGTACGCCTGTGCCAGAGACTCAAGGGAAAGATAATGTTCGCCCTTACGACCCGAACACTCAACGTCGGGTTATTCGTGAGCGAATGCAGTCTCTCGAAATCATCAATGAACGTTTTGCTCGCCAGTTCCGTATGGGTTTGTTCAATATGCTACGCCGCAGCCCAGACATTACAGTAGGCGGAATTAAAATTGAACCTTATCATGAGTTTGCGCGTAATTTACCGGTACCAACCAACCTCAACTTAATTCATATGCCTCCGTTACGCGGTACGGCATTGTTTACCTTTGAACCCGCACTAGTTTATATCGCTGTCGACAACCTATTTGGTGGAGATGGTCGCTTCCCTGTACGGCAAGAAGGTAAAGAGTTTACCAATACTGAACAACGCATTATCAATCGCATGCTCAAATTAGCTTTAGGGGCTTATCGCGATGCTTGGAAACCAATTGCTGATATTGAAGTGGAATATGTACGTTCTGAAATCCAAGTCAAATTCACCAATATCACTACCTCTCCTAATGACATTGTGGTGACCACACCGTTTTTAGTGGAGATAGGCAATACCGTTGGTGAATTCAGTATATGTATTCCAATTGCCATGATCGAGCCATTGCGTGAGCGCTTGATTAACCCACCAATGGAGCAAGGTCACCAAGAAAATGAAACTTGGGTAACCAATCTTGTTACCCAAGTAAAACGCTCTGAACTTGAATTGGTTGCCAACTTTGTTGACATTCCAATGCGAATTTCTCGCTTACTGCAACTGCAAAAAGGGGATGTGATCCCAATTGAGAAACCTGACCGCCTCATCGTTAATGTTGATGGTGTTCCCGTATTAACCAGTCAATACGGTACTCAAAATGGCCAGTATGCATTGCGTGTAGAACATTTGATTAACCCTGTATTAAACACTCTAGATGAGGAAAGTACCAATGAGTGAGGCGAAGAACTCTCCTGATGCATCAACCAATCACGATAGTGAAGACCTATGGGCTGAAGCGCTGGAACAGCAAAAAAAAGCGGAATCCGCCTCAGCTGGTGCACAGGCTTTCGACAACTTTGATGGACAAAACCCGCTAAATCAGCTGTCCGATATCGATATGATCATGGACATCCCAGTGCGTCTTTCTGTTGAATTGGGTCGCACTAAAATGACCATTAAAAAGTTACTGAGCTTATCCCAGGGTTCAGTGGTTTCTCTGGATGGCTTAGCGGGTGAGCCGCTGGATATTTTAATCAATGGCTATTTAATTGCACAAGGTGAAGTGGTCGTGGTTTCAGACAATTACGGTATTCGTATCACTGATATCATCACGCCTTCTGAACGTATGCGCCGTTTAAGCCGTTAATTAACAACGTGAGTCGCTAATAATGGCAATATCCAATCAAACTGAGCAGGCACCGACATCTGTGCCTTTTTTATCAACAACCGTTTCCTCAAGTGAACCTAATGCGCCGGCTATTGACCATAATGATAGCTTAACGCAGATATCCGGTACTTTAGGGGGGATTATTTTATTGATATTAGCAGGGGCTTGGTTGGTGAAAAAATTAGGATTTGCGCCAAAAAAAATAGGCAATGAGCAAATCATAAAAGTCAAAAGCCGCTGCTCATTAGGAAATAAAGAACGTATTGTGGTGGTTGAGGTGAATAATGAGTGCTTAGTATTAGGTGTTACCACACAAAATATCAGCCTGTTACACCAATACTCATCAGAACCTGAAAGCACAACGGGATTGCCAGTTGAACCGCTCACATTTCAGTCTTTATTAAAGAAAAAACAAGAGGCTGCAAAATTTGCAGCTTCAGTGACATCTATGCATAAGTAATCGGAAGCACTCAATGTTACCTCTAAAATCTCTTTTCACGATTACTGCGCTCTTGTTTTTACTGCCGAATTCAGCTTCTGCGGCACTACCTGCCGTTATTAGCCATTCTCTAGCAGATGGGGGACAAACTTGGTCTTTACCCGTTCAAACCCTATTATTTTTGACCTTATTAGGCTTTATTCCGGCCTTATTGTTAATGATGACCAGTTTTACTCGCATCATTATTGTTTTAGGTTTATTGCGTAACGCACTCGGAACGCCCTCCGCGCCTCCGAATCAAGTCTTACTCGGCTTGGCACTATTTTTGACCTTTTTTGTGATGTCACCCGTTGCTGACCAAGTTTACCGCGAAGCCTACCAGCCGTTTAGCGAAGACAAAATTAGCTTGGAAACTGCTTTAGAGAAAGGCACAGCCCCACTAAGAACCTTCATGCTAGGGCAAACGCGCGAATCCGACTTGGCCCTGTTTGCAAGGATAGCTAAAGTCGGTGAAATTCAAGAAGCGAAAGATGTCCCGTTACGTATTTTAGTGCCCGCTTTTATTACCAGCGAATTAAAAACCGCATTCCAAATTGGCTTTACCATTTTTATTCCATTTTTAATCATCGACTTAGTGGTTGCCAGTGTTTTAATGGCATTAGGGATGATGATGGTTCCACCTGCAACAGTTTCCTTGCCATTTAAATTAATGTTGTTTGTTTTGGTTGATGGCTGGCAATTATTACTTGGCTCATTATCGCAAAGCTTTTTTAATTAGGATTATTTTATTCGGAGTAGCTATGACACCTGAATCAGTGATGGCGATGGGGACTGAGGCGATGAAAATCGCACTGATGCTAGCGGCTCCCTTGTTATTAGCCGCTTTAGCCGCGGGTTTAATTATCAGCTTACTGCAAGCCGCCACACAAGTGAATGAAATGACGCTATCTTTTATCCCTAAAATTTTATCGGTCATTTCTGTGATTATTATTGCAGGGCCCTGGATGCTGAATTTACTTACCGATTATATGCGGTCATTGTTGAGCAATTTACCGTTTATTATTGGCTAACAATGCTAACTATCACCAGCGAAACACTCACATTGTGGCTAAGCCAAGGTTTTTACCCTTTCATACGCCTTTTGGCGCTGCTTGGTACAGCGCCCTTTTTTAATGAAAAACAGGCAATTACCAAAGTTCGCGTCGCATTGGCTTTTTTTGTCGTCTTGATTGTTTCCCCACAACTTCCTGTCGTAAATATTCCCCTATTTTCTGCCATGGGGCTATGGGTTATCGTGCAGCAAATGGTGATTGGTATTGCGATGGGACTCACAATGCAAATGGCATTTGCTGCCGTGCGCCATGCGGGAGAAGTGATTGGTTTGCAAATGGGGTTATCGTTCGCCACCTTTTTTGACCCGACCGGTGGACCTAATATGCCGATTTTAGGGCGCATATTTAACGTCATCACTATTTTATTGTTTCTCGCTTTCGATGGGCACCTGTGGCTTATTTATATTGTGGTCAATTCATTTGAACTTATCCCAATTCAAACCGCACCATTAAATCGTGATGGTTTTTGGGTGTTTGTTCAATTTGCTAACACTATATTTATTAATGGGTTAATGCTAGCACTACCGTTCATTACACTATTTCTCATTCTTAACCTTGCTCTCGGTATTCTAAACCGAATGACCCCACAGCTATCCGTGTTTGTGGTAGGTTTCCCCCTTACATTAACCATCGGTATCAGTATGTTAGGGTTGATTATTTCCATACTTCCCCGCTACACGGAACGGCTTATCCACCAAGCATTTGAGCAGCTATCATTGATGTTTAATTTGTTTGTTTGAGAATAGATAATTAATCAATTAATTAATGATTAATTGATTATCAAAGTAATTTTTCGAATTTGATAATTAAAGTAGCCCAAGAAAAACTGATTTAATTTCCTATTTGTAGTCTATATTAAAAGCAACTAGTATAGTTGTAAATATCACCTATTATTTGATACATTTCTAAACTATCTAATGACAGTCTCAGTAAATACCCAATACTAAACCTAACTAAAATTTAGGTATAAAATTAATTTATTTTCGCAAGTAAATTTATATGCCAGTGTCGCTCTGAACATGTCACAATAGCCATTCTATCACATCATTGACTTCTCATTAATATTTTAATAAACAAAATAAAAAATTATTTATTTAAAAATATAATTTTTTAATAAGTGTCATTATATTTTGTGTATTGTTTCATTTCTTTAATGAATGTATTTAAATATTGTAATTTATTTATATTTTCATAAAGAGGAAATCAGATGAATGATGTAATGGTAGTTACCCCACATAGTAGTTTCCGTGATAATTTGATATACGATGGAATCGCTCTCACAGCACATGGTAATATTTCGTTAAGTGATGCTGCTAATGTATATTGCATGAAACTCACCCAACCAGTTATTAATATTAGTTACAGTAGAATTTGAGAACACATTTAGCCATATTGCAGCTAAAGGAATAGCTCCTAATAAAACAATAATAGTGAAAACCCATTTAGTATTTACCTTAAAAACTCGCATAAATCTCCTATATCACAAAACACTCAAATGAGAATAATACATATTATCATTTAATTATTAAAGTTTATTGCGTAATAAAACATTAATTCAAATTTTTTACATCAAATCTATAACATATTGTCTAACATAGCATTTTTAAAGCTCAAAAAAACCGCGCTTGGATCACTCCAAAGCGCGGTGAGTAAAAATAATATTAAATAATTAACGGCTGCCGAAAAGTGACATGCTGTTTAAGTCTTTAAAAATACTTTGTGAAGCTTCAAACATCGCTTTTTCTTTATAATAATCTGTAGTGGTGCCAGTCCAGTTGGTTTCTAACAACTCACTTTTACGGGCTGCATTTTGAATAGAGCGCGTGTCAGCTAAAAAGTCTAATTTATCAATTTCCTGTAGCTGTAGACCTTGCTTAGCTTCAATGTTGGAAATTTGATCTAATGCGGACTTGATGGCACTGTTCGCTTCACCCAACTCTGCTTGCGCTTGGTCTAAATCTGCTTGTGGTGCTCCTTGCAATGGTTTTTTCAGTGATTCGATACCCGTGTTCAACGCTTTAAAAATATTGACCACACCATTACTGTCTGTATCAAACACTTGCGCACCGGTGAAATAGGTTGTCATCTCACGGTCACTCGCCACATTCTGCATAATGGCTTTATCACCACCGTGATAGAGCACCTCACCACTAGCATCAATTTCAAATGGCGGTTTATCTGATTTAAAACCCGCAAAAATATACCGACCATTTCCATCTGTCGAGTTACCTAACGCCACTAATTGCTCTTTTAAACCCGTTAGCTGTTCAGCCAAAGTACTGCGGTCTTTATCGCTTAAAGCACCTTGGTTTGATGCCTGAATAATCGTGGTATCGATTTGCGTCGTCACATCCGTCATCTGAGTCAAAATACTCATTTGCAATGTCATTCCCGTTTTCGCAAATCCGCGGCTTGCTACATATTGTTGGTTACGGTTTTCTGACTGATTAATCCGCACCGCTTGCGAAGATGCTTGCGGGTCATCAGAAGGCTTGCTTACACGCTTACCAGAAGCTAATTGGCTCCCTGCATCCATCCAACGCGCTTGCGCACTATTCATGTCTTGCAAGCGTTGGTGATAAATCATATTGGTACTTAAACGCATCGCTAAATCCTTATCCTATCGCTAATATTTAGAATGCACGCATCAATGCGTTAAATAAATCATCCACCGTTTTTAGCACTTGCGCATTGGCATTGAAAAACTGTTGGATTTTCTGCATCTGAATACTTTCTTCATTCATATTCACGCCCGAGATAGCTTGTTCTTGCTCATAGAAGCTCTCGGTCATCTTGTTCTGTGTTTCTGAATCAATTTGCGCTTGTTTGGTTTTACTACCCACATCATTAACTAACGTTGCATAGAAATCGGAAAACGTAGAACTACCATCAATCAGTTTTTCGTCTTGTAATTTAACCAGTTCTTTAATGTTTTCATTGTCACCAGGGCCACTGTCTTTGCTTCCCGCTGCCGCAAAATCGGATGCATTGCTGACCAAGGTCTGCATACCGTTGATCACACCACTCACTGGCTTCACCAGAAATGAGTCACCTTTTGACATACCCGTACTATTGCTGATTTTGATTTCTAAACCATCAAATTTCAGTGTCCCTGCCGTATTTGAATCCACAGGTACTTTGGTACCTTCTGGTAAACGTGTGACATTCCACTCACTGCCGTCAAAACGCATCTCGTAGTTATTGCCTGTGACTTTAGACACATCGCTATAACTGAGATCAAAGTCCGCTTTGCCACTATTATGGGTGTTGCTAACGACAGTTCCTTTACCAATTTCAAAGAAGTCTTTGCCCGTGTTGCCGTTGGCATCATAACCTTTGCTATGTACTTCATTGAATTTAGTCGCGAAAACTAATGCTAACTTATTGAGTTTTTGATAAGCCGGGTCCATGACTTCTTGGCGAGAACGCAAAATACCACTGAGTTCCCCACCACGAAATGATTCGTCAGGAATTTCGCGGACTTGGCCATTAGCTCCAACAAAGCCAATACTAAAACGGCTATCATCTTTAGAAGACGGAACCGCTTCCAGACGATTAGCTTTCTCCCCCGTGACTAGTGGTAACCCATTGGCAAAGGTCACATTATAGTTACCGTTTTGCTCAATAACCTTCACTCCAATTAATGAGTTAATTTCATTGACTAAACGGTCACGCACGTCTAATAAATCGTTTGGCTCTGAACCACTTACTGAACGGATCCGTGAAATTTGCTGGTTTAAGCCGGCAATTTTTTCAGCGTAGATATTGATGTCTTTTACTTTATTTTCTATCTGATGATTGGTATCGCGTTCCATTTCCTGCAGACGACGATCCGCTTCTTTAAACTGGCTTAGTAGTGCATTTGAATTGCCTAAAAAAACGTCAATCAACGTTTTGTCACTTGCATCACTGCTAGCTGCATCTAACGCGGTGAAAAAGCTACCAATATTGCTTGAGATATCTTCAATATCATTAGTAAGCAAATCATCAACTTTATTACAATTCTTAACGTACGCCTCATAGTCGCCACTACGTGCGCGGGATTGGCTGTACTGCGCATTGATAAATTCATCAAACTCACGGCGAACATGGCTGAAATAAGTGCCGTTACCAAAATAACCATTAGGTGTCATCGTACCGGGATTCTCCCCGAAAACAGCACTTTGGCGGTGATAGTAACCCACACCAGCGTTGGCTAAGTTGTTAGAAATAACACTTAACCCGCCTTGTGCAGCGTTCACACCACTGAGCGCATTATTCATTACATTGTTCAGCATAAGCTTTTCCTGTTCTGGGTGCTTATCGCCACCATTGGCTGACACAATGAAAGCGATAGCAACTCAAATTATTTAGAGCATATTTGGTTATCGGAAATTCAGCGTAATTGTTTAGTCCAAACTCCCAATAATTCCGTATTTTTAGAAGATATCGTTCAAATCTATGGTATATGCCTGTACAGCCCTTGAAGCAGAATGACTACCTATTGGTTGATGACCACGTATTTGATTAATCAAAGTAATCAGTTTGTCCGAATAACTCGGGTCTGTGGCATATCCTGCTTGATGTAAACGGCGTGCAGCAATCTCTGGTGTCGGCGCTTTTTTGACGTCTTTATAACGCGGGTTTTCTGTCAATAGATTGATATAATCCGCAATCGCCTCTTCATAAGAGCCATAAACGCGGAAATCATCACGTATTTTGATGGTTTTGCCGTTAATCACTTCTGTTGTCATAATATTCGTAACAGGCCCTTGCCAGTTTTTTCCCGCTTTGATCCCAAATAAGTTATGACTGGTTTTTCCATCTGACTTCAGAATTTCTCGCTGACCCCAACCACTTTCTAATGCCGCCTGTGCTAATACCAGAAAATGTGAAATACCGCTGTCTTGGCTCGCGGCTTTTGCGGGGCCAATTAATCGGCTAATAAAATTGCTGCTGTTAAGCGATAATGCTTTGATTTTTTGGAATGGTGCCGATAGTGCATCGCCCATTGGCGCAAAGTGGCGCATCATTTGTTCCATATTAAATGGCGGTAATGATTGTGCTGTTTTTTCATCTAACGGTAGCAGGCTGTTGGATGTTGGCTCGCTTGAAGTATGTTGGTCTCGAGTGAGCTGTTGGTACATCATTTCCCCGAAACCTAAACCTTTTTGCGAAAGATCTTGGGCGATTTGCTGGTCATACATACTGGTCAGCATACGAGTTTGGTCGCTGGAAAATAAGCCATCTTGCGGGAGTGCGTCACGCATACTTTTTAGCATCAATTGAACGAATGTTGCCTCAAGTTGCTGCGTGACATGGCGCAGCCCTTGCTCCGAATTTTTATTCAGTTCACCTTTTAACTGCCCCAGTGACTGTAAATCAAATGCGGCACCTTGCAATAGCTGCATGTCACTCATTAGATGATCTCCAGTTTCGCGCGTAAACAACCTGCGCTTTCCATCGCTTGTAATATCGACATCAAATCGTTTGGTGTTGCACCGAGTGTATTCAGTGCTTGAATAACTTGGTTTAATTGCACACTTGCATTGACTTTTTGCAGCGCCCCACCTTGATCACGCACCCCAACATTGGTATTACGAGTCACTACGGTTTGCCCTCCCGCAAATGGGGTATCCGGTTGGCTAACTTGAGTTTGTCTTTCTACCGTAACCGCTAAACTGCCGTGTGCAACAGCACAGCTATCTAAAGTGACACTGCGGTTAATCACTACAGATCCCGTACGCGAATTGAGAATGACTTTCGCCTCAGCCACTGGCGCACGTACATTCAGTTCCTGTACCCGGGCTAAAAAACGCACTTGGTCACGGTTATTGGCAGGCACCAGTAGTTGTACCGTTCTTGAATCTAACGCCGATGCAGTCCCCATACCGCCCATACGGTTAATTGCATCAGCAATATCTTGTGCCAATGTGAAGCTATCTTCGTTTAATTGCAGGTTAATCGCACCGTTTTGCCCGAAACTGCTCGGTAATTCGCGCTCAATAGTCGCTCCACCTGTAATACGGCCACCATTGAGTTGATTAACCTTAATACTACTCCCACCGCCACTGGCACCCGCACCACCCACTAAGATGTTACCCTGAGCCATTGCATAAATTTGCCCATCTACCCCTTTTAGGGGGGTCATCAGCAGCGTACCACCACGTAAGCTTTTCGCGTTACCCATTGAGGAAACAACAATATCTACGGACTGCCCAGTACGTGCAAAAGGCGGCAATTTCGCGGTGACCATGACCGCTGCCACATTCTTTAATTGCATATTGGTACCCGGCGGAACCGTAATCCCCATTTGTGACAGCATGTTATTCAAGCTTTGTGTGGTAAACGGCGTTTGCATGGTTTGGTCACCTGTCCCATCCAGACCAACGACTAAACCATAGCCAATCAACGCGTTATCTCGTACACCTTGTACGGTAGTTAAATCTTTAATACGCTCACTGTATGCTGAAAAAGCGAAGCAAAAAAATAGTGATAGCAAAATTATTACTTTATTTTTCATTGAATTATCTCGGCTGTTTTCTCGCTAATGTTTAATTAATAAGGCGAAACATTTAAGAAAAAGCGTTGTAGCCATCCCATGTTTTGCGATTCGTTAATATAGCCGTCGCCCACATATTCAATACGTGCATCAGCGACTTGTGTCGAACTCACATGATTGTCTGAACCAATTGTGCGTGGGTTAACCACTCCCGAGAAACGAATCGACTCAGTACCTTGGTTTATCGCGATACGTTTCTCACCAACCACATGTAAGTTACCGTTCGCCAATAATTGATCTACTGTGACAGTAATGGTGCCTTTAAAGGTGTTGTTGGCATTGGCACCGCCTTTGCCGCTAAAGTCACTGTTACCTTTAATATCTAATTCTGTGTTTTTACCGCCAATCCACCCTTGCATGAAACCCGGTAAGATCGCAGCTAAGAAACCTGTTTTCCCACTACGATTCGCATTCGCAGAGGAATTTTTGCTCGCACTTACGTTTTCTTGCAAATTAATGGTTAAAATATCGCCAACATTACGAGGGCGCCTGTCTTCAAACAACGGTTGATAACCATAATAAGCGGGTTGCGCGCTTTGAAATATCGAGCCATTGGGTGCAGGTGCTGTCGGTGCTGTTGGAATTGCAGTGGTTTGTGTGTCCACTAATGGACGCGATTTGATTTGTGCACAACCGCTGGTAACTAAGACCAAAATGGCAAGTAACCCTGCCTGTTTAGGCGCTATGAAATGCGTTAGCAACGCTGTTTTTTGCTGTTGAGAAATCGTGCCGCTTTCAATCATCATGTTACTCTTTTGCTGCTGTGTACGTTTTATCATCACGAAGAGATCCCTCTCATTGATAACTCATCACTATCGCAATGAGTTATTTTTACGTATTTTTTACCAATTACAATTGCGTTAAGCGCTGTAACATTTGGTCAGAAGCGGATACCGCCTTACTGTTGATTTCATAAGCACGTTGAGTTTGGATCATGTTGACCAACTCTTCTGCCACGTTAACGTTAGAGGTTTCTAACATATGTTGATAAAGTAAACCGGCGCCGTTAGTACCTGGTGCGCTCTCATTTGGTGCACCAGAACTGGCCGTTTCCATATACAGGTTTTCACCCATACTTTCCAAACCGGCGTCATTGATGAAGGTGGTTAATGTTATTTGGCCAATTTGCTGTGGTTGGTTATCGCCATATACAGTGATAGTCACGGTACCATCGCGCGCAATTGACAAGCTATTCGCGTTATCGGGGATCATAATCGCAGGAACGATTTGATAACCACTTGAGGTCACTAACTGGCCATCTTGGTTTGGCTGTAATGCCCCATCACGAGTATAAGCATCTGTACCATCCGGCATTTGCACATGTAAAAAACCTTGCCCTCTGATAGCGATATCGTTGGTATTTCCCGTTTTATTTAATGCGCCTTGCGCATGAATACGCATTGTGGCAACAGGGCGTGAACCTGTACCCATTTGTAAACCAGATGGTAACGAAGTTTGTTCTGAACTCATGGCACCCGGCTGGCGAATATTTTGGTACATTAAATCTTCAAAAACAGCACGTTGGCGCTTAAAACCATTCGTACTAACGTTGGCTAAGTTATTGGAAATAACATCAAGGTTAGTTTGTTGAGCATCAAGCCCTGTTTTGGCAATCCATAATGAGCGGATCATAATAATTCCTTTGTGAAATTAGCTAACAGCGAGCAATTGGTTCGCCCGTTGTGCATTTTCATCAGCACTGCGGACAACTTTCATTTGCATTTCAAAGTGCCTTGCATTAGCAATCATAGAAACCATCGCTTCCGCGGCATTGACATTACTGCCTTCAATGACTCCCGCGGTGACAATTCCTCGTTCACTTTGTGGCAAAGCATTGCCATTTGCCGCTTGCCCTTGTGGTGATAAATGGAACAAACCATCTTCGCCACGGATCAAGTCTTGCGGTTGCGCTTCAACCACTTTCAAACGCCCGATTTGCCCTAACATCGTTGGCGGGTCAGTGGCTAAAAGTGCGGTAACTGTCCCGTCTGCACCAATGGTTAATTCTGCATTTGGCGGAACGTTAATCGGCCCACCATCACCTTGTAAGCGGCGCTCGCCAATGACAAGTTCACCTTCGCTAGACACTTGGATGTTGCCGTTACGGGTATAAGCCTCTGTGCCATCGGCTAACTCAACAGCCAAAAAATGCTTATCGTTTAACGCAACATCGGTTTGTTTACCCGTATAATTGAGTGGCCCTTGGCTCATATCAGCACCAGGAGTCGATGCCACCACCAGCGTTCTGGTTTGCTCGCTGTCACCATTTATTGGAACGGCACGCATTGCGGACAATTGCGCTTTAAAGCCTGCAGTTGACACATTGGCAATGTTATTTGAAACAATCGCTTGGTTTTCCAGCGCATGACGCGCTCCCCCCATCGCGGTATAAATGACGTGATCCATGGCCACCCTCTTGTTTTATCGTAAGTTAACCAGCGTCTGTAACATCTGATCTTGTGTTTTTATGGTTTGCGCGTTTGATTGGTAATTACGCTGCATCACAATCATGCTGATTAACTCTTGGCTCATATCGACGTTAGAAGATTCCAATGCACCACTGGTTAATTTACCAAACTGGCCGACACCCGGAACACCGTCCATTGGGTTACCAGAGGCATTAGAAGAGGCCCAAACGTTGCCACCTTGGGATACCAGACCATTTGGGTTTGCGAACGCAGATAACGCCACTTGGCCAACCACACGTTTTTGTTGGTTAGAATAGTTAGCGGTAATCAAACCGTTATCTTCAATTTTAAAGGTGGTGTATTCACCAGCAGGATAACCATTCACATCAATCGCACTGACGGAAGATTCGCTGACTTTTTGTTGACGAGTTTTCCCTAAATCAACTTTTAAGGTGCCATCATTTGCACCATTTAGCCCTTTGTATGCAAAATCAAACGTTGTTTCTATTGGCGTTACAACAGGGTCATCACCTGGATTCGGGCCCGGTGTTACCGTTTCTGTCACCAATTTTCCGTTACCATCAAATGACATATCCCCCAGCTTAGTTGCTGCAGTGTCATTCGCATCTTTAGCGTAAGCCGTCCACTTGTTGTCCGCTGTTTTTACAAAATAAACAGAGATTTCATGTGTATTACCTTGGCTATCATACGCCGTCATGGTCGTACTGAAATTATAAGTCGCGGAATCATCAGGGTTATCAACATCGAAAGCTTTATCTTTTATTTTGTCTTCTGAATTCAAATTAATGGTTAATTTCGCTAACTCCGATGCTTTTGCATCCATCATATCCGTTGGGATATTCAAGCCCTCAGGTACACCACCACTTTGAATGGTAACATTGCCTTTTTCGTCGACACTCGCAGGATAGCCTGTGACCACCATACCTTGGTTATTCACTAGGTTACCGCTTTTATCCCGTAAGAATTGGCCATCTCGGCTGTAATAAGTATCACCGTTTTGGTCTTGTACACGGAAAAAGCCATTTCCGGAGATAGCAACATCTGTCGCTCTATCAGTACGCGTGATTGGGCCATCTTTAAAATTTTGTGTCACCGCGGCCACATTAACACCGAGACCAACACCTGAACCTGCAAACATATCTGCAAATGAGGTTGTCGCTCCTTTAAAACCATTTGTTGCGGAGTTGGCAATATTATTACCAATTGAATCAAGCCCCGCTGAGGCTGCATTTAAGCCACTGACTGCTTGTGAAAAAGACATATTTTCTCCATGAGTATTGGGGGTAAATTAAGAAGATGGATAAACCTTGAAAATGCTGCTCAGCGGGACACTTTGCCCAATGCCAACATCAAGTAATGGTGCGTCAGCCCCTGGAGTCACACCGTTAACACGGGTATACCCCAGTTTGGTGACTTCGATTTCAGCCCCCGAACTGACGGCTTTCACATCAAAGTAATATTTTCCTGTTGTATCTGTGACTAAGTTTCCGTTGTTATCACGACCATCCCACGCCATATCATAGATATCGGGTTTAACTTCCGTATCATAGGTAATGGTTCGCACAACCATTCGGTTTTTATCACGAATAGTAATTTCAACTTTGTCTGCCAATTTCGGTAAAAAGAAACCAAACGGCGAAGAAATATATTCAGATTGCGGCTCTTCAGCGCCCTCTTCACCTTCAATGGCATCTTTGTTACTCAATCCAAACATTGAAGGGCTATTTGGGCTGATGCCTTCATCAGGAAGCGGGTTTGATGGCTTAGTCACATTGCTGTCTTCACCTGTGCTCTCTTTCTTGAGCGGCGCTAAGATGATTTCATTGCGCGGAATAAGCACACCCTTACCAACCAGCTGAGTGGCTTGTAATGACTGACCTGAACCAATTTGTTGGGAAATACCACTCACGCTATCGCTGAGTTTATTCATGCTTTCAAGCGTGGCAATTTGCGCCAATTGGCTGGTTAAGTCCGTGTTTTCCATTGGCTTGGTTGGGTCTTGGTTTTGCATTTGCGTGACAATCATTTTTAAAAAAGTGTCACGCATATCGTCACTTTGACTTTTCTTTGGCACATTACTCGCAGCTGGCTCAGGGCCAGCGGTTGTATTATCCAAAGGGTCGTACATTGTGGCTGCAATTCCCATGAAAACGCTCCCTTACTGGCCTATTGTGAGTGTCTTTTGCAGCAAGGTTTTTGCTGTATTCATCACTTCTAAATTGGCTTGATAGCTACGGGAAGCTGAAATGGTGTTGATCATTTCACCGACCATGTCGACATTTGGCATTTGCACATAGCCTTTTTCATTCGCTGACGGGTGGCCGGGCTTATATTCCATACGAGGTGGCGTAGGGTCTTCTATCAACTCGCTCACACGTACACCACCTACTTCATGGCGCCCTTGTGGTGCCATTTGAAAAACCACTTGTTTTGCACGGTATGGTTGGCCATCAGGCCCTGCTATACTTTCTGCATTGGCCATATTGCTCGCACTGACATTCAAGCGTTGAGATTGCGCGGTCAATGCTGATGCAGAGATATCAAAAATACTCAGTAAAGCCATGAAGATTACCCTTGCTGTAAGACAGCCAACATACTTTTGACGCGGCTATTGATGAATGTAAGGTCGGCCTGATATTTCAGGGTGTTATCTGCGAATTGGCTACGTTCAATGTCCATGTCTACCGTATTACCATCCATTGAGGTTTGGTAAGGAACTCGATATTTCAGGTCAATATTGGGGGCTTTGCCTCCTCGCCCTTCGATATGCCCTTTCGAAGTGACAGCAAGAGTCACACCTTTTCCCCCTACCACACCTTTATCCATGGCTTGTTGAAGTTGACGATTAAAGTCAATATCACGTGCTTGGTAGCCGGGTGTATCGGCATTAGCAATGTTTGAAGCTAATACGGTCTGCCTTGCTTCGCGTATTGACAAAGCCTGTTGCTGGAAAGCAAACGTGGCGTTTAATTTATCAATCATAGTGGCCCTCAATGGAGATAACGCGATCCCTGATTTGAACGTTCGCGAGTAAAAATTAAAATTCGACCTGCATATCTTAGCGGCCTACGAAAAATTCTAATGGCGAGATAAAGGCAAAATAATTGACCTATTTGGCTCATTCGTTATTTCAGAGCTGCGTAAACTGCAATCGTGAAAAAGTTTGCTTGCTGGGGGAGATAAAAGGGATGTATTACGCTAAAAAATTGCCATTATACTTGGTAATCAGCTTATTAGGGCTTACTCCAACACTTTCTCAAGCGTCGTTACCTCAAGACATCAACCAATACTTTCGACAAATTCATGGGAAAGGCAAGCAAGTTTCAATTGAGATTAAAACACCGATTGAGCGTTGGCCGACTTGTGAAAACCCCCAGCTCACCCCCCCAGTTGGTGGGCGCAATATGGGTAATGTTTCCCTACCGATACAATGTGGTAAGAAAAAGCAGTTTATTCAGCTTACCGTGAATGTGACAGGTCAGTATTACGTGGCAACACGTAATATAAATAGAGGGGAATCCATACAATTTGTCGATATCGGTACCAAGAAGGGCTTATTACATAAACTCCCCGCAGGTGCAAGCACCGATAAAATCGCGCTACGTGGTGCGATAGCCCTGCGTAATATTCCTGCCGGGCAAACATTCACAAAATCAATGACAAGACAGCCTTGGGCAATAAAAGCGGGACAAACGGTATTTGTGTTCGCCAATGGTGATAATTTTTCAGTGAAATATGAAGGTCGTGCCATTAATAATGCCACTGCCGGCCAAAATACCCGAGTACGCTTGTTAAATGGGCAAGTGGTGAATGGGGAAGCGCTAGAAAACGGCAGTGTCCAAGTGGTATTGAGGTAAAGATAACCCCATTGATGCGCTAAATATTTCGAGTTGCAGCTAGGCGACAAGTGAAGATAGACCGATGAGCATACATGAGTCTATGATTCGGCTAGCTGAGTGCAGTCAACAACGCTGCAACTTGCAGTAATACGAGTATATACTCTAAATAATTCGAGTTGCAGCTAGGCGACAAGTGAAGATAGACCGATGAGCATACATGAGTATGTGATTCGGCTAGCTGAGTGCAGTCAACAACGCTGCAACTTGAAGTATGACGAGTATAGCTGGTGAATGATGCAATATTTTGTAACACTATAGACACTAAAGATTCATCAATATAAGCCGATAACTGACATATGACAAAAATCGGGAATAGGAAAATACATTATGGCTATTGAGCAAACATCTGCAATTTCTGCGCTGACTCAGGTGACAAACCGCGACCCACAAGATGCGGCTGCCCCGATGCGCGACAAAAAAGTGTCCAGCAATGAAGTCGTTCAAGAGAGTTCTTTTGCGCCAAGTGAGTTACAAAAAAAATTATTGCAACCTCAAGCTAGCGATATTAACAGTGCTAAAGTTGAGCAAATCAAACAAGCTATCAAAGATGGCACCTTAAAAATGGACGCTGAAAAAATTGCCGATGGCATTTTACGTGATGCCCATGAATGCATGTTATCAATGAAATAAAAATAGCCATCATGACTGACGAATTACTGATATTACTCGAGCAACAACTCTCTCACTTGCAATCATTACAGATAGTAATGAAAAATGAAGAGTTATTATTAGGTTATCACCGTGTACCACCTTCGCCTTTTCAAGAAACCACTGAACAAAAACGGTTTCTGGTTGCCGCAATTGGTCATGGTGAAACAAACCGCTTGGCATTAGAAGCACAAGCGGAGGTTAGTGCACCTTATGAGAACAATGACGCACTAGCTGGGGTATGGGAAGCCATTAAAACCTTAACCACCAACCTAAAAGAGCTGAATTATCGTAATCACCAGATGCTGCAATTGCATATTGAGCTAAATGCTCAGCGCCTAAACTTTGTGAAAAAGCATAATAACCAGTCTACTTATGGTGCTGATGGCTTAGAGTCAAAGCGCCCTATATTAGGTAAGAAAATTTCAATTTAAGGTTGTTTTGTATTTTTAAACTAAAAAGGATTACCCTTTCATGTACTAGATAATAAACACCTTTTCATCAATTAGTTTGAGTAGCCTTAATGCTGCACCATTTGGTTTAATCTCCCCTCTTTCCCATTTAGAAACACTTTCCTTGGTCATATTTAATATCGAAGCGAGAGAAGATTAAGAAATATTATTTTGCTCACAAATACGTTTAATGTCTTCTCCTGTCATAGACTTAGGGTTGGTGAATTTTTTCTTAAGCTCTTGTGTTTTTATCCGCGCCTCGATACGGCAAGCCGCGGTGCCATCAGCACCACCAATTGCTTTCATTTCTTGAGCAAATTTCAGTAACTCATTTATTTTATTATTCATAATGAATCCCCACCAACAGGTTAGCTTCAACTCACTATAATTTTTACTATAGTAAAAATTATCATGGTTAAGGAAGAAAATATGCTAATTAAGCAAAGTCTTGGAATAAAAAAAGAGGAAAATTACCGTATCCTATTGGCAATTTTCCTCTTTTTAATACTGTAGCTAAATGGCAAATAATACCGATAGAATTAACTGCCGCTGATCATTGACGTCATTCTGATCTTACGGTGGTCAGTCATTTCTAAATTCGACATGACCACTAGCTGTGGCAGGCTGCGCCGCAAGAAACGCGACAAAATTAGGCGTAAGCCATGGTTAACTAATAATACCGTTGGGGCTCCCATCGCCTCTTGGTGTGCCACGGCTTGCTCCGCTTGAGTTTGAATAAACTGCGCCAAGTTTGGCTCTAATCCCCCGCCATTTTTAGCGGCTTGCAGTAAGATCTGTTCAAGACTAGCTTCTAAACCGATAACTTGAATTTCTTCTGCATTACCAAACCATTGCTGGGTGATAGCCCGACCTAACGCAATTCTCACTTGTGACGTCAGGTAATCCGTATCTTTATTCTCACCATTTTCCCCCGCCATTTCAGCTAAGGTTTCAATGATGGTACGCATATCGCGGATTACCACATCTTCCATTAATAAATTTTGTAGTACACGGTGCAAAATGGTTAACGAAATGGTATCTGGGATCAGGTCATCTGCCAATTTTGGCATCTCTTTTTTCACACGATCATACAACATTTGTGCTTCTTGGCGGCCAAATAAGGTGCTGGAGTTTTGCAACAAAATTTGATTAAAATGAGTTGCCACTGCGGTACTCGCAGATACCACGGTATACCCTTGTATTTGCGCTTGCTCACGTAAATCATCATCAATCCAGATTGCAGGTAAACCAAATGCAGGCTCTTTGGTGACGTCGCCTTGTAACGACCCGGCGGCATTACCTGGGTCAATAGCCAGGCTACGACCAGGCTGTGCTTCTCCCCGCCCAACTTCTGCACCTTTGATCAGAATTCGATATTCACAGGGGGAAAGCGCCAAGTTATCGCAAATATGTACGACAGGTGGTAAATACCCCACTTCTTGAGCAAATTTCTTACGTAAACCACGCAGTCGCCCTAATAATTCACCTTGCTGGTCATTATCAACTAAGGGAATCAACCGATACCCCACTTCCATCGCCAACAAATCTTCTAGTTGCACGTCATCCCACGTGGCTTCAACCACTTTATTTGCTTCTTGGAAATGCTGCGATTGGCTATTATCTCCCGTGGCACTTTCGGGTTGTTGCGATTTACGCACTAAATACCAACCAAGGGCGGCCAGTGCTGCAGTAAATAGCAAGAAAACAAAGTTAGGCATACCCGGAATCAAACCGATTAGGCCTAAAACGCCTGCGCTCAACCACATCACTCGCGGGTTATTAAATAGCTGGGTGACCATCTGCTCACCCACATCTTCATCGGTTGCCACTCGAGTGACAATAACCCCAGCAGCCGTTGAAATAATCAAAGCAGGAATTTGCGCCACAAGGCCATCACCGATGGTCAGCAAGGTATACGCACTTGTCGCCTCACCCAATGACATATTGTGTTGACCAACACCGATAATTAACCCGCCAACCACGTTGATCACCATAATCATGATCCCCGCAATCGCATCCCCACGCACGAACTTACTCGCACCATCCATTGAACCGTAAAAATCCGCTTCTTGAGTCACTTCCGCACGGCGTTTTTTCGCTTCATCATCCGTAATGATACCTGCGTTCAAGTCGGCATCGATGGCCATCTGTTTACCCGGCATACCATCTAACACAAAGCGAGCGCCCACTTCCGCAATACGCCCTGCTCCCTTAGTGATAACCATAAAGTTAATCAGTACAAGAATAATGAACACCACAATACCGATGGCAAAGTTACCGCCCACCAAAAAGTGACCAAAAGCTTCGACAACTCGTCCAGCTGCATCTGGCCCTGTATGGCCATCTAACAAAATAATTCGCGTTGAGGCGATATTCAAAGAAAGGCGCAATAAGGTTGCAAATAGCAAAATGGTTGGAAATGCAGCAAAGTCTAATGTGCGCTTAGTGAACATCGCCACTAATAGCACCATAATAGAAAGTGCAATATTGAAGGTAAACAGTAAATCCAATAAAAATGCCGGCAATGGCAGTACCATCATCGACAAAATCAATAAGATAAGAACCGGTCCAGCAAGTATTTGCCACTGCGTTCCCTGTAAATTTTTCGGCAATTTTAATAATGAAGCCAAATTAGCCATCGCGATTGTTATCTCCAGCAAAGTCCAGCGTCGGTGGCACTGGCAAATTTTTCGGTTTTTTTGGTCTGAGCCCACCTTCACGGCGCCAGCGGCGCAATTGGTAAACCCATGCTAAAACTTCTGCAACCGCCGCATATAAGGCAACAGGAATGCTTTGGCCTATCTCCGCATGGCGATATAGCGCACGAGCAAGCGGCGGTGCTTCTAACTGTAATATTCGGTGCTCTTCACCAATTTCCTTGATGCGCTGAGCCAATACGCCCGCACCTTTCGCTAATACTTTTGGCGCCCCCATTTTTTTGTCGTCATATTTAAGGGCAACCGCATAGTGTGTCGGGTTAGTGACGATGACATCCGCACTTGGGACATCCGCCATCATTCGGTTACGCGCAATCGCACGCTGTTGTTGGCGAATTTTGGCTTTAATCTGCGGGTCACCCTCTTGCTGCTTGAATTCATCTTTAATTTCCTGACGACTCATGCGCAATTTTTTTAAATGGGAGCGAAACTGATAGAAAACATCAAAAGCCACCATCGGGATCAGCAAAAACACAATTAAATACCCGGCAAAAATGACTTTCTGTAGTGCATTACTTAGCGCCGTAACCGGTGATTCCATCACTAAATGCAGTAATGATGGCCAACTTTGCCAAAGAAAAATAAACGCCCCTAAACCCACAAATAAGGATTTTAAAATTGCTTTAAATAACTCAGATAACGCATTCATCGAAAAAATACGCTTTAGCCCTTTGATTGGATTTAACTTTTTCAAATCAAATTTAATCAACTTGCTATTAAAAACGAGCCCACCCACTAACGATGACGCAGAAATCCCCACCAAAGCTAACCCACCAATCACGGGTAATAAGGCAAATAAAGCCTCACTGACAACACGTCCTAAATAGCTGATCATCAAGCCTGTGTTTTGTAAGTAATGACCATCAAAAATAAAACCCTGACGAGCTATTTGCCGCAGTTGTGCCGCCAAATGTCCGCCACTTAACCATAGCAAGCTCACGCCAGCTAACATCATCATTAGCGAACTCAATTCTTTTGAACGAACGATTTGCCCATCATCTTTGGCTTTTTGCTTTTTATGGGGGGTGGGCTCTTCTGTTTTTTCTACATCACTCTCGTCGGACACCGTGATTCCAAAATTTAATGAAAATACGAGTTATCGCTATAGCATGACAGAGTGTAAAAAAATCAATGGTGGAAAATAGACGTAGTTCAAGGGGGTTATTTGGCTATTGAGCAATAAGCATGCTTAATTTCACATGCCTGAACACGTGTAATTAAGGAGATACCATGAGTACAATGGCTCAAAGCATGAAAAAAACGCCAGTGTCACTATCGCGCCTGAACTTTATGAGCAAGCAAGGCTTGTTAAAAAAACATTATCTGTACGCCTAAATCCACAATTATCAATCAACGGGCAAGTTTTCATTTTAATGACTCATCAAATGGCTTGCGTCCCTCATTCATTATTAGGGAAAAAAATCGTTGACTTAAGTTGCCAACGAGACACCATTAAACACGCAATCGACTTACTTATTAATGGCTTTTAACAATAAAGGGTTATTATGGATACTTGCCACCTTGTTGCCCCAGATATTTCCTTAGAAGATGCCCCCAAACATGCCCAGCGCATGCTTGACTGGCTAAAAGAACAAGGCATTATTGACCCACATTTCCAAGGCGTTGAATATGGTGAAGTCATTTATCGCCCTACACCCGCTCACAAAGAACCCATTTTGTACGTCATTAATGATGAAATCGTCCCAACCCAACTCCCGGAAGATATGCTAAAAAATTACCTGTCTATCGTAACTGAACACACGGTTTTTCACGCAGGTGGCAATGGCCTCGGTATTTACTGCCCACAATGTGCCAGTGAACAAAGCGAACAGAGCCATGCATGGAGCGATACGGTATCTGATTGGTATGAGGGAAAACCAGAAAACCTCGCTTGTTTTTGTTGCGATTTTCATGGTCCACTTAATGCGTGGCAATTTGATCCGCAATGGGCATTCGGTAATTTAGGTTTTAGTTTTCATAATTGGGATGTCCGCGATGATTTTATTGAGCTATTTGCACAAATACTTGGCAGTAAGATCATCGCAGTCTATCAACATGATTAGCGATTAAATACTCACCTGAATACATATAGATTTACTTATACACTATATAATTCAGGGCGTAGAAGGAAAATCCAAGGTAAGGCGCAAGCCAACCGCTTCCGCATATTTTAATAATGTGCCTAATTTCGGGTCGAATTGCGCTTTTTCCAAACGCGACACGTTTTGCTTTTGAGTTTGCATTTTTTCTGCAATTTGCATCTGGGTTAAGTTATTGGCTAAACGCGCTTTTTTAAGTTGATTGATTAACGCTTGCCTCATTTGTAATTCTGAAGAGCACTCATCAACATCCCCGTTATTTTCTTGAACGATATCAGCTTGTTCTTTTTGTTCTTTAATCACGAAAGTAGAAATTAAATCGTTATTTATCATTGCAATCCCTTCCTTGTAACGCAAGTACAATAAAACTACCCTAATCCTATGTAATTAGAGTAGTTTAATTAAAAAAATGTCGGTAATTAGAAACCTAGCTCATCAAGTAAATCATCAACCTGAGACTGTGATGCCATGACATTAACGCCTTCTTTATTGATTTGCGGGCCATTGAGCAAACTTTCGTTTTGCGTTTTCGCACGCATTTCAGGTGGCGTATTTTCCATTAATAATGCAAGCAGTTGTTTTTCAGCTTCTTCAACCACTTCCATCATTTTTTTGATGACTTGTCCTGTTAAATCTTGGAAATCTTGTGCCATCATGATTTCCAACAACTCTGCTTTAGTCGTTTCGCTGTCTTGGATCACCTGTCCTAAAAAGGCTTCTGTTGACTCACGCAATTGTGCAGGAACCGCATCTTCGGCAGTTTCTTGCCACTGCTGTTGCAGCACCTGCGCATTTTTATTCATTTCCACTTGCAGTGGTTTGATGACATCAATGCCATTTAAGGTTTTTTCTGCCGCTTGCGCCGTCATTTGTGCGATATAACGCAGCCTGTCTTTTCCGTCTGGAATACTCGCCACGGCTTGTTGAACGCTTTTTTCTAGGCCCAATTCGCGCATACTTTCACGCAGGGTTCTCATTAGCGTACCAATGCGTGTAATGACTTGTTTTAAATCATCATTACCATTGCGAATACCTTCCATACCCACTTGTTCAGTCATGAAAATCTCCTTTGGCACGCACTGTTATTGCAGACCCATTTTTTCGAATACTTTATTCAATTTTTCTTCTAAAATAGCGGCAGTGAACGGCTTAACTACGTAACCACTCGCACCCGCTTGTGCAGCCGCAATAATATTTTCTTTTTTCGCTTCAGCCGTCACCATCAAAACTGGGATGTGCTTTAATGCATCATCACCGCGAATAGTTTTGAGCAGTTCTAAACCATCCATATTTGGCATATTCCAATCGGCAACCACAAAATCGATGCTGCCTGCACGAATTTTCTCTAAGGCATCAACACCGTCTTCCGCTTCTTCTATTTTATTAAATCCGAGCTCTTTTAATAAGTTACGGACGATGCGGCGCATAGTAGAAAAATCATCAACAACCAAAAAACTGAGATCTTTAGCGGCCATAACCACTCCTTCAAAATACAATTGTGAATTCCTGCCCCGGGTTAAACCGTGACAGAAGAAAGTCTTGCTAAAACACTTGGGGCAATCTTGAGAATATCTTGCACTTCATCCGCAGCTCCCATTTCAATCGCAGCACGCGGCATACCAAATACCACACAACTACTTTCGTTTTGTGCGTAAGTGATTGCCCCCTGCTTACGTAAATTTAATAGTCCTTTCGCTCCATCCATCCCCATTCCCGTCAATAAAATACCAATGCATTTTCGCCCAACACATTGAGCTACTGAATCGAACAACACATCAACAGAAGGACGGTGCCGGTTAACAGGTTCGCTTTGCTGTAAAATGACTTGAAATCCCTTGCCTTTATCGGCAATCAACATATGCGAATCGCCTGGTGCGATATATGCATGGCCTTTTTGTAATAGCTCGTTGTGTTCAGCTTCTTTTACGGTCAATACACACAGCTTATTTAAGCGATCAGCAAAAGAACGCGTAAAACCCGCAGGCATATGCTGAGTGATCACGACAGGTGGGCATTCATGAGGTAACATTTCCAGAAATTGACGTATCGCCTCTGTTCCACCTGTCGATGCGCCAACCGCAATCACACGGCTGTTACAAACATAGGGAGAGAGCGCTTTGGCTTGAGAAACTGGCTCACTGACCTTTTTGTCCGGACGAGCAAAACGGCTGCGCTGAGTAATTTTTGACATAGCTGCTGCGCGAATTTTTTCACCAATAATATCGCGATAACTCATCATGGTTTCACGAATACCAATTTGCGGTTTCGTGACAAAATCCACAGCACCTAATTCCAGCGCCTTTAATGTCACTTCAGAACCTTTCGACGTTAATGTTGAAACCATGACCACAGGCATTGGGTGTAAGCGCATTAATTTCTCTAAGAAATCAATACCATCCATTCGTGGCATTTCCACATCTAACGTAATCACATCCGGCTCATATTGCTTGATTAAATCACGAGCAACATAAGGGTCTGGTGCGGTATCAACCACTATCATGTCATCATGGCTATTAATAATTTCGCGCATTAATTGGCGCATCAGTGCTGAGTCATCCACACATAGCACTTTAATTTTTTTCATTACCCCCTCCTCGCCGCTTGCAAGCTGTAGACGGTTTGCCCTTTAATAACGAAACTTTGTGATAACTGCGATAAATTTTCAGAATGCCCAATAAATAACAAACCATCTGGCTTAAGCAATGGAGCAAAACGCTCCAGCATTTTTATCTGCATCTCTTTATCAAAATAAATCATGACGTTACGACAAAAAATCGCATCAAATCGATGTTGCATTTGCCAATCATGGTCACTCAAATTTAAATAACGAAATTCAATCATTTGGCGTAATGCTGGCTTGACTCGCGCATAGCCATCAAACTCGCCAACGCCTTTCATAAAATAGCGTTGTCTCTGTAATGCCGTTAAAGACTTCAGCTCTTCTATGCGATACACGCCTTGTTTCGCTTTTTCTAGCACTTCCGTGTCAATGTCACTGGCAATGACTTTGGCATTAATTGCGTTTGGCCCAAGCACATCACTCAATGTCATGGCTATCGAATATGGCTCTTCTCCTGTTGAAGATGCAGCGCACCAAATATTAATCGCGCTATTTTTACGTGTGCGAACAAAGTCTGCTAGCGTCACAAAGTGGTGCGGTTCACGAAAAAATGCGGTTAAATTTGTCGTCAGAGCATTCACGAAAGCTTGCCATTCTGCATGGTGAGGCTCACGCTCTAACATCCGTAAATAATCGGAAAAATTGTCGATATTACAATCACGCAACCGCTTTAACAGCCGGTTATAGACCATATTTTTTTTATTCATGGTGAGGACAATGCCTGATTTTTTATGAATAAATCGACAAACCCGACCAAACTCATCATCAGTCAGTGGTTCTACCTGTGGTACAAAAAGCATCGTACTTGTCGTCCTATTCAATAAAAACCCAGAGGCAGCCAGTTATTTGGCTGCCTTTTAGGATGGATAACCTAAGAAAAAATAACCAGTTACGATTATCCACCGAAAACTCAAAAACGAGTTTTCACAACACTTAACGCCGATTACGATTTAATTGACTTTCAGGTAATTCAAAGAATGCAACCGTATCAACTAAGTTGTTCGCTTGATCTTCTAGCGCTGCCGTCGCACTGGTCGATTGCTCAACTAACGCCGCATTTTGTTGTGTGACTAAGTCCATTTGGCTTACTGCTGTTGCGACTTGCTCAATACCACGGCTTTGCTCATTGGATGCAGAGGCAATATTACCCATTAATTCAGTAACTTGGTTAACTGCAGCAACCAATTCACTCATAGTTGCACCTGCTTCATTAACTAATTGAGAACCTTGGCTGACTCTGCCAACAGATTCATCAATCAAGGTTTTAATTTCTTTTGCCGCTTCCGCACTACGCTGAGCTAATGCTCTAACCTCACCAGCAACCACAGAGAAACCGCGCCCCTGTTCACCCGCTCGAGCAGCTTCAACAGCAGCATTCAATGCTAAAATATTGGTTTGGAAGGCGATGCCATCAATCACACTAATAATGGCACTGATTTTTTGTGAGCTATTGGAAATGGAAGTCATGGTGTCAATCACGTCTTCGGTGATCTCTCCGCCTTTCGTTGCGGTTTTCGATGCGCTAATAGCAAGTTCACTGGCTTGGCGCGCGTTATCCGCATTCTGCTTAACCGTAGCGGTTAACTCTTCCATACTGGCTGCGGTTTCTTCAAGTGATGCCGCTTGCTGTTCAGTACGTGAAGATAAATTATTATTTCCTAACGCGATTTCACGGATACCAGTGTACATTTGGTCCGTATTTGAACGTAGCGCTGTTACTGAAGTCGCTAGAGACTCCTGCATGTCTTTTAACTTACCAAACACCTCACCAATTTCATCACGGGTAGTGACTTCAATTTTCTGATTGAGTTTACCATCAGCCACTAATGCAAAGTGCTCTCCCATACTTTTCAATGGGTTAATCACTTTACGTTTCATCCAGTAGTTAACAAAAACAATAACGGCAAGGATAATAACAATCACTGAAGCGAATGAACTCCACGCAAACGTGTTATACATTCTTGCTGCTGCAAGAGACTCATCATTTTCAGCATTCAGTAATTCAAGGTATTCCTCGACAACTTGCTCCAACTGATCCTGGTTTTCTTGGGCAGGAAGTTCAATATAGGCTGCAATATCTTTATTATCTAAATGTGTTTTTAATGCTTTGAGTGTCAATACAAAGGCTTGATACCGAGCCTCAAGAGCGGCGAGATTTTCTTTCTCACTCAAAAGAGGCTGTTTTTTAAACGTGGTGTAATCTTTCTCAGCTTCTTCGAGTAATTTATCAAAAGTTACTCTCGTTTCTTCAATCAACGGTTCGTTACCACCCACTTTATGCAGCAAAGCAATTTGCGTTAAGCTGTTGCGTGCTTGCATTAGGTGTTTACTGGTTTCTTCAAGCATCGCTCGCTTATCAGACCCCAAATCAATACGCTCTAAAGATTTTAATTCACTTACAACAATCCCGACAGAAACCCCGCTAGACACAATCTGCATCCCACAAAATAAAATGAGAAGTAGATACAAACTCACCGAAATTCGGATATTTTTACCAAACATAGAAATCCCCACTTGTGCCAGCTAAGAGAACTGAACCTCTGAAACATTGCCTTGTTTTCTAATGCACAGAAACGCTGCAAAACCAAAGCCTTGCAGCGAAAGACTGAGCTTAACCGTTAGAAAGTTTCCCAATTGTCATCATCTTTATGTTCTTTCGATGACAGTTTTGTCAGATCCGGCGTTTTAACGATATTTGAAACCGTTCTTGCTGCCGGCTGAATATTGCGTATTTCGCTTTGTTTTAATGGTGGTAAACGGAAGATGGAAATCAATTGCGACAATTTTGCCACTTGTTCTTCCAATACATTGGCTGCAACCGCAGACTGCTCAACCAGCGACGCATTTTGCTGTGTAACCTTATCCATTTCTGCAACAGCGATGCTGACCTGTGCAATTCCTTTACTTTGCTCGTCTGATGCAGTTGCAATGTGCGTCATAATGTCAGTGACACGTGTGACAGACTCAACAATCTTGGTCATTGTTTCGCCCGCATCTTCTGCTTGGCGAGCGCCTGTCCCAGTTCTTGACACTGAATCTTCAATTAACGTTTTAATCTCTTTAGCCGCATCAGCACTGCGTTGTGCTAAATTACGCACTTCATCAGCCACCACAGCAAAACCACGACCATGCTCACCTGCTCGCGCCGCTTCAACCGCTGCGTTTAGCGCTAAGATGTTGGTTTGGAAGGCGATGCTATCGATAACCGCAGTAATATCAGAGATTTTCTGTGAGCTATCGGCAATGTTCAGCATGGTACTGACCACATTCGATACCACTTTGCCACCCTCTTTTGCTATCACTGAAGCTTGGTTTGCAAATTCACTCGCTTGGTGGGCGTATTCCGTATTTTGTTTTACGGTTGCAGTCAGCTCACTCATACTGGCTGAGGTTTCTTCTAAGCAAGCAACTTGCTGCTCAGTTCGTGCAGATAAGTCATTGTTACCTGCTGCAATTTCGGTTGTACCTTGGTAAATAGTTTCGCTACCATCTAGCACACCACGAACGGTATTAATCAATTCCTGCTGCATATGTTGAACACCATTGGCCAACTCACCAATTTCATTCTTGGCAATTGTTGTCACATTCGGTGTTAAATCGCCTGAAGCAAAGACTTTAATACGCTCAATTAAGATACCGAGTGGTTCAATAATGCCTTTACGAACATAGCGATAACTAAAGAAGCCAATTAAGGCGAGTAAGATAAATAGCGTCACCAACATATATAAAGATTGGCGATAGTTATTATCTGCGTTAACGACTTCGGCTTGAAAATCTGCTGAGATATCCGCAAAATAAGCGTTAAATTGCTCTTCAAATTTTACTTGGTGCCCTGAGGTTCTGTGTGCATAAAAGCCTTCAAGGTCACCTTTTTCAGCGAATTCACCTAGCTTGATTAACGCATCACGATAGGTTTCATAGGTGCTAAATAGTTTTTCAAATTTGGCCTTATCATAATCCGAACTTTGCATCAGCTTGTTATAACGTGCATAGGCATCATCCGCTGATTTAAAGTTACGTTTAGCGGCTTTAATCAAATCTTCTGTCGTTGCATCGTCTTGAATTTTACGACCTTCAAGTAAATAGGCATTGATAGAGCGGTTTAAGTTAGCTCGAGCTTGTAACAAATTGACCCAGCTTTCCGTTAATACTTGTCTTTGGCGTTGTAATGAATTCAAATAACTGATGCTGTCGCTGTTATCGCCCAGTTTGGTAAACATCAACCCACTGGATACCAGTTGCAGCAAAATAAAGATAAAAATGACGGACAAAAGTCCCGATACGATTTTAATTCGACTGTACATGACGTTTTACTAACATAATTTTGTTGTATTTTGGATATCGGTCATCCAACCAAAAACTTTAGTTAATGACTTATTATTATTTGAACAATTGTTGGGGCTGAGAATTACTCAGCCATGCTGTCAATCAGCGCCATTTCATCGCTTGTTAATAATTTTTCGATATCGACTAAAATCAACATACGGTCGTTTAATGTTCCGAGCCCTGTCAGATATTGTGTTGATAATGTCACGGCAAAATCAGGTGGTGGTGCAATTTGTTCTTCATTCAAGACCAGTACATCCGAAACTCCATCGACGACAATACCAACGACGCGATCTTTTAAATTCACTACGATAACGACCGTGTTATCGTTATACACCACGTTTTCATGGGAGAATTTCACCCGTAAATCAATAATCGGAATGATGACCCCACGTAAGTTAGTCACTCCTTTGATAAAATCAGGGGTATTCGCGATACGAGTCACTTGTTCGTAACCACGAATTTCCTGCACTTTTAAGATCTCAATGCCATACTCTTCTTCACCCAAGGTAAAAATGAGGTAGCCTTCGCCGTTTTTTTCTTCTTCGTGTTTATTTAAATCATCATCTAACATAGACATGGTGTATGGCCTCTATTTAGTGCACGACAGGTTGAGAAACCTGCTGTTTCTTTTTAATCAAAATGCTGTTATTCATTTTTTGTAGTTCAGCCACATCTAAAATCAATGCAACAGAACCATCACCCATAATCGTTGCTGCGGAAATACCGGGGATCTTGCGATAATTACTTTCAATGTTTTTCACCACCACTTGCTGCTGCCCAACTAATTTGTCGACCAACAATGCAAAACGATGACCTGCATTCTGAATAATCAGCACAATACTGTTATCTAAATTTCGTTCGGCTTCTTCGATGGAAAATACGTGGTGTAATTCAACAAGCGGTAGATATTCACCTCGCACAAGCAGCATTTTTTCCTCTCCAGCCAAGCGATAAATATCCTCTTGTCGAGGCTGCAACGTGCTGATAATTGCACTCAATGGCACGATAAAGACATCTTCCGCTACTTTCACCGACATCCCATCCAAAATCGCTAAAGTGAGCGGTAATAAGATGCGGATAATGGTGCCTTTGCCTTCGGTAAAACCGATTTGAATACGACCGCCCATGTCTTGGATATTTCTTTTCACCACATCCATTCCAACACCGCGTCCCGAAACGTCTGTCACTACCTCTGCGGTTGAAAATCCTGGAGCCATAATCAGCATCGCAACTTCATCATTGCTCATACCATCATGCACGTTCATGCCTTGTGACTTCGCTTTTGCCAAAATACGTTCACGGTTTAGCCCTGCGCCATCATCACGAACTTCAATGCAAATATTGCCACTTTGATGTGCTGCCGCTAAGGTCAATGTGCCAGCTTCTGGCTTACCATTTGCCACGCGAACTTCTGGCTTTTCAATCCCATGGTCGAGGCTATTACGAACAAGGTGATTCAGGGGATCGACGATGCGCTCAATCAAGCTTTTATCGAGTTCAGTTGAACTTCCTTCCACTTTCAGCTCGATTTTTTTACCTAATTTCGATGCTATATCCCGTACCATGCGTGGGAAACGACTAAATACGTAATCCATTGGCATCATGCGAATTGACATAACGGATTCTTGCAAGGCGCGAGAATTACGCTCCAACTGTACGATTGAGCTTAATAAATCACTGTATTCATTTTGATCGACATGCTGACTATGTTGGGTCAGCATTGATTGAATAATGACCAACTCCCCGACTAAGTTGATCAACTGGTCAACTTTCTCTACAGCCACACGAATACTGCTCGAATCCCCTTTCGGTTTAGCGATTGCAGGTTTTTTCGATGTATTTGCAGGCGCAGCTACCGCTGGTGAAACAGTTACAGGTTTTGCTTCTTTCTCCGGCTCAGGAATCTTAATTTCGATTGTGCCATCGGAGCCATCCGTGATGACTTCTTCAGGAGATAAGGCGAGGCAATCCGCAAATGATACGACTTGGTGAGCAATCTGTGATTCATCCACCACAAAACATAATACGCCACTAATATCATCAATATCAGTGTTTGTACCAAGCCATGCTTGCAAACTATTTGCTGTTTTTTCAGTATGATACAAGTGCCCAAATAAACTGAGCTCATCTGCCAGTAAATCAACTTCATTTTCTTTGAGCTGATTTAACGAGATCATAAAGTAGTGTGAATATTCACCTTGCTCTGCGGGAGCTTCTTCAACAACCGCAACATCAACTTTAGTCTCAGGTAACGCAGCCGTTGTTTCAGTGACCTCTTCTGCTCTATTTTCAACCCGGCTAAGCACCTCACAAATGCGCTTAAAGGTCTCTTCATCCGGCAAAGAATCATTTTTATAGGCATCTAACTGTGATGCCATGACATCCTTAGTATCAAGAAAAACATCAATAATGTCAGGTGTGAGTGTTAACTCATCATGACGCGCCTTATCTAAAAGGTTTTCCAATGTATGAGTCGTATTCTGCAACTGAGTGAAACCAAAGGTTGCAGCCCCTCCTTTTATTGAATGGGCACTGCGGAAGATGGCATTTAGCTGCTCGCTATCCGGGTCAAAAGGATCAAGCTCAAGTAAATGTTGTTCCATATCCCTGAGCAACTCATCAGCTTCATCGAAAAATGTTTGATAAAACTCGGTAATATCCATGGTTTTTATCCAATTTCGCTTAAGTTTCACTTAACGCTGACTGCCGGACATTCCGG
Organism: Providencia sp. PROV255; assembly: GCF_028478065.1. Lineage (NCBI taxonomy): Bacteria > Pseudomonadati > Pseudomonadota > Gammaproteobacteria > Enterobacterales > Morganellaceae > Providencia > Providencia sp. PROV255. Next base: position 182,780 of record NZ_JAMPMI010000018.1, on the reverse strand, counting down.
CAGGCAACTAAACATGTTATGTAATAAATTCAAATAACAGCAATTCATCACGGTATTTTCACCGCAGCGACAACACCCACGGACGTTTCTGGTGTGGGCTTTTGCGGTTTATTCAGCACATCATTGATCGGCTTCGCGCCATCATATTCACGGAGGATCTGCTTTGTTTCTTCATCATTTAAAACAATGATACTTATCCGGCGGTTGATCGGAGCAAAGCCATCATCTTTGTCTAAATGAATAGCTGATGCCATTCCAACCACGCGTAAGACTTTATTTTCATCCATTCCACCGCGAATCAATTCACGGCGTGAAGCATTCGCGCGATCAGATGAAAGCTCCCAGTTGCTGTAATTGGCTCCGTTGGCATAAGCGAGGTCATCAGTATGACCGGAGATACTAATTCGATTGGGAACATCATTAAGAAGTGGTGCTATTGCTCGCAAAATATCACGCATATACGGTTCAACCATTGCCGAACCAACTTTAAACATTGGGCGATTTTCACTATCTACAATTTGAATTCGTAGCCCATCGTTGATCATATCAATCAGTAAATGTGGCTTTAATTCATTCAAACGTGGGTCTTTTAAAATGGCCTGCTCAAGTGACTCTTTTAATTTTTCAAAACGATAGTTTGCATTTCCATCAATAATATTATTAGGTTCTGGCATCACATCCCCATCACGGAAAATAGGGTCTTTACCACCACCTGGAATAGGGTTTGTGGCATCTCCACTTTTACTTCCTGGGTTGATAGCTGTACTTAAGGGAGTACGAAAATACTCGGCAATTTGAGTTAATTCTTGAGGACTTGAAATTGAGATTAGCCACATCACTAAAAAAAATGCCATCATCGCCGTCATAAAATCGGCATAAGCAATTTTCCATGAACCGCCATGCCCGTTTTGCTGATGCGAACTGCGTTTTTTAACCCGAATAACATGCGGTGTATTGGCTGCCATCCGTTAGTTACTCCTCAGTTGTTTCTTGTGAGCGGGCACCAACTTTCACTTCTCGAACTTTATCTTCAAGTTCAACAAATGAAGGCCTATCTGCACTGAATAACACCTTGCGGCCAAATTCCACTGCAATTTGAGGGGCATAGCCTTGCAATGCTGAAAGGAAAGTCACTTTAATGCATTCCATCATTTTCAATTGCTCACTACTGCGTAGTCTTATTAGTGCAGCCAAAGGTAAAATGAAGCCATAAGCCACTAAAATACCTAGAAATGTTCCCACCATAGCATGAGCAATTAAAGCACCCAATTCACCAGCAGGACGATCCGCTGAGCCCAAGGCATTTACGACACCCAAAACGGCCGCAACGATCCCAAATGCAGGCATAGAGTCACCGACCATATTTAACCCCGAAGCCGGTACTTCATTTTCTTGGCGAAAAGTTTCTAACTCTTCGTCCATTAATGCTTCAATTTCATGGCTTTGTAAGTTACTGCTTACCATCAAACGTAAGTAGTCCACGATGAACATCATGGTGGATTCGTCTTTTAAAATACGGGGATACTGGGAAAAAATTTCACTTTCACTTGGGTTATCAATATCTTTTTCAAGTGCAAGTAACCCTTGCTGGCGTGATTTATTAAGTAATTGAAATAACAACGCCATTAAGTCCATTGACATTGTTTTATTGTAAGAGGAACGACGAAAGAGTTTTGGTAATACTTTACACAAGGCGACGATGGATTTGCCACTGTTACCAACAACAAAGGCACCTAAACCTGCACCTAAAATAATAACAAATTCAGCAGGTTGATAAAGCGCACCCAAATGGCCACCGACCATTAAGTATCCGCCTATAACCGCAACTGTAACAATGATATACCCGATGAGTATTAACACAATATTCCCTTTCACTCCGTTGGTTAACAGATGGCAGTCAAAGGGAATATTAGGAGTGACAGGCAAAAACCTTTGCCTGTTAACCAAATCAATCCAATTACATTACCGCTTTAGTAATGCCATCCTGTCGATATACCGTAATATCGGCTAGATGCTCGGAAAGTTTACGTTTTTTTATTGCACGTGATGGCGGTTGGCATAAACTACAAGTAAAGCTATTTTCAGGAATATGTGCGTAAGTAATAAAAGAACCATGGCAACAGCTACATTGTGAACTTTGTAACATGCCACTTTCCACAAAACGGACTAATGTCCAAGCGCGTGTTAAAGCTAACAAAGGCTCCTCACCAGGTTCTGGAATGCACTGTTCAAGGTATAACCTGTAGGCTTTTAATATGGCATCCACACCACGACATTGACCACTTTTAAGTAAAAATTGATAAGCATTATAGAACATGGATGAATGAATATTCTGTTCCCACGTCATAAACCAATCTGTAGAAAAAGGTAGCATGCCTTTTGGTGGTGGGCAGCCTCTTAGCTCTTTATATAAACGAACTAAACGACCACGACTAATTTGAGTTTCACTTTCTAACATTTGAAGGCGAGCGCCTAAAGAGATTAGTTCCATGGCTAATCGAATATCATTCGCTTCTTGGACTATACTTTTTTCAGCTGCGGTACTCATCTTTTTCTCGCTATTTCTGTGTCGCCCTCATTATGCGTTTGCAATAATCGGGTCGAAAGTAAGATACCTGTATGAATTTGTTGCAATTCATCAACTCTTGAATCACGGGTTAGCTTTTCAATTGTGTCACTATTATCAAATCTAAACTGGCAGATTAGCTGGTTTGTCTCTGCTAATTTGACTAATTGAGGGAGTGTAAGGTCTGCTAAAGTAGTTGCCATTGCATCAGAGATACCTAAACGAAACATCGCAGAGGCTTTCTCTTGGGAGATGAGTTTTTGGGCTAATAGCAAATATGAGAGGTTAATATCGTATATATGCTTCAGAAAATCTGTCGTCGAGCTCATTTTTTTTCCTTTCCGAAAATTATCAACATCTGTGCGATCTGTGTGCAAAAAGAACAAATATAAATTTGAAAGTATTGTGTAATCAAATTATTAAATTTAAAAAGTAATTAAATTGGGTAAATACAATTCCATTAATTTTCCCATGTCATCCATTCAAAAGTACCCAATTTGGAGTATAAACACACAAATTTCCAAACTTAAATTAAAGATATTTCCTGAATACCTACAACAATAAAGAATGACTAAAAAATTAGCGGTTCCCGTAAAAATCAGAAATGGCTGATGTCATTATTAGTCGCTAATTATTATGCACCACTAAATTAACTATTCAAGGTACTTATGTTTCTTTTTATACCAATGGGATGATTACCCCTTAATTCATTAAATAATCTTCATTATCTCTTTATCTTCTATTACTTTATCCTAAATATCCACAACATTTTTAGTCACCTTAAGCAAAATGGCAGGATTTTAATCAAAGCATTCACTCTTTACATGTGATTACCAAGCGAAAAAAACCAAGCACAACATCAAAAACAACATATTGATCCAAATCAATTTTTAGTATTAAGAAACTGAGTTACCCATGTCTGTAATAAGCCGTTATCGGCACTATTGGAATAAAACTTAATCATTAATTTTCAATAAGTTTAATCTACATTACAACCATCGTTCAAAATTATTCAATCGTAGTTATCATACAAACTCTCACTATATTGTCATACATATTAAGTATCCGCCCTCAATTCTCATTAGATTAATTAAACAATGATTATAATGTCATCATCTCGTAATATTAATAAAATTAATAAAATTTAAATAAATTACCAATAATAAAAAACTATTTAGCTTAAATACTTTTACTGGTTATTTTTGTTTTTTTAATATTTTAAGTAATCACTTTGTTATTAATTCATTAAAGTAATTTTTTTTGATTAATTAATATTTGTTTTTTTATATAAAGTAGCTGAGATTTCATTTTTTTTAATAAAAAGATCAACCTACGTTAACCAATCACTTTTGTGTTAAGGGTGAAAAATGAAGGTTTCAATTAAGAACATTCCATTTTATATATATTTTTCATATCACTTTTAAAACATTCGATTGGCACTTAAAATAAAAACGACTAAGCGTATTATTACATGTCTTCATGCTTATCCGTTCTAGCTGTTTTCACGCAATGACAACAAATTTGATTAACCAAGGTTATAGTAACCTTTGATTACTATATACTTTTATTTTAACAAAATACCCTAATCATCATCCTAACTTAAGTAAAATTGCTTAATCCAATAATGAAGGAATAGAAAAAAATGACTTTTAGTTAAAATAATTCAGTGAGAAGCTTGCTTATAAAACAAACAAATTTATTGTGCTTTTTATGAGCAAAAATATTCTCCAATTTGCGACAGTCTTCACACTTGTTTTCTTTGTTTCTCAATAATTTCCGAATAAAACGATACTCTCATTGATATATTTATGTTAAGAAGATCACATTAATATTGCTTACAATGCTCTCTAAGTCCTATGTAGGATCAATATAGACAAAATGATGAAAAAATGACAAGGCCAGTGAAGTGATAAACTTGTTTTCCTCATGCACCAATGCAACACTGAGCACACTAAAATATAATTTTAAGGAAAAGCATGTTCAATTATCAAGCAACTGTAGACTTCATTGAGGAAGAAAACGTATATGAAATCAACTTTAGTGATTTTTCTGGGCTACAGGGCGTTAGCTATTGTAAAGAAGATGTTGAGTTAGAAGCCCAAGAAATTTTGCTCGCTTCTTTTGCTGAACTAATTGAACTCAGAAAACCTATTCCATTAGCAACACAAACAAAAAGTGAAGCAACCTTTACTGTTTATTTACCCATAATCTGCTGCTTAAAAATTGCCTTGCATAACGCGATTCTCAATTCTGCAACACAACGCATCGACCTCGCTCGCAGGCTGAACATCAATGCACAACAGATAGAACGCTTACTCGATATTCATTACGCATCTAAAATTGAACTTTTAGAGCAGGCTTTATATATATTAGGCGTTGAAGCTTCAATTACAATCACCCAAAAATTGGTTGATAACAGCATGAACTGATCATCATTGATAAGAATAGCGCCGAAATAGCCTGAAACACCTTTATTTACCTATACTGATTGTTAGGCGTTGATGAAATGGCAGAGACTTGAGTTAATTTTATTTTCCTCATGTCTCAAACCCTGTAATTGCAATCACTTCTTAGGTACATTCCATATTAAAAAATAGTCTCTTTAAATTGTTCGCAATTCAACCAAATCATACTTTTCCACCCCAATACAGATTCCTTGGGGTGTCTATCACGTTTCATGTCTTAAGCATCTGTGATTTTTATCGTACTCTTAAATGATGAATAAAGGATATTGTAGCCTTATATCCGGTTACTAAATCATGAGTTAACTCGAATTAAGAGTAACATTTAACTTAATAAGACTCATCAATATTTGACGTATTACCTTCCCTTTCATAATCCCTAAAATAATTTATTTTAAATAAAAATCTCAATGAGGTACAATAAGTGAGTTTTTATATAGGGTATATGTATGAAAAATGAAAATCACTTAATCTCGAATATAAAAGATAATAACCAACCATACTGGCCTACACTAAAGCTTATATTGAGTTCATTAATTGTTTTTGATTTTTATTTAAATTTAGTTGATAAAAACAAATATGCGTTGCTTATTAATACTTTTGAATTAACATTAATCCCTATGTTTGTATTTATAGTTGCATTTATAACAAAAAATACGACATGGAAAGGGTTACAATCTCATCTTCTTCCTGCTGTTATCATTTATTTTACGTTCCAAACAATCGATATGATCCCACTTTATTTCACCGGTGAGTTAACTTTAAGAACCTATTTACTTTCTCCTCAATACGGAGTTTGGTTTTTCTTAGCAACGCCTATCTGGCAAGCTATTTTTTTATTATTACCGAAAAGCTTTAAATTAAATAAATTCTACCTCTCTATAATTTTAACATTATCATTGATAATTTCTTATATAACAAAAACTTACCTTATGCCATTTTCTAGTTTCTTCTCAATTATTCTATATTTTCCATTTTTTGTCATCGCTTATTTTATTAATAATAAAAGTATATCTTCGTTAAGAAAAAAACCTACCATGGTAATTTTTTGTATTACAATTTCAGCTATTTTATTCCTTCATTATCGAGATGCTTTCTTAAGTGAAATGCTCAGCGGTATCAACTCCTATTTATTCTTCAACGAATTTATTATTCATATTTTAAATTTTTCTATAAGTCTAGTGTTAGGGTCAAGCATTATTTACTTTGCCTTATCAACTGATAAATATGCGAAAACATCAAACAATGCTTTAGGTGTTTATTTAATCCACCCAATTATTTGTTTTATTATATTACAAACATTAGTTTTTTTAGGTATAGAGCTTAATTTATTATTAATAATAACATTTACTCTACTAACCATTTGTATAGCACTTTTATTAGCATCAATTCCAATTATTCATTGGTTTATAGATCCTATTTTTTACTCTAATAAATTGAAATAATGAGGTAAAAGCCTAACTCATAAACAATCAATGCTATTTGAATACTAATTAAAAAAGATAAAAAATCACCTCAGCAGGTTAGTTTGAAACGCTGTTTAAATTCCTTGCAATCCTAGTTAGTTCAATCCGGCGTCCCGCTGTCTGATCTTCAAAAAATGGGCGGCTAGGAAAGTATTGAGATGGTTCTGCGATATGCTCACTGAGCCCCAGATCACTTAGCCAAACATGCTAAGCAAATTGATGCAATATTTAATGCTTGCGTCCCAAATACGTCCCATACAGTCAGTATAGGTTCCGCAGAATGCTCATAACTCATTGAAAATCTTGGTGGGTTGTGGGGGGCTCGAACCCCCGACCTAATGATTAAGAGTCACCTACTCTGCCAACTGAGCTAACAACCCGATACAAATTATTTAACGCCTTACAATTGCTACAGTCAATATGATTCTGCTATTTTTATTATCTAAGTTAATTTAAAGTTACGAATGTAAAATTTAAGAAAACTATCGCTTGAATAAACATCACTTCGTTTCTAACAAGATAACTTTTCCTTACTCTAATTGAGATTTGTGTCACAATATTTCACGCAAACATAACCACAAAATTATAAAAAAGACTGTGGCTAATTATCACAAACCACTACGGACATCTTTAGTATGGAAGAAAATGCGAATTCACTATCAACACAACCCAACGCTGATCGTAATCAGCTAAAACGTAGTCTTAGTAACCGCCATATACAACTTATTGCTATTGGTGGCGCAATTGGTACAGGCTTATTTATGGGTTCTGGTAAAACCATTTCACTTGCGGGCCCATCAATTATCTTTGTGTATATGATAATCGGCTTTGTGCTATTTTTTGTGATGCGCGCAATGGGTGAACTGCTACTTTCTAATCTGGACTACAAATCATTCAGTGATTTTTCTGCTGACCTTATCGGCCCATGGGCAGGTTTCTTTGTCGGTTGGACATACTGGTTTTGCTGGGTTATCACAGGTATTGCCGATATCATTGCCATAACAGCCTATGTGAGCTTTTGGGTTCCTGATTTTCCTGAATGGGTAACCTCATTTATCTGCGTAGTCACCTTATTAACACTCAACCTGGTTTCTGTCAGGCTTTTCGGTGAGCTCGAATTTTGGTTCGCTATGATAAAGATTGTTGCCATAGTGGCTCTCATTGCAGTAGGTGGCACACTAATTGCCATGAATTTTCAATCCCCTGCGGGTCATACGGCATCTTTAAGCAACATCTGGAATGATGGTGGAATGTTTCCGATGGGGATCAGCGGCTTCTTTGCTGGCTTCCAAATTGCTATTTTTGCGTTTGTTGGGATTGAATTAGTCGGAACGGCAGCCGCTGAAACACGCGATCCAGAAAAATCTTTACCGAAAGCTATCAACGCGATACCTATCCGGATCATTGCATTCTATGTGTTATCTTTAATTGTGATTATGGCAGTTACCCCATGGCGAACCATATTGGCCGATAAAAGCCCATTTGTAGAAATGTTTGTCCTGATAAGCTTACCTGCAGCAGCAAGTATTGTTAACTTTGTCGTTTTAACTTCTGCAGCTTCTTCTGCAAATAGTGGTGTATTTTCCACCAGTCGAATGCTTTTTGGGCTTTCAAAAGAAGGGGATGCACCAAAACAGTTCAGCCAATTATCGAAAAAAGCCGTACCCGCTACTGGGTTAATTTTTACCTGTATCTGCCTCAGTTTTGGTATTGTTCTGATCTATTTTATTCCTGATATCATGCATGCATTCACACTAGTCACAACCGTGTCTGCAATTCTTTTCATGTTTATTTGGAGCATGATTTTATATAGCTATTTAAATTTCCGTAAAAAGCGACCTGAGATGCACAAAGCATCCCATTATAAAATGCCTGCGGGTATTGTGATGTCGTGGTTAAGCCTCGCCTTTTTTGCCTTTATGGTTGTTTTATTGGCATTTCAGCACGATACAAGACAAGCCTTAATAGCAACACCAGTTTGGTTTATTTTGCTCTTCATTGGTTACCAATTCGCTAAGCGCAAAAAGAACCATTAATGAAAAATAAGCAAAAAGGCCGAATAACAGTATTGTTACTCGGCCTTTTTAGTTTATAAACTCGCTCGATTAACTTGCTTTATATTCTGCCTCGGCTTCATCAAAACGAGCCTGCGCAGCTGCACTTGGTGCTTTAGTTATCAAGCTGACAACAACAATCGCGATTGTTGCTAATAAGAAACCTGGGATGATCTCGTACAAATCAAACCATTTGTATTTTATCCAAACGAGTACTGTCACTGCACCAACTAACATTCCTGCGAGTGCGCCCGTACGCGTCATTCGTTTCCACATTACAGAGATTAAAACAACAGGACCAAATGCGGCACCGAAACCAGCCCATGCATTACTCACTAATGCCAAAACTTTATTATTTGGATCACGAGCAATGTAAATGGCAATTGCAGCGACTAACAACACCATAAAACGCCCGACCCATACTAACTCTTTTTGGCTAGCACTCTTACGAATAAAAGGCTTATACAAGTCTTCCGTTAGCGCACTCGCACAAACTAATAATTGGCAACTTAACGTACTCATTACCGCGGCTAGTATGGCTGATAATAAAATACCAGCGATCCATGGGTTAAACAAAAGCCCCGTTAACTCCATGAATATACGCTCATTATTTTGCATGACCGAACCCGCTAAAGCCGGATTATTTTCAAAATAAGCGATACCAAAGAAGCCAACCGCAATCGTTCCACCTAGGCATAACACCATCCATGTCATACTAATACGTCGAGCAGAACGAATAGTACGAGCAGAGTCTGCTGCCATAAAACGCGCTAAAATGTGAGGTTGCCCAAAATAGCCTAATCCCCAACCTAATAATGACAGAATTGCGATGATATTCATGTCTTTAAACATATCAAGGTATTCAGGATTCTTAGATTTAATCACTTCAATAGAGGTATCAATTCCCCCTAAAGAAAGGATCACAACAATAGGTGTAAGAATCAATGCGAAGATCATTAATGAAGCTTGAACAGTATCGGTCCAACTCACAGCTAAGAAACCACCTAAAAACGTGTAAGCAATCGTCGCGAGTGCACCTAACCACATCGCTTTCTCATAGCTCATATTAAATGTGCTTTCAAATAACAAGCCACCTGCGACCACACCTGACGCACAATAAATCGTAAAGAAAACTAAAATAACAACAGCAGAAATAATACGTAAAATCTTACTGTTATCCTCAAAACGGCTAGTAAAGTAGTCCGGTAATGTTAACGCATTATTATTTTTTTCTGTTTGGACACGTAAACGCCCAGCAACAAATAACCAGTTAAGATATGCACCGAGACTCAAACCGATAGCAATCCAACTTTCAGAAATCCCGGCCAAGAAAATCGCACCTGGTAACCCCATGAGTAACCAACCGCTCATATCTGAGGCACCAGCAGACAATGCAGTTACAACACTGCCTAAACTTCTCCCACCCAGAATATAGTCGTCAAAGTTTTTCGTTGAGCGATAGGCCATATAACCAATTAATAACATGCCAGTAATGTATACGACGAACATAATGATCATCGGAGTGCTTACAGTCATCCTGTTTTCTCCATTGAGTAGCTTTAAAATTATTAGTTATCTTTATAAGTGACCGCTGATAACTTGTAACTTCATGGTGTTGCACTTTATTGCACATATTTAATTTATCTGCGCAAACACCAAATAGGTTGTGATTGTTTGTGTTGCACTAACTTAATATCTTAACTGCCACATCCTAGACAGAGTCGTATTAAATTAACAAGAAATTAACTATTTTTTATTGCATAAATAGAATCCATATCACAAATGTTAAAATTTAAACTTAAATTCACAATCAGATGTTTAATCGCCTCATCTAAAGATGATAAATATAACTACATGTAAAATATAATAAATAAATGAATACCAATTTAATTGAAATTATTAGAACTCAAAAAACTCGATATGTTTCACATTTCTTTCAGAAATCACACGTAACAATGTTGCACAAAGTTGCAACATTAAGATAATGTGGTGTAACTTTTTGATTAAAATGACTCGTGACCTAGAGGAATTAAGATGAGTAGCACTACAACTATGGGTGTGAGACTTGATGAAGCAACTCGTGAACGCATTAAAAATGCCGCTCAGCGTCTTGACCGCACATCACATTGGCTTATCAAACAAGCTATTTATAATTACCTAGAACAACTCGATAATGGCCAAGCCTTTCCAGAGCTCTCACCGGGTATCGATGTAAAAGAAAATCAAACTTCTGATGAAGACACCACCGTTGAATCTAACTATCAACCATTCTTAGATTTCGCAGAGCACATTTTACCACAATCTGTAAAACGCTCTGCAATTACTTCTGCTTACCGAATTCCTGAAACACAAGCCGTGCCAATGTTGTTACAGCAAGCACAGCTCCCTACAGAACAAGCTGAAGCCGCTCATAAATTAGCTTATTCAATAGCTGAAAAACTACGCAATCAAAAAAATGGCATCGGCCGCTCAGGTTTAGTTCAAGGTCTACTCCAAGAATTTTCACTTTCATCTCAAGAAGGTGTCGCATTAATGTGTCTCGCAGAGGCCTTACTGCGCATTCCTGATAAAGCAACTCGAGATGCGCTCATCCGCGATAAAATTAGCAATGGGAATTGGCAATCACACCTTGGCCAAAGTAGCTCAATGTTTGTCAATGCTGCGACTTGGGGTCTGCTATTTACGGGTAAGCTAGTTTCTACGCATAATGAAGCTAAACTCTCAACCTCACTTAATCGCATCATTAGTAAAAGTGGTGAACCGCTGGTACGCAAAGGCGTTGATATGGCGATGCGCCTTATGGGAGAGCAATTTGTTACTGGCGAAACTATTTCCCAAGCGCTCGCTAACGCACGAAAACTCGAAGATAAAGGCTTCCGCTATTCCTACGACATGCTGGGCGAAGCCGCATTAACGGAAAAAGATGCACAAGATTACATGGTGTCTTACCAACAAGCTATCCACGCGATTGGTAAAGCATCAAATGGCCGCGGTATTTATGAAGGCCCTGGTATTTCAATTAAGCTATCAGCATTACATCCACGTTATAGCCGTGCACAATACTCTCGCGTAATGGAAGAGCTTTATCCACGCCTGTTATCCCTAGTATTACAAGCGCATCAATACGATATAGGGATTAATATTGACGCAGAAGAAGCCGACCGCTTAGAAATCTCTTTAGATTTACTAGAAAAACTCTGTTTTGAACCACAACTCGCGGGGTGGAATGGGATTGGCTTTGTTATCCAGGCCTATCAAAAACGCTGCCCATTTGTGATTGACTCAATCATAAATTTAGCTGAACGCAGCCAACGTCGTTTAATGATCCGTCTGGTAAAAGGGGCTTATTGGGACAGTGAAATCAAGCGCGCGCAAATGGATGGGCTAGAAGGTTACCCAGTTTATACGCGTAAGGTGTATACTGACGTTTCTTACATTGCCTGTGCACGAAAACTGTTGTCGGTTCCCAATTTAATTTACCCGCAGTTTGCAACGCACAACGCACATACTCTCTCTGCTATCTACCAAATTGCAGGTAAAAACTACTACCCAGGCCAATATGAATTCCAATGTCTACATGGAATGGGTGAACCACTTTATGAACAGGTGGTTGGTAAAGTCGCTGATGGCAAACTAAACCGCCCTTGCCGTATTTATGCACCTGTCGGTACTCACGAAACACTACTTGCCTATCTGGTGCGTCGATTATTAGAAAATGGTGCAAATACTTCATTTGTAAACCGTATTGCTGATGCCACTATTCCGCTAGATGAATTAGTTGCTGACCCAGTTAAAGATGTCTTAGAACTGTCTAAAACTGAAGGTCAAATTGGCTTACCGCATCCAAAAATTCCGTTACCACGTGATTTATACGGCCAAGAACGAGTAAATTCGATGGGGCTTGACCTATCAAACGAACATCGACTCGCTTCTTTATCAAGTGCCCTACTGAGTGCGGGTATGCAGCAAAAAATAGCAGAACCGCTGTTAGGGGGCAATTTCCAAGCTTCGCAAACGTTACCTGAAGCAACACCAATTATAAACCCTGCCTGTAATAAAGATATTGTTGGCCATGTTCGTGAAACAACAGAGCAAGAAGCTGAACATGCATTAAATACCGCTAACGATGCGGGTACTATCTGGTTCGCAACTCCGCCTTCTGAACGAGCAGCTATCTTATTACGAGCCGCTGACCTTATGGAGCAACAGTTACAGCCACTATTAGATATTTTAGTTCGTGAAGCGGGTAAGACCTACAACAATGCAATTGCGGAAGTTAGAGAAGCGGTAGATTTTCTTAATTACTATGCAACTCAAGTCAAGAATGATTTTGATAACAATACGCACCGTCCTTTAGGGCCTGTGGTCTGTATTAGTCCATGGAACTTCCCGTTAGCAATATTTTCAGGCCAAATTGCAGCTGCTCTCGCGGCAGGAAATACCGTACTCGCGAAGCCGGCAGAACAAACACCATTAATCGGTGCTATTGCGGTTTCCATTTTGCATCAAGCGGGTATTCCACGCGATGTACTGCAATTTTTACCGGGTAAAGGTGAAACGATTGGTGCCCAACTCGTTGGTGATAGCCGTGTTCGTGGAGTCATGTTTACGGGGTCAACTGAAGTTGCAGGATTACTTCAACGTAATATCGCTGGACGCTTAGATGCACAGGGCCGACCAACCCCGCTGATTGCAGAAACGGGCGGATTAAATGCAATGATCGTTGATTCTTCTGCATTAACAGAACAGGTTGTCACTGATGTTGTCGCATCTGCATTCGATAGCGCAGGTCAGCGTTGTTCAGCACTGCGCATTCTATGTATCCAAGAAGATGTCGCAGATAGAACAATTCGTATGTTAAAAGGCGCAATGGAAGAGTGCCGCATGGGGAATCCAGAACATTTATCAACTGATATTGGCCCGGTGATTGACCGTGAAGCAAAAGAAAATATCGATCAACATATTCAAAAAATGCGCAGCAAAGGGAAAGTCGTCTTCCAAGCCGCATTTGAAAATCATGATGATCAACAAGAACAAATGGAAGGAACCTATGTTAAGCCGACATTGATAGAACTTGATGATGTTAGTGAGCTGAAAAAAGAGATTTTTGGCCCTGTTCTGCACGTTGTACGTTTTAAACGAGATGAGCTAGAAGCACTCGTTGAACAAATTAACGCTGCGGGTTATGGGCTGACACTTGGTGTTCACACTCGTATCGATGAAACTATCAACCAAGTTGTTTCAAAAGCTAAAGTAGGTAATCTGTACGTAAACCGAAATATGGTTGGTGCCGTTGTTGGTGTGCAACCTTTTGGTGGTGAAGGTTTATCTGGAACTGGGCCTAAAGCAGGCGGGCCACTATACCTCTATCGTTTATTAAGCGAACGCCCAGATAACGCGGTTTCAAACACTTTAGAGAGACAAGATAGCCATTTACCGATGGATGCCAGTGCCCGAACCGTATTACTCGAGCCATTTGAAGCACTTACTCAATGGTCTGAAAAACAAAATTCGGTTATTCCCCCCTCCGTTATTGAGCTATTTACACGCCATAGTCAGACAGGAACCACTCGTGTGTTGCCCGGTCCAACGGGAGAAAGGAATACCTATACCTTGCGCCCACGTGGTTTGATTTTATGCCTTAGCGATAATGAACAAGATTGTTTAACTCAGTTAACAGCGGTGCTTTCTGCGGGTTGTCAGGTGTTATGGCCAGATAGCGAACTTCATCAGAAGCTATTTAAGTCACTACCTGAAAAAGTGAGAAAAACCATATCGCTAACTAAAAACTGGATAGAATCTAAAGAGCCAATCGAAGGGGTTATTTACCATGGTGACAGCGATCAGTTAAAAGAGGTTTGTGCAGCGGTTGCACAACGTAAAGGGCCTATTATTTCAGTACAAGGCTTTGAACGAGGTGAAACTAATCTGCTGACTGAACGCTTACTTCATGAGCGCTCATTGAGTGTCAATACCGCGGCTGCAGGTGGTAATGCTAGCTTAATGACGATCGGGTAATAAACAAAAGGCCTGACCTCGCAGTTTATGAGGATCAGGCCATACATCACAATGTGTTTATTTAAAAATACACTTATCTCATAAGAATAACAGTCGCGGTTCCTATCAGATAAGTGCTATCTCATATATTTACTGCTAGAAACATAAAAGGTGCCCACGAGGACACCATTGTTTAAAAACAACAATGAAAATAACGATGCTTATTTTCAGTATGTCATTCTAATTATTGCACTTTTCAGATTCCCAGAATAAATATTGTTCATATTTACGTAATGCAATATTGTAATTGCTAAATGCAGAGTCTGTCATTTTTTCACTTAACTCTTCTTGAACTTTACTTGCAGTAAATTCTTTCATAGAAAAATTAGAAGAAGATAACAGCTCATCTAAACGTCGTAAACGAACAACATATTCACGAACAGTACTATGGCTCATCTCAGTCTGTAAGAATAAATACTGTTTAAATGACATAATATCAAAATAATCAGTATTACTATTGCAATAAATTTCACTACAAAAACGACAAAGTGCAGTAAATTTATCTTGCAGCTCCCCCCAGGTACCTTCATCAACCAATTCAGTCATATCAGCGATAGCTTCTTTATTTAAGATGTCATCGTTGAAAACTAAAGAGATGCGATCAAGGGTCTTGTGACAATGTGCACAATGAGTTTGGCTGTGTTTAAAATCTTTGATGTAACGACTCAGAGGCCGTTTCTTTACAATAGAAGCAGACATAATGGTAAAGCCCTGTGTGTAAGTCTAAATATAAAATTGTAACCAAATAAATCAGGTTACATACATTGTATGCCCATAGCATTAATATATTATTTGCTATGTTGCATTGCGATATGGTGAACCCATATCATATATTCTTACTTTACCTTTAGAGAACTAATCATTCTAAAAATGTACAGTAAGAAAAGGTATCGCCCTTTGTTAAAAACATTCTAACCCGTCTCTCGCTCTTTGGCGAATTTCTACGGTGAATCAATTTTGGTATGAATTTGAGTTAGCGTCAACAAAATTAACTTAATTGTCGTTAACCCTGTACACCTATCATTAACCATAAGTTAAGCGATATTTACTTATTAGTTCGCTTAAAAACAAAGACTTTACCTGATAATTTCATCTTCGTACAAAGAAAATTTAATTTAAAAATCAAACTTATACTGATACAAAGGTTTTCTTCTTAAATTTGTGAAGTAGCTCACTTTTCACATCTATAATTGCATCTTAAATGAACAGCCATTAATTCTATAAATATTTCATGGTAAAAATTTATCATTCAACCGTAAATATTTTGTTACAAATAAACGATTTTTTAATAATTTTAATTGTGTATAAAAAATGTTATAACAATATTTCAAAATCTTATATAGGTAAATTCACGCATAACGCATTATTCTATCTTGCGAGTTGAAACATAATTATCGTCAAAAAATATGTTTATTAAAATTAGACAACCATTTTTCCTTCTCCTAATAAACCTTTAACTTCTTATCTCAAGCTTCAATCACTTCATCCGTCTATTAATCACCCTAGATAAGCGTAAAATAGTCAAAGGCATCCCATAACAACATGATAAAAAACAATTTAGTTATAGTTACAAAATTATGTAATGTAAACATCCTGAAATGAAATATGATAGCCTAATTAAATTGAAACTTAATTAATTAGCTAAGATATTATTTTAGGATTTGTCACGTTTGATATTAAAAACATCTCTTATATACTCAATTTGCTATATAAATAAATAATTTTAATAAGGTTGATTATGAAAAAGTTGATTTTAGCTTGTGGTATGGGTTTATTGGCACTGACAATCACTGCTTGTTCGGAAGAAGAGAAAAAAGGCGAAGTTGCTGGTGCAACTGAAACTTGTAACGCTTACTTCGCTGAAGTTGATAGCTTAATTGCTAAAGCTTCAGAAAACCCGCAAGCAAAAACTCAGTTAGATGCAATGAAAGGTCAGCTGGAAGAAGGTAAAAAACAAGTTGCTGCACTGCCTAAGGATCAGCAAGATAAAGCTTGCCAACAAGGTATTGATGCAATGAAACAGATGAAAGCTGCTTTAGGCCTGCAATAAGCCCTATTCTTCTTTATTCTGTAGATCAACAAGAGCCACACTGGTGGCTCTTTTTATTGCGCACAGAAAAGAAGAACCATCCTTGGTTTTTCTTTTTCCTGACTTAACAATATATTATAGCCATGTGCCAAAACGTTTAATATAAAACTGCTTCATCAGTTGAGCGACAACACAATAGCTCACTAATGTCAGAGCTAGCCATGGGAAATATTCTATTGGCAACGGTTGTAATCCTATCATTTCACCAAATGAAGAAAATGGAATATATAGCCCGAGAGCCATAATTAACCCTGTCGTTAACATAACAGGTAGCGCAGCTGTGCTTTGTATAAAGGGTATTTTTTGTGTTCTTAACATATGAACAACTAGCGTCTGAGAGAGTAATCCTTCCACAAACCAACCGGATTGGAACAACGCTTCATGAGCAACACTATTTGCTTGGAACACGTACCACATTAGCGCAAAAGTCGTGATATCAAAAATAGATGACGTTGGCCCAATCCAAAGCATAAAGCGGCCAATATTTTTTGCATCCCATTTACGAGGTCGTTTTAAAAACTCTTTATCCATTTTATCCCAGGGTAATGCAAGCTGGGAAATATCATACAGCAAGTTTTGAACGAGCAAATGAATGGCTAACATCGGTAGGAAGGGAATAAATGCACTGGCAATTAATACAGAAAATACGTTACCGAAGTTAGAGCTCGCTGTCATATTTAAGTATTTAATAATATTGCCGAAAGTTTCACGTCCTTTAATCACCCCCTGCTCTAATACCATTAAATCTTTTTCAAGTAAGATAATATCCGCAGATTCCTTAGCAATGTCCGTCCCTGTATCAACTGAAATTCCCACATCAGCATCACGTAATGCCGGTGCATCGTTAATCCCATCACCAAGAAAGCCAACTGTATGCCCATTTGCTTGTAACCGCTTTAAAATACGGGATTTTTGCAAAGGTGTTAATTTACAAAAAACTGAAACCTGCTCAACTTTCTGACCGAGCTCTTCGTCCGTCAAAGCCTCAATTTCCAGACCAGTCATGATTTCACTGATATTTAGACCAACATCACGACAAATTTTTTCGGTAATAATCGCATTATCACCCGTCAACACCTTCACCGTAACACCATTTTCACGTAGCGCTGCAATGGCTGAAATTGCGCTTTCTTTTGCTGGGTCAAGAAAAGTTAAAATGCCTTGTAGTTCTAACTGATGCTCAGCTTGAGTTGAAAGTGGTAAGCGGGCTTCAGCATCATTCAAACGGCGAGTTGCGAGTAGTAATACACGAAATCCTTGTCTGTTATAGTCACTCACTAGCTCAGTAATTGTTGCTCTTGCTTCGTTATCAAGTAAATGAAGCTCACCATCTTGTTGATAGCTTTGGCAAACAGCTAACATTTCCTCAGCGGCGCCTTTACAAATAAGTAGGGCTTCGCCTTCTGGTGTTCGTACTGTCACTGACAATTTACGCCGAATAAAATCAAAGGGTAATTCATCAATTTTTTGAAATCCTTTTAGCTTCTCAACTTCACTGTTCCCTCTACCACGACGAATAATTGCCTGATCCATCATGTTCTTAGCGCCACTTTGATGGAAGCTATTTAGCCAAGCCAGTTGCAAGATTTTACTATTTTTCTGCCCATTACTGTCTAAATAATGTTCTAAAATAATACGATCTTGCGTTAAAGTTCCCGTTTTATCGGTACACAGCACATCCATTGCACCAAAGTTTTGGATAGCATTTAATCTTTTGACAATCACCTTGTGTTTTGACATGGCAATTGCACCTTTGGCTAAATTGGAGCTAACAATCATCGGTAACATTTCGGGCGTTAACCCCACAGCAACCGCCAGTGAGAATAATGTTGCTTCGAACCAATCACCTTTTGTAAACCCATTGATAAGTAAGACAATTGGTACCATGACTAACATAAAACGAATCAATAACCAACTTACGCTATTCACACCACGATCAAATGATGTTTGCGCACGGCTCCCCACAATGGATTTAGCCAACGAGCCTAAATAGGTTTTTCCGCCGGTTGCCACCACAATTCCACGTGCTGTACCGCTGGTAACATTGGTTCCCATTAAACAAATATTTGAAATCTCTAATAATTCATTTTCTGTTGGCGATACGGGATCTAAACTTTTGGCTGAAACGTCACCCAATGTGTCATATTTTTCAACGGGTATAGACTCCCCTGTTAGAATCGCTTGGCTGATAAACAAATCTCTTGATTCGACTAGCTTTAAATCAGCAGGAACCATATCTCCTGCGGATAACAACACAATATCCCCAGGTACTAAGCATTTAATCGGCACCTCTTTTCGAACTGAACGTCCCGTTTTATTGTCGCGACGAAATACCGTAGCTGTCGTTCGAACTAAAGATTTCAATGCTTCCGCAGCTTTATTGGTACGATATTCTTGCCAAAAACGCAAAAATCCACTCAGTAAAACCATAGTGACAATAATAATCACCCCGGTTAAGTCTGTTTCTTCACCTTGACGTTCGGGAATAACATAATCCGTAAAAAAACTAACAACTGCTAATATAATCAGTACGAATATAAATGGATTTTTAAAGGAAGTGAGTAGTTGCTTCCATGCTGGAGGGGCTTTTTCATGAGCAACTTCATTCTCACCTTCAGTCACTAGGCGGTCCATCGCCTCATTCTCAGATAAGCCTAATAGATTTGTTTGATATTCATTGAGCACTTGCTCAATATTTTTACTCGCTTGTTCGCCAACAATATATTTTTGGCGTGCAGCCGCTTTGACGCTTTTACGCGGTTCTCTTATTTCAGTCATAACGTTGTCTCGAATACAACACTCGTGATTTTAACGCTATCCAACTGAAATAAAATTAGTTTATTATCAGTTAGATAGCTCCAGCTTACGACTCCATGACGGAGGGTGGTCGTCCATTTCAGCTCCTATAGTGAGTTAATTTAAAGTCATCAGGCAGGTAGCTCTGATGCGACTTTCCAATTGATAGCACTAACACTTTGCTCAAGACTTATTCTGCATACCAATGCTTCAATTTCCTTTTGCTCGGCGGGTGTTGCAAGGAATTCAGCACACACTTCCAGCTGTTCAGGCTTTAATGTGTCGGCACTACTTAACGATTGCAATCGAATATGAAGCCCGTTAATTGCTTGTAAAATAAGTGTTCTTACTAAAATTTCATCCGTTTGATGGCACATTACACGGATCTTATAGCGCTGTTCTACATCAAGCGCTTGCTGCTGTGGTTGTTTATTAATTCGTGAAGCTGCTTCTCTTAATAAAATGTTGGCGCATAAAATTAATAACGTCGCCATCAATGCCAAAGAGTACTGCCCTAATCCACATAAAACACCGATCCCCGCAGAACACCAAAGCGTTGCCGCAGTATTTAGACCTCGAATGTTCATGCCTTCACGCATAATCACACCCGCCCCGAGGAAACCAATTCCAGACACCACTTGGGCAGCAATACGCCCAGGGCTATCAGGAGATGTTGTTACAGAACTTAAAATAAACACCGCAGCACCTGTTGCAACCAGTGCATTGGTTCTCAAGCCCGCCATTCGTTGACGCCACTGGCGCTCAGCACCGATTAATGCACCAAAACACATAGCAGACAGTAAATTTAAAATATCAGGGGAAAAAAGCATGATAATCCCTCCAAAAATAACTTGGATAATGATTTATATGCCTAATAAAAAGCATATAGCCATATATTTTGAGTAAAATAAATTACTCAAAAACCATTAGCTATTGCCTGGAGGAAATAGAGAATAAATATAGACCAACATGATACACACTCAATACAGCTATAATATGCTATCTAATTAAATACAATTATAAGGGAGTAGTATGATGAGGAAACATCAGACACCGCCCGCCATTGTGGCAAGCAGTGAAAAGAAAAGATGATTACTGGCTTGCCATTAAATTAAGTTTTTATTCCAACTCTGACTGTCCAAGTAATAATCTCCTAAGTAAAAGATGGAAGGAGTATAAGTGGGGAAAATTATTAAGTAAAGAACAAAGTGTTCATTAACTTGAAACTTATCTTTCAATTGGTGTAACAAAAATCCCTTCATCACCCTCTTTTTCATTAAAAAACCAAATACCTTCCGGGTAATCTGGTAATGCGATTAAGTACATTACCCCTTCATTGAAGGGCTCAATAAGTAAAATAGTGCCTTCACGACGCTCTTCCCCGTCTGTTTTTACATAAACACGGTCATTAATATTCATAACAGTCTTTTCCAACAAAATATATTAACCATAAATGTAGCGCATACGAAAAAGCCCGTCATTAAAAATGACGGGCTTTAGAAAATCAGTTAAGCAATTAGCTTAGATAGCAGTTACGTTAGCAGCTGCTGGGCCTTTTGCACCGTTTTCAATGGTGAATTCAACTTGCTGACCTTCAGCCAGAGTTTTGAAACCATTGCCCTGAATGGCAGAGAAGTGGACGAAAACGTCTTTGCTACCATCAGCTGGAGTGATGAAACCGAAGCCTTTAGACTCGTTGAACCACTTAACTTGACCTTTCATTTTGTCGGACATTTGACTTTTCCTATATAACATCAAAAAAACTTGCCTTTTGGCATATACGGGCCAGAGTCAACTATTTAATCAGGGAAACACCAAGATGCAGCGTCACGGTCAAAGGCTATCTGTGATAACTTTCTTCTTTAGAACACACTAACTCAGTAATCATACATCAAATAGGACTGCTAAACAGGCCGACACTCATTAACTCATGACTTAAAGATAATAGCAACTATTTTATACGGGCAAACTTCAAAAATATGTCGTTTTTTCGATTGCGTCACTTTTATCGACTATAACGTTAACAAAAATGCTGCATTTAGTTGATAGTTTAAAGAAAACTTTAATTTAAAAAGCCAACAACCCAATAAATGTCAGTAAGAATTATCTGATACGATGACAATCTGTGTAAATATTTTTTTTAACTGATATATAACAATCTCAACGGCTCGTGATACCCTCCTAGTATAGATATCTGACAGAGAGTTATACACATGGATATTATCAAACAAATACTCGTCGAAGACTTGGATGCCATCAATAAACGTGAAAACCGAGATGGGAAACCTTACTTTAATAGCCAGTTTCTCGCCAACCACCCTTATTTATGTGTTGGCATGGTTGCGGCTTATGTCCCCCTAGCCATTATTCTTTGGTATGCCCCTTATTTTGGCCCTTATTGGGCTCTGGGTATCACTATTCTCTTTATTATACTAGCAAGTGTGCTACTTTTTGACATTAAACCTGTCTATCATTTTGAAGATATTGGTGTGTTAGATTTACGCGTTTGTTATAACGGAGAATGGTTTGTCACTGAACCCGTTTCTGATAATGCGATAAGTAAAATCATTGATTCACAAGATGTTAGCTCTGCAATAAAGCAAGAAATATCGCGTTTAATTGCATTAAAAGGAATGATATCGTTTTATGATATCTATCATGTTGCTTATCCTGAAGTTTCTACGCAATTACCTGGTACACTTGCAGCTCAAAATTAATTCAATATCAATTAACTAGAGCAAAACTTCGTCAGAATGTGCAGTGAATGAGCAGTTAGATATTTTTTCTGTTTTTATGATTGACAGCCTGAGATGATGTCGTTAATATTCGCCTCGTTCTCAGGAACAAGCAATTCCTCCATAGTTCAGTCGGTAGAACGGCGGACTGTTAATCCGTATGTCGCTGGTTCAAGTCCAGCTGGAGGAGCCAAATTTAAAAAAAGCCCGCTTAATGCGGGCTTTTTGCTATCTGTTTGTTATGTTCTGCTACTCATGAATTATTCACCTCTATTATCAGTTCCCTCTGCATCTCCTATAAGCCGCATACTATAGACAACGACACCACTTATTGGAGTAGATAATCATCAAATCGATTACTTAACACTCACTTGGCTATTTTTTTCGTTTTTATGCTTTACAACGGTGAACAGGATGGGTAATATGCGCCTCGTTCTCAGGAACAAAGCAATTCCTCCATAGTTCAGTCGGTAGAACGGCGGACTGTTAATCCGTATGTCGCTGGTTCAAGTCCAGCTGGAGGAGCCAAATTTAAAAAGCCCGCTTAATGCGGGCTTTTTGCTATCTTTCTGAAAGTTACCCTTCTGAATATTCAGCTACTAACTAAGCAACCGCAAAGACCCGCACCATAGAATGAATAGCTACTCTTTCTCCAGAAAAAATTGTTTAATTGTCTGGCGTAACCATTGATGCGCAGGATCTCTATCCAACCTTGGATGCCATGCTTGCACGATAAATATAGATTCCAATTCCAAAGGGAGTTCAATTTCAATTAACGGCAAATTAACACTCTTTACCCCTTGCAGTACATGGCGAGGGAGCGGCAAAATATAATCAGAGTTCATCGTTAGCATCATAGCTGAATGAAAGCTAGGCAAAGTCAACGCAACATTACGCTCTAATTGAAGGTCACGTAACGCGTCATCAATTGGTCCCAATGTACGCCCCCGCCGCGATACGCTAATATGCGGGTAATGCGTTAAACTCTCAGGTGTCACTTGTCCAATAATCGGATGCCCTGGGCGAACCAACGCCTGAAAAGTACTAGTAAATAAGCTCTGAGCCTTAATTTCAGGGTGCCAATCTCGAGAAGAACCAATAACCAAATCGACTTTACCGCTACGCAAAGAATCATCTTCAGTATCACTTTCTGCGATAAAAATTAAGCTACTTTGGGGAGCTAATTCCCTGAGTTTTTCTAACAACCCACCACCTAAGGCGCCAATAAAAATATCATTCGCCCGAATAACAAATGTTCTTTCTAATGTTTTTGGATTGAATAATTCATCAGGATTAATTAACGCTTCTGCTTGAGCAATAATATGGCTAAGTTGTTCTTTTAATTCTAATGCTCTGGGAGTTGGTACTAATTTACGCCCTGCCCTGACTAAAATGGGATCATTAAATTGCTCACGAATTCGCCCTAGAATTCGGCTCATAGCAGGAGCACTCAGGTTCATTTTTTCGGCGGCTCCTCCTACACTTCCTTCCTCCAATAATAAATTCAACGCATAAATCAAATTGAAGTCGATTTTTTGTGGCATTTTTCCTCCTCGCCCCTTTGCAGCCCTCCTCATTAGTGGATTGCGTTTCATGCAATAATTTAATTACATCATTTCATTTTAAACAATTAAATAAAGTTTAGATACTACTGCTAAAAAATGACAGAGCAAATTTTTAAATAGCAGGAGTTTGAAATGGTTGATGCGTCTATCATACAACCTAAAAAAAACAAATGGATAGCCAGTGCGAGTGAAATTAATGGCCGCACATGGATGGGTCTATTTGGTATTTTTTTAGCAGTAATGGCGAGTGGCGTGGGAGAAAACGCCAGTAAATTCGCCCTAGGCGATATTCAGGGGGCAATGGCATTAAATATTGATACTGGCAGTTGGTTAATCACCTGTTATGTAGCTGGTTTTGTAATTGGTTCAGGATTTACTCCTTGCTTTTGGCCAACATTCTCACTACGTCGTGTTGCGCTCGTTATGTGTTCTATTTATCTGATTGGAGGATTAATTACACCATGGCTAGGAGATCATTATGCTCTTCTATTAACAATACGTAGTTTACAGGGCTTTGCTGGCGGAGCTCTCCCACCGATGTTAATGACGGTAGTGCTGCGTTTTATGCCTCCACTGATTAAAGTATTAGGTTTAGGAGCTTATGGCTGGGTTTCTGCATGGAGTGCTACTTTTGGTGCCACTGCGGCCGCGTTTGCCTTCCACTGGGGGTGGAGTGGGTATTTTTATTGGAACTTACCACTAATGGCGATAGCCACCATCTGCATTGGCTTTGGTTTGCCACAAGACCCTTTACGCTTAGAACGACTGAAACAGTTTAACTGGCGAGGTTTACTTCTGGGGGGAAGTGCACTTGCTATGCTCACCGTAGGTATTTCTCAAGGAGAACGCCTTGATTGGCTAAATTCATCACTAATTTATGTTTTATTGATTGGTGGACTTGGTTTATTAGCTCTGTTTTTGATAAACGAATGGTACCACCCATTACCCTTCTTCAACTTGCAGTTACTTAGCAAACGGAATCTATCGTTCTCATTAATCACCCTTGGTGGTGTGCTGTTGATTATGGTTTCTTTGGTGAATATTACCTCTGGCTATTTATCGTCTATTCAAGGGTATCGCTTAGAACAAACCTCCGACATGATGCTATGGGTATCACTCCCACAACTCATCACGCTCCCTATCATAGCCATTATTTGTAATACCCCTAAAGTTGATTGCCGTTGGGTGCTCGCCATTAGCTTACTTTTGATGGCAGCCGCTTGTGTCCTCGCATCACAACTGACCCCAGATTGGAATGGTGACAATTTTAGAATGATTTCTCTCTTACAAGCTGTTGCACAACCCATGGCCGTTATTCCGCTATTGATGATGGCAACGGGCGGATTACTGCCCACTGATGGTCCATTTGCTGCTGCTTGGTTTAATGCGGTTAAAGGATTTGCAGCAACGGCTGCCGGGGGAGCAATTGCCCTATTAAGCCGCCAGCGAGGTGATTTTCATTCGGGCGTCATTGCTGACAGCTACGGCAGTACTTATCGCGATACGGCGACGAATACTATCGGTGAGCTCACACAGCTCGCTTCAAGCCAAGGACATGTTTTAGCTAGCTCTGACCTATATCTGTTGGTTTCTGGTTTAGCACTGTTATTAACTGGGCTGATTTTAGTGATGCCAACTCGTATTTACCCACCGCGGTCTGTTGCCGCAGCTTAGTTATTGATTATCAGGAAATTAGAATGAGTAAGATCAAATTAAAAATTAATAAAAATGTCGCTCTGGCTATCATCGCTATTGTTGTTTTGATGGGAGGATTATTAATTAATAAATTCGCCATTAAAAAAAATGCTCAAAACACCAATGATGCTTATATCCGAGCGGATATTTCACGTATATCACCACAGATTTCAGGTGTGGTGACCGAAGTCCTTGTGCAAGATAACCAATGGGTTAAAGAAGGTGAATTATTAGCAGTCATTGATCCCAGAGAATTTACAGTTGCACTTTCTCAGGCTGCTGCACAAGAGCAATCTGCTCGCGCACGGCAAGATGATGCAAAAGCCAATTTAACGCGTCAACAGGCCTTAATCGCTGCGGCAGAAGCCCAACTGCAATCTGCAAAAGCAGAACTCCAATTTGCGTACCAAGAAAAAACTCGCTACCACAAAATGGCAAATACTGGCGCAGGCTCACAACAAGCGGCACAACAAGCAACTACACGAGTGCAAACCATGACGGCAAGTGTTGCACAAGCCGAAGCATCATTAAAAGCAGCCAAAAATATGTTGCAAGTTTTAGAAGCCAAACAGGCTGATAGCAATGCTGAATTGACATTAGCTCAAGCCAAAAAAGCAATGGCTGAACTTAACCTCTCTTACACCCGCATTACTGCCCCAATTGGTGGGGTAATTGGTAAAAAAAGTTTGCGCGTCGGTGAGTTTGTTAAGCCAGGCGATGCTTTAATGGCTATTGTTCCCCAAAATAAGCTCTACATCATCGCGAATTATCAAGAAACTCAATTGGAAAATATTACTCATGGCCAAGTCGTTGATATTAGTATCGACACCTTCCCAGGGCAAATATTAAAAGGCTATGTCGATAGTATTGCTCCCGCGTCTGGCGTAAGTTTCTCACCCGTTGCCCCGGAAAATGCGACGGGTAATTTTACTAAAATTGTACAGCGCATACCTGTAAAAATTGTTTTTGATAGCAACACCGAGCATGCCCAGATGATGAATGCGCTGCGTGTGGGTATGTCTGCAGATGTCACCATTAATACACTCGATGGGAGCCGCTGATGAACAAAACTGTGATCACACTGGTTTTGTTAAAAACTTATCAGCTACTAAGCCATTGGGCAAGATTTCACTCCACTGTAAGCCACACTCCCAGACAACTGGGTAGCCACGCAAAACACAGCGACTTTGCCCACCGAATGGTGGGTTATTTTTCATTTATCGATCAACGTATGATCCCCAAAAACCTTTCCATTTTACAAAAAGTATTGGAAAAAAGGGGAGCTAACTTTAAAGGCGCTATTTAGT
This sequence comes from Providencia sp. PROV255, assembly GCF_028478065.1. NCBI lineage: Bacteria > Pseudomonadati > Pseudomonadota > Gammaproteobacteria > Enterobacterales > Morganellaceae > Providencia > Providencia sp. PROV255. The sequence continues at coordinate 155,988 of NZ_JAMPMI010000018.1, read as the reverse complement.
TCGCCTATCAGGAACTAATCATGATTAATAATGTGTTGTTAGCCGTCGACAGCTTTGAGAATAGCAGTAATGCACTTAGTTTTATGCAGCGTATGACTGGCTGTGTCAGCAATGTGATTGTATTGACTGTTGTCGATAATACCTTTGCACTAAGCCGCACTGGGTTAAGTAAAGATAGCGATGAGTGGGATGAATACCCTGCCGCGCAAAAAGAAGAAGCTTTGGCACAAAAACAATTAAAAGAGGTCACCAGCGCCTTAAATAGCATGGGGTTTAAAGCCCAAGGACTACTCGCTGCAGGTACCCCTATCGATACCATCCCCAAAAAAATGGAAAAATATAACTGCGAATTATTAATTATTTCTCATCGCCATCTTTCTTCACTTGGACGCTGGCTTAATACCTCAGTGACTCGTAGTTTACTCGACGATATCGCCCAACCAGTTCTCGTTATTCCGCTGTAGATAATTTCTGTAAGTTACATTCATCAATTAGTGGTTAACTGCAGTTAACCACTAAATTTGAAATAATATATCGCCCATCGACTTAAGTTTGTTACCGTCTTTTTGTTTGTGTATGGTCTTGATTAATCACCATTACCTAATTTTCGATCAAACTTCCAACAGTTCGCACAGATAACAGGCAAACAAACATATTTTTCGCTATTCTCCTTTGACAATACAGTAAGAGAAAGCTAATATCCTCTGCGTACCAAGGAGTTCCTCCATAGTTCAGTCGGTAGAACGGCGGACTGTTAATCCGTATGTCGCTGGTTCGAGTCCAGCTGGAGGAGCCAAAATTTAGAGAAACCTGCTTAAGGAAACTTAAGCAGGTTTTTTGCTATTGCATGCCTGAATAAGTTAGCTATTTACGTCATTTACATAATCTACCTTTGAAATAAGCTATAATCGCGATTTCTCATAGCTATTTTTTCACTTTACCTTTATCATTCTATTCCGGCTTGAGCACTCGCTCATCATTCACTCTTCCCCTATGGAGCCGGTTTAATGACAACTGTAACTACCCTAACGATCCGCCGCCCTGATGATTGGCATGTTCATTTTCGCGATGATGATATGTTAAAAACGGTCGTTCCCTATACCAGTGAATTCTTTGGCCGCGCGATTGTCATGCCGAATTTAGTGCCACCAGTCACAACGATTGAAGCCGCAAAAGCTTACCGCGAGCGTATTCTAAAAGCGGTTCCACAAGGACATCAATTTACCCCTTTAATGACCTGCTACCTTACTGATAGCACAGATCCTGCTGAAGTCGTTCGCGGCTTTAACGAGGGGGTATTTACTGCCTGTAAACTCTACCCGGCCAATGCAACAACTAACTCTAGCCATGGCGTATCCGATATTAAAAAGATTTACCCCGTATTAGCTGCAATGGAACAAGCAGGAATGCCACTGCTTATCCATGGTGAAGTCACCGCAAGTCATATCGATATTTTTGACCGAGAAGCCTTATTTATTGAGCAAGTTATGTTGCCACTACGGGCACAGTTTCCAAAACTAAAAGTCGTTTTTGAACACATCACCACCAAAGAAGCGGCTCAATATGTCCAAGAAGCGAATGAATTTACAGCTGCAACTTTAACACCTCAACATTTGATGTTTAATCGTAACCATATGTTAGTTGGTGGTATAAGACCGCATTTATTTTGCTTACCTATTTTGAAGCGTAATGTGCACCAAGAAGCATTACGTACAGCGGTTGCTTCAGGTTGTGACCGTTTCTTCCTTGGTACCGACACCGCACCACATATACAATCACGTAAAGAATCTTCCTGTGGTTGTGCTGGGGTCTTTAATGCTCCCACCGCATTAGCGGCTTACGCAAGTGTTTTTGAAGAGCTCGGTGCCTTGGCGCATTTCGAAGCTTTTTGTTCCCTAAATGGCCCTAAATTCTATAACTTACCTGTGAATGAAGGGACAATTACGCTAACTAAAGAACAAAATATAATTTGTGAATCCATTGACTGCTGTAATGATAAATTAGTTCCTTTCTTAGCTGGGGAAGATGCATGCTGGACAGTATCTCAGGGCCAGTAATTTAGACACCCATGGGAAGTTCAAAATACTTCCCATTCTTTTTTTACAATGCTTGTTATTCGTTTTATGCATTTTCTGCCATATAGACAAAAAAATGTTTTATTTGCTTTCTTATTGGCGAAATCTCCTTATACTAAAAGTGGACTCATCACGAGGTCATTGCTCTTAGTCAGTTATAGATATTTATTATTTATCACGATGTTTGATTAGGAGGTTTATATGAATAAAAAAAATGATGTCATTCAAACCCACCCAGTAGTTGGCTGGGACATCAGTACAGTCGATGATTACGACGCTATGATGTTGCGTTTGCACTACCTCCCCGAGCAAGATAAACACACAGGTGACGCTATTGTGGATAAAACCATGTGGCTAACGACTGATGTGGCTAAACAACTCATTCATATTCTTCAAGCAGGTGTAGACAAGATAGAATCTGGGGAATATGTTGAGCTTGGTTTTAAAACACACTAGGGAAATAAATGGATATTAGGGTCACTAATATCCATTTAATTTATTCATTCATACAGGTAATTATATATTTTTATATAATTACCTTATTAATTAATTACTAATTCGTAATTTAAAATAAGAACACTATTTATTGTTTTTATTAATCCTTGGTTGACTTCACTATCAGTTCCAATTTATTGTAAGGCATCTTCTTGAACAAGGATGTTCCAATGCGAATATTAGTTATTGATGAATGTTATTATACACGTCTTGGCATTACAGAATATTTATCCAAAAATAAAAAACTCGAATTTATTAGTACAGGATGCATAAAAGAAGCCATTGGTTTTATAAATATAAACACACCAAGCATTATACTGGTGAATTTAACGTATTATTGTAATTACTCTAATTACTGTCCTACGCTACAGCAATTATTAAGCAATACCAATAATACACGGTTTTATATTTATATTAACGCCCCGTACCCACAGACAAACAATCCATTGTTATTAAAGGATAATTATTTCATTCTATCAAAAGATATTATTATTCAAACTCTTGATAAGGTTATTCGTGACTATGAACAAATAGAGAAAATTACTAAGCTTGCTAATAATATTGAGTCATCTATTTTCACAATTAAAGAACAAAATATTATTAACAATTGGATGAATGAAACACCTAATCATATTATTTCTCGAAAACTAGGAATTAGCAATAGCACTGTTTACTCACAAAAAAGGCATATTACCTCTAAAGTTTTCGTCAAAAACAGAATAGAGTTATTTTTTATATATAATGTGTTTAAATATTTATATTAAAAAAAAGCCCTAATTGCAGGGCTTTCTTATTATAGATAACATTAATGACTAGTTGTCTTTATTTAATAACCCATCGGATAAACGGTGACGTGATTTATTAAAGATTTTATTACTGACCTCACGGCCTGCACGGCGTGCGCGTTGCTCTTGCTCAGGAAGTTTCATTTCTTCTGTGCAAGACGAACTGCAGCAGCCTTCATACTTTTCTGCACAACTAGGGCATTGGATAAACAATAAGTGGCAGCCATCGTTACGGCAATTGGTATGTGCATCACAAGGCGCGCCACATTGGTGGCATTGTGCTAATGTGTCCTCTGTAATGCGCTCACCCATGCGGTTGTCAAAAACAAAGTTTTTCCCTTTAAACCGTAAAGGTAGGCCCTGCTCCTTCGCCTTACGTGCGTATTCAATAATCCCACCTTCAACATGGTAGACATTTTTAAAACCATTATGCAGCATATAAGCACTGGCTTTTTCACAACGGATCCCACCAGTACAATACATCACAACATTTTTGTCTTTTTGCTCTTGCAGCATTTCAACCGCCATTGGCAGTTGCTCTCTAAATGTATCTGATGGTATTTCAATCGCATTATCAAAACGCCCCACTTCATACTCATAATGATTTCGCATATCAACGAAAACAGTATTTGGGTCATCAATCATCTCATTAACTTCGTGAGCTTTTAGATATTGCCCCGTATTTGCTGGGTTAAATGTTTCGTCATCAATACCATCAGCCACTACACGCTCACGGACTTTCATACGCAGCACCCAAAATGATTTACCGTCATCATCAATCGCAATATTTAAACGTAGGTTTTCTAATGCGGGATCTGTTGCATAAATGAGTTCGCGTAATGCGCTCACATTGGATTCAGGCACACTGATTTGTGCATTAATACCTTCTTTGGCAATATAAACGCGCCCAAAAACACTCAATGCTTTAAATTGTTGGTACCATTGATTACGAAATTCGTTTGGGTCTTGGATATTAAAATACTTGTAAAAAGAGATAGTGGTGCGCGGCTCGACCTCAGCCAACATGCGCTCTTTTAAGATTTTATTTGAAATTTGGTTATGTAACACTGGCATGGTGTTCTCTTTTCCTTTGTAACTAGTTAATATTTAAAGCTTAAAATTAAATGGTGTCCACTAAGTGTCCACACTTGACCATTATCAATATTATCGCTGTTATTTTGTTAATAAAAAACCCTTTATTTGAAAGGTTATTGTGATAGAAGTATTAACGACTCGTTTTAAGTTGATTTTTAAATCATTCCGAAATATTTTTCTTTTTAGTTTGCAGTTCGTTATGTTATAACATTTATTTGATAAGCCAATTTAGCTGACTGAATGATGCGATTTTTTCCTTTCTATTTTTTATTTCTGTTCATAGTTGCTCCACTAGTAGCGGCACACCCTCACAGTTTTATTGAGATGCAAATTTCCCTTGAAAATAAACAAGATAAATACACAGGGATTAGCTATGTTTGGAAAATGGACCCCATGACATCAGCGGATATTGCCTATGAATTAAAAGGCATTAAACCGGATGATCCTCGTTGGAAACAGCAAGAAGCTATTATTATGGCAAATGTGTTGGTGCAAGATTATTTCACTGATTTTTATTATCAGGGGAAGAAAGTGAGCTTTAAACGAATTCCAGATAGCTACCATTTAGAAAAAGATGGCTTTTCTTTAGTTTTCTTCTTTACCGCTTCATTTATGCAACCCCTGCCTATAGCAGGTTCCCATGTGGAAATTCAAACTTATGACCCAACTTTCTATGTCAGTATGACTTACCAAAATAAACAACAAATTAACCTACCGTTGGATATTGCTGCAAATTGCCAGATGGAATTACAAGAAGCAAATGTGACCGATTCAATGCGCGCCTACGCTTTCTCTTTAGACAAAAGTGATAATCCAGAAGAGGATTTAGCACTTGGCAAACAGTTTGCACAACGGGTTGATATACAATGTCCATAATGCCTTTACGTACGCAAAAATTAATAATTACTGCGCTGTTTGTGGGACTTATTACCTATGTCACTTGGCAGCTATACATTCACTGGGGATCATGGTTACAACTTAGCCTAGCTTGGCAAAAACAGTTAAACCAAGGGTTATCTTACTTATTGCAAGAAACCACCTCTCGCCCATGGTATGCAGGTGGGTTACTGGTGATTGCCAGCTTTGCTTATGGTTTTTTGCATGCCCTTGGACCGGGTCATGGCAAATTAATTATTACCACCTATATTGCCACCCAAGCGACTCATTTAAAGCAGAGTGTTATCATTAGCTTACTAGCATCACTCTTACAAGGGCTTGTTGCGATTACTTTAGTTTCCTTAGTATTGATCCTATTCCAACTCTCTACTAAACATCTCAACCAAGCCAGTTTATATGCAGAACAAATCAGTTATCTATTTGTTATTTTACTGGGTAGCTATTTATGTCTCAGCGCATTACGTCGTGGCTGGTTAATCCGCAAATCAAAATACTTAACCCCACTCACGATAAAAAGCATTCAGCCATTGAATTCTTCAACGAAAGCAATAATTAAAACAAAAGCCCATAGCCACTCGGACAGCTGTGGTTGTGGCCACCAACACGTTATCCAGTCTCATCAATTGCAATCCAGTTTTAAAAGTAAACTATTGATTATTCTATCAATGGGGATTCGTCCTTGTTCTGGAGCAATTCTCGTATTGCTGTTTTCTTATGTGATAGAAGTATATACATGGGGGGTTATCGCTGCCTTAGCAATGGCAACGGGTACTGCATTAACCATTTGTTTAATTGCCATTTTTGTTCATTTAATGCGTGATAATGCGGTTCGCGTATCACAATTAAAAGGAAAGTCATTTTCCCCTTATTGGGCAATCTCACTAAAAATTTTGGCAGGTATTTTATTTATTTTGATGGGTGTTTTGATGCTTCAAAGCATCGGTTTGGAACAATCGGTTTCCCCACTGTTGCGATAAACCATTAAAAAAGGGAGGGCTCCCCCTCCCAGGCATTTGCCGAAGTCACGGTGTGGTAGCACACCGTTTTATGCGCAATGTTAACTGCTTACTACATATTGCCAACAACCAGATGGTTAATAATGAAGCTATGCAGGTCCCCATCACTAACCATCCTTACTACTTCGTTTAACCAATTAACTCAATGCGAGCAGGTAATCCTTGGCGTACCGATGCCCCCGAAACCCAGTCTAACCACGTGTTGGCGACTTCACGTGTTGGGTCAGCAAACCCAAGGTCATTTAAGTTAATTCCTGAACCATTTGCCTCATTCATTGGCATTGGTTGGCCATCCAGATAATGCTGTTTCGCCCCCATTTCGGTGTGCCCATAACCATGCTCAATCGCAAGTACCCCAGGCATTACACCATCAAGAACACTCACTTGGGCTTCAGCATGGCCACCCGGTGTGGTGATCCGGATCCAATCGCCATGTTTGACACCCATTTTTGCTGCATCATCGGGATGCAAAGCAACAAGATTCGTTGGTTTCACATGGCGTAGACGTTCAATGACTGTCGTTGAACTGCTCATTACATGGGATTTAAATGACATCAGTTTCAACGGCCACTCTTGTTCTGGGAATACCGTATTCACATCATCGCCATTTGCCATACGTGGTGGATAGTAAGTTGGGCAACCACTATAACGCTCACCCGTTATGGCATGTCGATTGATTGCCACCGTTGGATTCCAAATTTGTAAGCCTTTTTTCCATTGAGGTCCTGTTGCATCGCCATCCCAGGCTTTTTCATACGGAGCAAAACGGCCTCCTCTTGTGAAAATATAGGCAACACGGCGAACTTCTTCTGGTTTTAACGTACGCGTAATCGCTGGTAAAATGCGCTCCACGCCACTGATTTGGATATCTTCTGTTGCGGCTTCAGGAACTGGTTTTTCCCCTAGCCATGCCATATTTGCAGCAACTCTTAAGTAATAGTCTTCAGCTGTATTGAGTGAATGCATGTTGCCATCCATATCTTCAATCACGTTATCACCAAAGCCCGGTAAATTAAGTTCTTTTGCTACAGCGATACAAAAACTCTCCATCGAAACTGGCTGGCCATCTGCTGTTTTAGCCGTGCGTGACTCAACAATCGGCCAACGTGCCGTACTGGCTTTGACCTGCACACCAGACCATGGTGCACTGAACCCCCAACTTTCGAAATTATGGGTATCCGGCACGATGTAATCTGCCAATGCCGTGGTTTCATTCATAAAGGCATCAATACCTATAATCAGCGGCAAGTGTTTAGGGTCTTTCAGTTTTTCTTCCATCACCTGACGAATACCTGCGATACCATATACAGGGTTAGTCATATTGGTGATCCACGCTTTCAGTGCATAAGGATACCCCATCAAGGCGGATGCTAACTGTTCTGTTAGTTGACCTTTGGCAAACGGGTACCAAGGGGCTTTTGCGGGATATGGGTTCTCACCTGCTGCCTGACGCGCTTTGAATTCATCTGATTTTTCATACACTTCATTGCTACGTGATAACACCACACCTTTAGGTTTCACTTTACCTTTATAGCTGGCAATTTTGTAACGTGGCCCATCGTTTTCTCCGTTGAATTTACCACCACCAACAGAAACACCGCCTTTCAAGTTTAAGTTACCAATCAATGCGTTAAGCATGATAACTGACCATGCAGTGTAGAAACCATTACCGCCCATCATACCGCCATGGGAAATAACTGCGGCTTTTCTATCATAAGACGTTAATGCTTTACCCAGTGATTCAATGGTTTTTACTGGGACATGACAGCGCTGGCTATATTCTTCCAAAGTCATGCGATTTGCGGCTTCTTTAAGACACTGGAAGCTGGATTTAACCGTCACTTCACTGCCATCGTGCAAAGTCACTTGGCGTGTCACAAACAATTCAGCAGTTGGAACTTCGTTTGCCAGTTTTAATTCGCCAGAGGCATCTTGTACTAAATAGGCTTTCTCATCGTCACCTTCTCCTGTGATATAAGAAGAAATTAACAATTTGCCAGCTAATGGGTGGTTATCATCCGTAATGACTAAATGTGTTGAGTTAGTCCAGCTTTTCTCCCCCATCGCTTCCATGGATTTTTCACTTGGCACACTGAGGTATTTGGCATTGTAACGCTCATTTTCAATGATCCAACGGATCATCCCCATCACTAACGCAGCGTCAGTACCCGGCTGTACTGGGACCCAGTGGCCGTGGTCATTTGCTAAAGTCGTTGTTAATGGTAATGCAGGCGAAACCACCACATAGTTAAATGAATCACGTAAACGCGCAGTCGCCAATTGACGGCCTTGGCGCTTAAATGGGTTACCTGATTGCGCAGGCGATGTGCCTAAGAACAGTGCGAAACGAACATTATCCCAATCGGGTTTGACGTGGGCGTTTTTGTCCAAATCATCCATCAATGCACCGGAACCGGCACGATAAGCCAATCCACAATACGAACCGTGAGCTCCAAAGTTTTTACTACCAAAGGCATTTTGTGCAAAGCGACGGATAAAACCATCACGGCCGTCGTCACCTGCATTGGTCACTAATAATTGGTTGGCTTTTGGTCCCAGTTTTGGTTGGGATGGGTCTAAAGGCGTTTCTAAGTCACGGATCGCCCGTAAGCCATCCACATGCCCTTCACCAAATAAATCGCCCCCTTCAACCACTTCTTTTATTAATTGTTCAAAACTGATGCGCTCCCATTTACCTTCCCCGCGTTTGCCAACACGTTTCATCGGTTCGAGAATACGCAATGGGCTTGTTAAGCCTTCCATTAACGTCGCACCTCGAGCACAGGCAGTCGAACGGTGTTCAAGGCCTGATTCCCCACTCATTTTGTTAAATGCCATTTTCAGCGGCATGCCATACGGAAAATGCTCTTCATGAGATAGTGGATGATAAGGGTTCCCCGCAATACGCAATACTTCATTTTTCGCTGTATCAACGCGAGCACGAATACCACACTGAGTCCAACAACCAAAACATTGCGTCATCGCAACCACTTGTTCTGGGTTTTCTTGCCAACCTTTCAGTGCCTGTCCTTCAGGACGTAAAGAGTTACCATTGAGCCTATCAAGAGTGACTTTACCTGACGTACCATTAACCAGACCATCGACTGCACGTTTGGCCACATCACGGTAGCTTGCACCAAATAATGCGATACCACCGACAACCAAACCACCTTTAAGCCATTGACGTCTTGAGAATTTAGCCATGTTGCACTCTCCTCGCAAACCAGCGAACACCTTCACGAACAATAATTGTTAATGCAATCCATAAACCGAATGTGCCGACAATTGCCAGTAATCCGTCTGTTCCCAATGGGAAATGGTATGGGTTAGCGATAATGTTATATTTTGGTACCGCTTGAACTTCCATCAGGAAAATCCAACGTATCGTCCAAGCAAAAGCCATTGAAATTAAAGCGAGAACAGTGATATATGCAACCGAGCGATTCGCTTTTAAATTACTGACGGACATCGCAAAAGTGATTACCCACAATGCACAAACTCCCATCAACATCCACCACCCAGGGCTTGCTGTATCTAACTGTTGACGTACTGCAATACCTGAGGTGGTATCACCTGAGAGCCATAGCGCAAAACAAACGGCGAACAGCAATAATGTCACAACTTGGAAGCGTGCTAAGCGGTTTTGATATTGAGGTTCACGGCGTGCTCCTAAGTTAATCAATGCAGGTAATACTTGTAGCGCACTGAGGAACATCAATACTGGTATCCACCAGCTATACCAAATTGGGCGAGCATTTAATACTGAGGCTTCACGGCCGGTATATAACAATAATCCTATCGCTGAAAGTGCAGCCAACAACGCCACCCAACGTGTTGCTTTAAACTCTTTTTTCCAAATCAGTTTCACCACTAATGCGACAAAATATAAACCAATAAATGTAGTGAATAATGGCAGTAACACAGACCCCCACCACATCCAAGACCATATTGTTGGATGCGCGTAGAAATGCCATACCCTTGCGGTTTGGTGTAAATCTGCGGTTAATGCTAATGGAGCGGTAATACCCATCGTGATAGCAATAAATACTGCAATCATCTCTAAGCGACTGTTTTCAGGTTTATTTCTCCAATGAAGATAACAAGCGTACAGTACCGCGCAAGCAGCAATTCCTATGAAGAAGAAATATTGTACCGCCCAAGGAAGCCAAAAGAACTCTTGTGGCTGAGCCATGACTTCTGAAATATAAGTTACTTGGCCATTCATCAGAACACCTCCTGCCATAATGCGGGCTGCCCTTTGCCTTGTAGCGGCTGCACGAATGCGTCATCTAAACCAATATAAAAAACTTGTGGCAATGTGCCATTTTCCGGTTTGAGGACTTTGATTTCAGCTTCGTACTCTGTCAGCATTTTACGAATAGTACTGTTCGGGTCTTTTAAATCCCCAATAATGCGTGCGCCCCCCACACAAGATTCAACACAAGCTGGCAATAACCCCACTTCTAAGCGATGAGCGCAAAATGTGCATTTATCGGCGGTTTGCGTAGAGTGGTTGATAAAGCGAGCATCGTATGGGCACGCTTGTACGCAGTAAGCACAACCAACACAGCGTTCGTTATCAACGACAACAATGCCGTCTTCACGTTGGAAAGTCGCTTGAACTGGACATACCGGTACGCAAGGAGGGTTATCACAGTGGTTACATAGGCGAGGTAATAATACGTTGGTAAAACCTTCTTCGCCCTTCACTGCAACTTGATATTGATTCACTGTCGTTCTAAATTGGCCTTGTGGGGTTTGGTTTTCAACCGAGCAGCTTACTGTGCAAGATTGGCAACCAATACAACGGCGTAAATCAATCAACATTCCATAACGTTTTTCTGGGTTGCCTTCTCGGCGTGTCGGGGAAAAACTGAGCCCAGCTTCTGCGATAGGAATTAACGAAGCTCCCGCAGTCACCGCCCCAATTTGTTGTAGAAATTTTCGTTTACTCAGATCCATAATTGGCTCCAGCACTGACATTGCTAATGCGAAAATAAAAGTTATTAATCAATATGTTATTTGTATTACATGCGTTATTGACAATGGGTACAGTCTCGTTAAGATAACCCGTGGAATTGTTATTTCTCTTTAAACCAAATGAGTTATCTTGATAAAACGTGTAGTGCCATTGTAAGAAGTGTGGAGCCGCCGCCCTATTGTGGTTTACCACATACCCGTAGCTAAATTGATCTAACGCAACGAATAACTCAAATATGTTAAAAAAATCGCCTAGGCCGTTGTATCACATACTATTAATCATGCTACTGACGTGGTCTTTGCCTGCAATTTCGGCACAATGGACTATCGGAGTATTAGCCTTGCGTGGACCGAGTTCCACCCAATCTCATTGGCAACCACTTATTGACACACTCAATGAGTCTATTCCTGGGGAACGTTTTACGTTACAACCACTCAATTTAGATGAAATGAAAGAAGCAATTTCCAACCGTAAGATTGATTTTTTACTGACGAATCCTGCCCAATTTATTCAGTTAGATAACCGCTATCATTTACGTTGGTTGCTCTCCCTTCGTTCTGATGTGGAGCCCAACAGCACGACGCGTAATGTTATTGGCAGCTTAATATTAGTTCGCAAAGACAGTGATATATCAGAAGTTAAAAACCTAATTGGCAAAAAAGTCGGCGCTATCTCGCCAGATGCTTTTGGTGGCTATTTATTAGGTTACAAAGTGTTAAGGGATATGGGCTACGATGCGGCTAAAGACTTTAAGATGCAATTTTTAGGCTTTCCTGCTGATGCATTATTATATGCACTGCGTGATGATTCATTATCTGCGGCAATTGTTCCTGTCTGTTTATTAGAAAATATGCATAGCGAAGGGCTGATTGATAAAACACAATTTCGCCCACTAATTCAACATCCAAGCTCTCTCTCTTGTTTAACTAGCACAGAACTGTATCCAAACTGGTCTTTTGCTGCCTTAAGTGAAGTGCCGGATAATTTAGTCGACAAAGTCACCAAGACATTATTATCAACCGATAAAGCCGCCATGCGTTGGGGAGCTCCGGCCTCGGTGACTCAAGTTGAAACCTTGCTCAGGGACGTTAACCAACACCCGCAACAACGTCAAATCTGGCAAGATATCGTCAGTTGGACCATTCAAAACCAAATCACTCTTAGCCTTGTCGCGTTATTTTTTGTGTTACTTGGCATTAATCATGTTTGGATTGCCTTTTTGGTTAGGCGCCGTAGCCGCCAATTAGAAGAAGCGCATAACCGCTTACGAGAACAAGAAACCAATTTACAAAAGGCACAGCGGTTAAATATTTTGGGGGAAATGGCTTCTGGATTTGCTCATGAATTGAATCAACCCCTGTCTGCAATCCGCCACTATGCCCAAGGGTGTATTCTACGCCTGACTAAAGAGTCTGAAAGCCACCCATTAATTAACGCATTAACAAAAATCGATGACCAAGCTCAACGTGGAGCCGATATCATTCGTAATTTACGCCTCTGGGCGGGTAAACCAAGTCTTGACCCGGCAGTCACCTTGAGCCAACAATCAGTTAAACAGGCCATTAATCATATTTGGCAATTATTGCGTGCAGACCAACACTACCCCGATGCAAAGTTAATTTTACCTGAAACGCCTGACATCTCCCTGATGTTGCCTGATACGTTACTTGAGCAATTACTTTCCAATTTAATCAGCAACAGTTTACAAGCGGGGGCAACCCTACTGCGTTTCGAGTTTCATTTTTCACAGCAGCATTTTTTACTTGTCTTGCAGGACAATGCCGGAGGTATGCCTGCGGGTCAATTAGAGCAAGGTATCACACCATTTACTACGACTAAAAAAGAAGGTTTAGGGTTAGGTTTAGTGATTTGCCAGCGTTTGATCCAAAGCCAAGGTGGCGATATTCGTATCGAAAATAACCTGAGTGATGATGGATTACATGGCCTAATGGTCACTCTCATTTTCAATTATCACAATAAAATCGTGGATTGAGCATGTTTTGCCACGTAATTGATAACATTCACATTAACTATATGTGACAATGGCTTTATTACGATAATCAATGCTCATTACATAAAGCACCCTATTTTGTCACCCTCTACACGACGAGGTATATGTATGCCAGTGATCCATCTCGTGGATGATGACCCCGATGTGACGGATGCCTGCCAATTCTTACTAGAAACATTGGGCTATAGCGTTACCGTTTGGAATGACAGTGAAGCATTTATCCAAAATGCGGCATTACACCAAGAAGGTGTGGTGTTATTGGATATGCGCATGCCTAAATTAGACGGGCGACAAGTTCACCAATACCTGAGGGAACAACACAGCACATTAGCCGTGATCTTTTTGTCTGGCCATGGGGATATCCCGATGGCGGTAGAACAAGTGAAACTGGGTGCCGTTGATTTTCTACAAAAACCCATTGATAGCCAACAGCTTGCTAAGACCTTAGAGCAAGCTCGCTCAGAAACCACGAAAGCCACTGAAGGGTATTTAATTAAACAGCGCTATGAAACGCTCACGCCTCGTGAAAAAGATATCTGTGGCTATGTGTTGCAAGGCTTAATTAACCGTGAAATTGCTGAGGCAGCCTGTGTTTCTGTGCGCACCGTTGAAGTTCATCGGTCTCGTGTCATGGAGAAAATGGCTGTTCGCAACTTAGCTGAGTTAATGAGCACCATGCAGGCAGTTAACGCTTTAAACGAATAATTTGATATAGTTTAATCATGCCTTTTTATTAATTTATGACTAATATATTCGGATAATAATGATACTAGCTCCAAAATTTCAAAAACGGTTCCTCCATCCTCGTTACTGGCTAACTTGGCTAGGTATTGGCGTATTATATCTTCTTGTTTTATTGCCTTATCCTGTCATTTATTGGATGGGAACTCGTTTAGGTTTGTTTTCCAAGCGCTTTTTGAAAAAGCGGGTGAAAGTCGCAGAACGAAATTTGCAATTATGCTTTCCAGAGATGAGTGAGCAGGAACGGCAGCGTTGCATAGACAAAAACTTTGAATCTGTCGGCATGGGCTTATTTGAAACGGGTATGGCTTGGTTTTGGCCTGATTGGCGCGTTCGTCGCTGGGTCAAAGTCATTGGGGAAGAAAATGCCGTTGCAGCCCGCCAAACTGGCAGAGGGATTATCGCGCTCGGCGTTCATTTTCTAACCTTGGAAATAGGTGCGCGTGCCTTTGGTATGTTAAACCCGGGTATTGGTGTGTATCGCGCCAATGATAATGACCTGCTTGATTGGTTACAAACCCGTGGGCGGTTACGTTCCAATAAATATATGTTGGATCGCAAAGATATGAAAGGCATGGTACGCGACTTAAAAAATGGGGAAATTTTATGGTATGCCCCCGACCATGATTACGGCCCACGCAATAGTACATTTGCACCTTTATTCGCTGTAGAAAATGCAGCGACAACCAATGGTTCACAAATTATTTTACGCCTGGCTTCCCCTTTAGTGGTGCCTTTTACCCCAAGGCGTTTACCTAACGGTAAAGGTTATGAATTGATCATTCAACCTGCCATTGATGATTTCCCAATTGAAGATAATGTGGCTACCGCAACCATGATGAACCAAATTATCGAAAAAGAAATCCTCAGGGCGCCAGAACAATATATGTGGCTACACCGCCGTTTTAAAACACGCCCTGAAGGGGAACCTTCGTTATACGGGGATTTAGACAAAATCCATCATTAATGATTAACGTAATCAGATAAATTATGGCGTGATTTTTCAACTATTTTTTATGATGCTTTTCTTGCTGTTTTTTATACTGTTTTCTCTAAATATGGCGTGATTTTTCAACTGCTTTTTATGATGTTTTTCTTGCTATTTTTTATGCTGTTTTCTCTAAAAATGGCGTGATTTTTCAACTGTTTTTTATGATGCTTTTCTTGCTGTTTTTTATACTGTTCTCTCTATATGGCGTGATTTTTCAACTATTTTTTATGATGTTTTTCTTGCTGTTTTTTATACTGTTCTCTCTATATGGCGTGATTTTTCAACTGTTTTTTATGATGCTTTTCTTGTTGTTTTTCATACTGTTTTCCCTAAATAGTCGGGTCTACAGCTAGGCGGCAAAATGAAGATATCCCGAGGAGCATACATAAGTATGTGACTCGGGTAGCTGAATGAAGCTAACAACGCTGTAGAACTGAATATGACGGGAAAAGTGACTTGGGTAGCTGAATGAGGCCAACAACGCTGTAGAACTGAATATGACGGGAAAAGTGACTTGGGTAGCTGAATGAGGCCAACAACGCTGTAGAACTGAATATAACGGGAAAATTATGACGGGAAAAACAGAGTATTGGAAACGTAACCTATACGTCGTGTGGTTCGGCTGTTTTTTAACAGGTGCCGCCTTTAGCCTGATCATGCCTTTTCTCCCGTTATATATTGAAGAACTTGGTGTCAAAGACCATGCTTCGTTGAATTTATGGACTGGTGCCGTTTTTAGTATCACCTTTTTATTTTCTGCCATTGCCGCTCCATTTTGGGGGAGATTATCCGATCGCAAAGGGCGAAAATTAATGCTATTGCGATCCGCGCTGGGCATGGCGATTGTCATGGTGTTAATCGGCTTTGCGCAGAATATTTGGCAATTATTAGCCTTAAGAGCCATATTAGGTTTATTGGGTGGCTTTGTTCCTAATGCTAACGCGTTGATTGCAACTCAAATTCCCGTGAAAAAAAGCGGCTGGGCTATGGGCGTCCTTGCGACTGGTGCGGTCAGTGGCGCACTTATTGGCCCATTAATCGGCGGTTTTCTTGCTGACCAATATGGCTTACGCCCCGTCTTTTTTATTACAGCAACGGTGCTGTTTATTTGCTTTTTTGTCACGCTCTTTTATGTTAGAGAACGCTTCACGCTGGTTTCGCGCAAAGATGCATTGTCCAGCAAGCAAGTATTTGCCTCACTACGCAATAAGAATTTAGTCATTAGCTTGTTTTTCACCACGATGATCATTCAAGCTGCGATGGGGTCAATCAACCCCGTGATCACCCTCTATGTTCGGGATCTATCTGATTCTTTAGAAAACCTCGCCTTTGTCAGTGGTGTAATAGCCTCCATTCCCGGTGTTGCGGCTTTAATCAGTGCGCCCATGTTAGGTAAACTCAGTGACCGAATAGGCCCTGAAAAAGTTTTACTCGCCGTGCTGGGCGCATCTATTTTTGTATTATTCCCAATGGGGTTGGTAAGTAGTTATTGGGAGTTAGGCTTTCTCCGATTTATGCTTGGGGCACTAAATGCTGCACTATTACCTGCGGTACAAACGTTAATTATCTATAATATTTCTCACCAAGTGACTGGGCGTATTTTCAGCTATAACCAAGCATTACGCGATGTTGGAAACGTGACAGGGCCTTTAATGGGCTCCTTTGTCGCTGCCACCTATGGTTTCAGAGCCGTATTCTTTTTCACTGCGGCGTTAGTTCTCTTCAACTTAATTTATTCATGGTTAGTTATCCGGCGCCAATCCGATGGTCTACGCGCTTCCCCGTCCGACCAATAACCCCCTTGCTATTTTTTGTACAAAAACCTGATGATTTATACGCTTTATTGTCTCACTTTGCTTAAAATTAAAATTTTACAACCTCAAGTAATTGATTTTAAACAATTTAATCGATTCAAAATTCTTTCTTTTATTGTCAACTAAAATCCTGTATCTTCCCCTAGCTTATCGTGAGAAATGAGAGTTATATCGACTTTTCACCTTAAAAGCACACCTTTTACAATAAATTCATTCTGTATATAGGTGATTCTATAATAATGTATGTTAAAAATATGTTTCACACGCTTGTGTTAACATATCAATAACAATTGACATTCAAGCGCACGGCTTGGTGTTTTATATCATGCACAACCTCTCAAGAGAGTATTTATGGGAGTTCACAGATGAACAATTCTGCGACTAAAACAAAAACTTTTTTTGGGCATCCATACCCATTGAGTTCGCTTTTCCTCACAGAAATGTGGGAACGCTTCTCTTTTTACGGAGTTAGACCGTTACTTATTCTATTTATGAGTGCGGCATTATTACAAGGTGGAATGGAATTACCTATTGAACAAGCTTCCGCTATTGTCGGTATTTTCGCTGGTGGGGTTTATATCACCTCGTTGCCGGGTGGTTGGTTAGCCGATAACTGGTTAGGCCAGCGCCGCGCGGTTTGGTACGGCTCATTAATTATTGCGTTTGGCCATTTATCCATCGCAATGTCTGCCTTTTTATCAAATACCTTCTTTTTCGTTGGTTTATTACTCATCGTATTAGGTACAGGGTTATTTAAAACCTGTATTACTGTGATGGTAGGAACGCTGTATAAGAAAGAAGATACACGTCGTGATGGCGGTTTCTCTCTGTTCTATATGGGTATTAACATGGGTTCATTTATTGCCCCGTTAATTATTGGTCCACTTCATGAAAAATATGGCTGGCATTTAGGTTTTGGCCTTGGTGGCTTAGGAATGCTAATTGCCCTGTTAATTTTCCGTTTTTACGCCATTCCTCAAATGCGCCGCTATGATAAAGAAGTTGGCCTTGATTCCACATGGAACCGCCCAACAGTTGAGCGCAAAAACGTGGGGAAATGGGTAACCTTTGCCATGGTATTATTGGCCATACTGGTTGTCTTGATTGATAATGGTACGATTCCATTTAATGCCTCAATCATCGCGAAAAGCTCTGCTTATGTTATCTCGACCTGTGTGGGCATCTATTTCTTATTTATGTTCTTCCTTGGCGGTTTAAACAGTAGCGAGCGTTCTCGCTTACTGGCTTGCTTAATTTTACTGATTGCAGCCGCATTCTTCTGGTCCGCTTTTGAGCAAAAACCGACTTCATTTAATATCTTTGCTCGCGACTATACTGACCGCCAAATGGGCAGTTTTGAAATCCCAACCATTTGGTTCCAATCAATTAATGCGTTGTTCATTATATTGTTAGCCCCAGTATTTAGCTGGTTCTGGCCTTCTCTGGCTAAACGTAATATGAACCCAAGCAGCATGACCAAGTTCGTGATTGGTATCTTATTTGC
Source organism: Providencia sp. PROV255 (assembly GCF_028478065.1). NCBI lineage: Bacteria > Pseudomonadati > Pseudomonadota > Gammaproteobacteria > Enterobacterales > Morganellaceae > Providencia > Providencia sp. PROV255. The sequence continues at coordinate 137,583 of NZ_JAMPMI010000018.1, read as the reverse complement.
TGCAGGTGGCTTTGCTATCATGATGGTGGCAGCAAACCAAGTGCTTGCAACACAAAGTGGCGTTTCCCCTTTCTGGCTAGTTGGCAGTATCTTATTACTGACATTAGGAGAACTGTGCTTGAGCCCTATCGGCTTGGCAACAATGACTTTGCTCGCACCACAAAAAATGCGTGGTCAAGTGATGGGGTTATGGTTCTGTGCGAGTGCGTTGGGTAACCTTGCCGCAGGTATCATGGGTGGTAACATCCGTAAAGACCAATTGGATTCAATGCCTGAGCTATTCTCCCATGTCTCTATTGCGCTGGTCATCTGTGCGGTCGTATTGGCAGCGTTGATTATCCCTGTCAGGAAAATGCTCAAAAATGCAGACAAAAATGAAGAAAATGCTTAATAACGCGGATTAATTGTCTTTTATCCGGTAGCAACCCACACGCTACCGGATCTCCCCCCAGCTTCATTAGCCTATTAATAATTTGCCTATTATATTTCATAAAATAGGCGTTATACTGGCCTTTCATCATCCCATAATGACTCTTGGAAACCCTATAATGAGCCTTTCTGCTCCCATTTACTATGTTGATGCTTTTACAGATACCCTTTTTCACGGTAATCCCGCAGCGGTTGTATTACTCGATAATTGGTTATCAGATGAACAGCTAATTGCAATTGCCGCAGAAATTAACTTGTCAGAAACCGCATTTTTAGTCGGCCGCCATATTCGATGGTTCACCCCTAAAGTCGAAGTAAAATTATGTGGTCATGCAACACTTGCCGCAGCCTTTGTGTTAAACCATGTGCTCCAACAAAACATTCATCCTTTAACATTTAGCTCTTTATCAGGTGAGTTGGTTGTGACACAAAATGCCCAAGGATTTACACTCGATTTTCCAATTATTGAATCTGTACAAAGTCATCCAGACCAATACCCACACCTCGCTGACATCCTTGGAATCAAAATCAAAGAGCTTTGGATAGCGAAAGACCGTTACCTGTGTTTTCTTGAAGGTGCAGAACTCGTTCAAAACTGCCAGCCGGATATGCTAAAACTTTCACAGCTTTCTCTACCTGGATTAACAATTACAGCAGAAAGTGCTAATAGCGATTATGACTTTGTTTCTCGTTATTTTGCCCCTGCAAAAGGGGTTGATGAAGACCCTGTAACAGGCACTTCACATTGTGCTATTGCACCAATATGGGCAAATCGGCTAAATAAAGTGCAGTTAGTTGGCCATCAAATATCATCACGCGGAGGAGTAGTTCATTGCGAGCTAGCCTCTGGTCGAGTAAAACTAACAGGTAACGCCGTTTTGTTTCTAACAGGCCAAATCCTAATTTAAGTTTTATAAATCAATAAACTAGAATAAAAGCCATTTTTTCCTGCCTGTTTCTCCTACTTCAATTCCGCCAGCGCCATTATTTTTCTTGAAATATTGGCGCCCATTTCATATTAGAAAAAAATTTTTTTAACATTTAACTAAAAATTTTAATTCCAACTCAATTTAGTTTACAATCATAATCATTATTAAAGATATAATTACAATTATAAATATTTCTAATTGAAGCTTTGGTCAATAGTGAAAAACTCATTCGATATAAGGAACTTTATAAGATGGCTATTACTAGAAGAAAATTTTTGATTGGTGGTGGCGTTGTTGCCGTTGCTGCAGGGGCCGGAATTTTAACTCCAATGTTAACGCGTGAAGGTCGATTTGTTCCTGGTAAACCGCGACATGGTTTTGTCGCAGGAACAGAAGGTCCTCTACCACAGCAAGCTGACGTCGTTGTTATTGGTGCTGGAATTCTAGGAATTATGACAGCAATTGAGCTGGTTGGGCGCGGTTTAGATGTTGTTATTGTTGAAAAAGGTAATATTGCAGGCGAACAATCATCCCGCTTCTATGGCCAAGTCATCACTTATAAAATGCCAGATGAAACCTTCTTACTCCACCACTTAGGCAAACAACGTTGGAGAGAGATGAACGCGAAAGTCGGTGCAGATACAAGCTATCGTACTCAAGGGCGCGTTGAAGTACCGTTCGATGAAGAAGATCTTGTTAATGTTAGAGAATGGATTGATACTCGCAGTAAAAACGTCGGTTCAGATATTCCATTCAAAACACGCATCATTGAAGGCGCAGAACTCAACCAGCGCTTAAATGGTGCACAATCTAAATGGACTATCGCAGGTTTTGAAGAAGACTCCGGTAGCTTAGATGCTGAAATTGCGACCTTCGTCATGGCAGATTACGCGAAAAAATTAGGTATCAAAATTTACACTAACTGTGCTGCTAGAGGCTTAGAAACACAAGCAGGCGTTATTTCTGATGTCGTCACCGAGAAAGGGCCTATTAAAACCTCGCGTGTTGTTGTTGCAGGTGGTGTCTGGTCAAGACTGTTTATGCAAAACTTAGGCGTTGATGTCCCAACATTACCAGCTTATCAATCTCAGCAACTGATCACCGGTTCACCAACTGCGCCAGGTGGTAACGTTGCTTTACCAGGCAATATTTTCTTCCGTGAACAAGCGGATGGTACCTACGCAACATCTCCTCGCGTGATTGTTGCTCCGGTTGTTAAAGATTCCTTCGTCTATGGCTACAAATACATTCCACTGCTGTCGATGCCAGATTTCCCTGTCCATATTTCATTAAATGAACAGTTAATTAATTCATTTACTGAACCAACAAGCTGGAAAATGGATGAAGTTTCACCATTCGAAAAACACAGAAATATGACTGCATTACCTGACTTGCCTGAGCTGAATGCATCATTTGAAAAATTAAAAACAGAATTCCCTGCATTTAAGGATTCTAAATTGATTGACCAATGGAGTGGTGCTATGGCCATCGCACCAGATGAGCACCCAATCATTTCTCAAGTCAATGAATACCCAGGTCTAGTTATCAATACTGCGACAGGCTGGGGAATGACAGAAAGTCCTGTTTCTTCCGAGCTCACCGCTGACTTGTTATTAGGCAAAGAACCCTCACTGAATGTGAAACCATTTAGTCTATACAGATTTAGTTAATACTTGTTTGTAAAATTTGCTCACAAAAAACCCTTCAATATGAAGGGTTTTTTTATTACCTATTGTGGCTCTATTGCTTAATATTCGAAACTTAAATCAAATGGAGTGATTATGAATAAATCACTATTGGCAATAGCAATTTCACTGTTAAGTGCCACAGCTTTCGCTGAAAAAAGTTGCACCGTAGGGCAATTAGAGGACATGATTGCTGATAACAACAAACCACAAATTGCAGCCCCTGTTTTAGATGGTTCTATCGCAAAAGCTGTTCGTATGAGTGCAGAGTATTTAGATAATTAATTCCATGCCTCATTAGAATTTAAAAGCTCATAATTTGAACTCTGGGCCTTTAATATTCCCTCTTCTGATTTTAGCTACAGCTGACATTCTCAAAAATTTCCCTGCCGGAACGATTCACTTCACATTTATTGCTGAATTAGTTTGAAATGAGTATTACACTTAGCTTTTAACATTATTGCTTTTAACAATTACTAGCATACTAAGTAACAATTGTAAGGTAGACCATGAGTTCCATCGCTGACGATGTCATCACACAAAAAATTGAGCAATCCATTTCTCGCGTATCTAAAGTGGTATTTCCAACAACAACTAACCACCACAGCACCCTATTTGGCGGTACTGCTCTCGCTTGGATGGATGAAGTTTCTTTTATTACCGCAACACGTTTTAGCCGTAAGCGCCTTGTTACGGTCTCCACTGAAAAAATTAATTTTACTCATCCAATCCCTTCAGGAACCATTGTTGAGTTGGTGGGTAAAGTCATTCGAGTTGGAAGAACCAGTTTGACGGTCAATGTATCGATTTTTTTAGAAGATATGTATTCAGAAGGTCGTGAAGAAGTTATACATGGCCAGTTTAATTTTGTTGCAATTGATGACAATGGCAAACCTACCCCACTATTTGATTAATATACAATTTTGCACTTTTAATGAAGAAGAAAACTCACCAATGGACACACTGATGGACACAATAGTGTTTGATGTAATTGGGGGTAAATTTGACGTTGGGAGTAGAAATTTGGGGGTATGGTACAAAACCATAAAAGACCAGGAGCATCTAAAAAACACTATGATAGATATGATTATTTGAGAGAAAAACGTGAAATTCTCGACGCTTGGTATGAAAAGTTATCTTCGTTGTTTGATAAGTGATCTAAAATGCGCCAACTACTCGATCTGGCGCATTAGTTTTATAGCGCCCTTAGCTACGAACTACCTATTTAACTTTGTTTCATTTGAAGCCTGCACTATTTTTTGTAAAATACCCCTCACTCCAATTAACTTGTTCTGTAACTAGACTTATAGAGAAGGATATGAGAAATAAAGCTCTTGGTAGCTTCATAAAAAATAAGCGGTTAGCCAAAAACATTTCAACTAAAGAAGCAGCAAAAAGTCTGAACACCTCTGTAAAACAATATACACAGTATGAAAATGGTGAAATATCAATATATATAGATGACCTAATTCAAATCGCAGATATTGTTGATGTTAGTGCTCAAGAACTGTTTTATGAATATAGTAAATGAAGCCGCATTATTGCGGCTTTAATTTGATAACAACTATATATTCATATTGCTATCTGCTGATTCTTGAATGAATTCTTCATCTAACTGTTCAAAAAATTCTCTAACATCAACATTTAATACTTTTAACGCTGACATCAATGTATCTATGTCAATTTTATTTATCCCTCTTTCGTAACGGTACAATTGCTGCTCACTCTTGCAACCTATAAGTTGAGCGAACTGAAAACACTTATAACCAGACCCTATCCTTAACTTTTTAATTTTTTTCCCAATTAATACCGTATATGTATTTTTAGCAATCATTCATGCGGCTCCATTCATGTAATGCTCTTACTACAAGCAAGATTGGTTTAATACCCCCTTTAATAAGTATATTAAAGGGGGCTTTTTTATTCACCGCATAATGATACGTTTTATTATTTACTTTAAGGCGGTATTATCTTTTTAACTCCATTATCAGGTTTTATACAATCGAATATAATATTGCTAAATTCATTCGACTTCCTGCTCTACCCTTTCGGCTTCCGCTGCTGCACGTTTAGCTTCTTCTTGCGCTAATCGCTCTGCTTCTAGCTTAGCGAGTCTCTCTGCTTCAGCTTGCTTTTGATTGTAGAGGGAGTTAGGTGGCATTTCGACACGCATGTCTATCCAGCGCGATTCAGGTATGTCACAAGGTTCGTAGTTTTCGAAGTAAACAGGCACGCCTTCTTCATCAAAGTGCTTAATGCGCTTGTTCTGGAAACGTTCTGGCATATCTGCGTTCTGTTGGTGGAAAACAAAAACTTCAATATCACCATCAGGCCTCACCTCGTAATCAATGAGAATCATGTTTTTACCGTTATGGTCTTGAGGAATGACAAAGCCGTTATTGATACCCCATGCACCATCTGCATTAAAGCCTACAACGCCTTTAATGAGGTAATGGCCAACACTAAGGTGCTCCATTTCAACACCTTCAGATTCGTCATTTAACTCAATGTCATCAGCAAAGAGCTTAACTATCGGTGATGCGGCTTTTAAGTTGCCGTTTGAATCTTTAGTTGTATTTCCTGTCGAGTAAAACTCAACCCAATCAGACATCACTGTATTCGAAGTTGGTGACTTCAAGAACAGCCTTGTATTCCAGTCTGGGGAGTGTAGAATTTTCGTTGACACCTGCGGATCACGACCAAAGAATATACCACCACCATATTGGCTTGGGGCTCCTATTGAGCCTGAATTATGATAGAAAAAACCAAATTGGCGTTTTTTTGCAACGGTAAAATCATTTTCGCTCATACCGTCATTAACTGAGCTTCCCCCCAAACCAAAATCACCAGCTCTAATTACTCTAACACCATTAAAGGTAAGATCTTTATTATCTGTAAGCATTAAAATTGAACCGGCTGCTTGGTTTGCCATAGACATAGTTTTGTCTTTTCCACCAAAGCCTACATATCCCATATTGTCGCTTTCATTTACATCTTTAAATCGTAAATATATGCCAGAATTGCTATCTGTCTTTCTTAATACTAGCACCTCACCTTTACCTGAAATTGCCCCACCCGATTTATCAAACTTCCCATCCAACTGCTTATCCATTTCTTTTGTTGTGCGTAGCTGTTGAGTCGTTTGGTCTGGCAATGTCACAGTGATAATGCCTTGTTCGGTCATCCAGCGCGTTAATATGTCGCTGAACTGCACGTTAGCCACTTGCATGGCCACTATCTTATTCATGGCATCGGAAGCAGAATGAACCATCGTCGTGAGAATGACGTACTGCGCCCCTGTTGCTGCGATTGGTAATGGGAAATTTAATGTGAGTTCAGTATCTGATTGAATCGAATGAATACTGTTATTGTAAACAGTGTTATTGATTTGAATCTGTATTGCTTGCTCTGCTGATACACGATTAATGTTATTGAGCCATTTGGTGCCGGTACCGACTAATTTAGTGCTATTTGCTGTTGTGGTAACTGTGCCCGTACTGTACATAGGATTCTCCGAAATTTAGACGTAAAAAAACCGCAATTAAGCGGCTTGTTCATATGGTTCATTAATTTAATGGTTAGAAATAATCATCTCGGTTTAAAACCAAAACATTACATTCCGAATAAAATTCACTACCTGTTCCTGATTTTTGGTCTCCCTGCACTCCTGCATATGATCCACTGGCTATACTGATTGCCCCATTCTGCATTTTTAATCCGGCATTCCATGCTCTTCGTCTACCCGTCGAACCAGTAAAAAATAACCCATATTGCCCCAGTGTCACCAAAGGTTTATCAATCGATTTCACGGCATTTCGCCCTAATTTGACGTAACTTGGCGTTTTGAGTGGTGGGTAGTAATTTGTCAGGACGGGTTCACCGAGATCATTAAATATAAACACTCCCCAATCATTGAGCTTTGCAGGTGGGCTAAATCCACCTTGCGTTATGACGATATCCATTTGAACTGATTGCCCATTTGTAATAACACGATTATTTACGTGGTCATACTCAACAACAGCGGAAGAGTGATCCCAATACGCTAGCACTGATTGTGAGCTCATATTGGGTAAATTACTGGGTAGTGTCATTGCGTTATTAACAACCCCGCTATAACTCCAGACAATAAACCCCAGCTTCGACTTATCAGTAATTTTTGAATAGTCCGTAGCATTATCAATCACAATACCGAAGTTGCCCTCCTGGTCATCCGCATCAAACATTTCGAAAATATGAATGGTTGCCGTTGGATCTCGGTAGCCCTCCCAGTCAGCATTATTGTTTGGATTTACATAGTTTACATACATATAAACAGTGACAATATCACCCGAAATAACAATATTCTTTATCACTGTAAACATGACCCAGCCATGCCCCGGTAACCATGCATTACAAGCCTTGTAGGGTATAGCGACTAGGGTTGAGTTTGGTGATTTATTTTCAATCCTAAACTGGACTGTATAGCTTTCTGTTTTTCTTGGGGGTTGACCTAAATTGAGGGTTTTTAGATATGTAAAATTTCGCGTTCCAGACAGTGAGTAGGGGTTTTTCACCCCTACCTCATTGAAAATATAAACATCATATTCCATAAAGCCGCCCTATCACTATTTTGGGTTTTCCTCCTGCATATACTGCAATTTGGTCATTTTTGATGGTCATTCGTGACCCTGAGTCATCACTACCATTGATTTCAATAGTGCCATTATTCATATCAATCCTTGTCCCTGTTTTACCTGCAGCATAGTTTTTGGAGCGCATATCCGTGCCCACAATGATTTTTTCAATTGTGGCCTTGTTGATAAACGCTTCATTGATAAATACTTGCCCATTCTCAACAAAGAAAACAGGCTCCAACTTGCCACTGGAAGGATTGAGAATACCAAACGTGTCCGCACTGAAACCAATTTGTGTGGTCACCTTTCCATTTTTGACGCTGGCACTCATCATCATTTGGGCTTCATAGTATTGCCCATTTACCATCACGGCGTTTTTAATGCCAAAAATCGAAGAGGCATTACCATTGTGATCAACTGATGTTTCAGCTCGTTTCTCAATTGCAGCCTTGTTATCACCTATTTCTGATTTAATGAGTTCGTTAACTTCCGCTTGTGACTTCTGGTTATCAGCGACAACCTTCTGTAATGAGTTGATACTTGAATTCATATCGCCATATTGAGCATCAAGTTGTTCCACTTTTTGCGCCAAGGCATGCGTTTCAGTCGCTATAACAGTTTCCACACGTCGAATAGAAGCTTTCACACTCAACACTTCTATGCCTTGAATATCATGCTGAACTTGCAGTTGACCAACCGCCTCAACGGTCGCCCCTTCAATATTGGCTACCGTTTGCTGTAGACTCGAAATTGAGGCTTCTGTTTCTTCGAAGCGGGATTCTGTTAAAGCTTTCTCCGTTGTCATTGCTTCATCAAGGCTTGTCGTCGTTTCTGATAGCTCATTGATGCGCGCTTTGGTTTCGTTGTATTGGCTCTGCTGAGTTTGCTTAACCTGTGTGACTGTTTTATCTAAATCAGCAATTGCACTCTTGTGCTCAGTCACAACGCTGCTAACTTCAGATAGCTCACGGCCTTGCTCCGTTAACTGACCTTGTAGCGCCTCATCGCCGAGGTTAATTTCAGCACGTAGCTGTTCCTCAGATTTTGCAATCGCTTCACCCTGTTGAGCCTGAACCTCCTTAATCGTAGTAATCGCGCCTTCTGCGTCATTGAAACGTGCATCAATTTGTACTTTATCTTCCGTTCGCGCTTCTGTTTCAGTGGCTAAGGCTGTCTCAGTACGGATAATGCGGGCACGCGAGACTAAGCTTTCATTATGCAGCGAAAGAAACTGCGCTTGAGTCTGCCCTATGGCCTCCACTAAGGCTTTGTTATCATCCGTTGTAACTTGCCCTAGGTGCGTTAGATACCCTCTCATTTCACCAAATTCAGCGGCAACAGATTGTTCTTGCTTCGCTTGTGCTTGCTTTAAGTCGACAGTTGCAGTTTCAACCGTAGTCACTCGCCCTTTAATGGTACCGACTTCCTCGTTGGTCTCACCTAAATCAGCACGAACTTGCCTAATATCCTCTGCAAAAGCTTCATTTGATTTTGCTAGCGCATTTTGAACATTCAGAACATCAGCAGCCGTATGCTCAAATTGAGCTGCAACTTCTTGCTGGTACTTTGCTTGAGATGTGGTGAAGTCAGCTTGAACTTGCTCTAACCGCTTAATTGACGCCTTACCTTTAGCGGATTCTTCCTTGAGCTCCCAGTAATTTTCAGTCGACATCTGGGTTACCGTCATCACGGCTTCATTAACCGCACCTAATTCGCGATCAATACTGATAACCTTCTGCCTAAAATCGTCACTATCAATTTTTAAATCAGTGAGATTGTTCTTGTTGAAGTCGATTTGCTCCTGCATTTGCTGGCCAGCTTCGGTGCTGAGGAACTTGTCGCCAACCGCGTCCAAAATACCCTCAACATCTGTTGATGATTCCCCTAAAACAAAGCTTGTCCATTCCGATTGATTACCGCTCTTATCCACCAGCCTTGCACGAAAATAGAAGCGCACACCCGCTTTAAGGCCAGACATACGATAGGATTTCAGGGGATAAGGTACATCCGCCAGCAACTGCATAGATTCCGCGGTATTTTCAGGTGAATACTGCAGCTCTGTTTTAAGAGAATCACTGGTATTTGCATCAAAACCCCAATCCAATGTAATGCCCCAAACCTCTGAGGTCGCCCGCAAGTTAAGTGGCGCTGGTGGATTACCTTCTTTACCGTTGAGTTGGGCTTCTTCCGCACTGGTCCACACGCTGGAAATTTCAGATGCATTAATTGCACGTACGCGAACTTGATAACGCCCGGCATAAATACCATTAACTTCAAAACCCAGCGTTGATGTACGCGGGGCATTTATCCAGTTACCATTATCTCTACGCCACTCGGCTTCATACGCAATCGCACTCTCAGCGGCTTCCCAATCAACACGCAATGTGGTGAATGCAATACCTTGTTCTACTTGTGAATAGGAGGAAATGCGCACGTTTTTCGGTGCTGGCTGCACATTGGGCGGAATAACTGTAATTGGCCGTTCATCAATACGCGCACCTGAGTCAATATGGTCATAGTTGTCAGGGTTATGAATGGTACCGTTAATGGTGTAGGTATTATCACCATTATCGCTGATGTTAATCACTCGATACAGTTGAACGGCTAAGTCGTCAGAGTCCACTACCCACACAGCTTCTTTTTGGGGTACTTGTGAATACTCAACAGAAACCGTCACCACCTTTTTATTTACGGCTGTAACTGTTCGCCCCTCTGAACCGCCATTGGGTAAGTTTACAATTAAGCGATCGCCGGCTTTAATTGAGGTGGTTCTATCGAGGGTAATTTTACGCCCCTCTACGGATGAAATACGACCACCCGTATTGCGACCCGCAAGTGATGAGTCAGCAACCGCAATAATATGACCAGGAGAAGGTATTGCGCCCTCTAACCCCGTTGCAAAGGAAATCATGCGGTCATTGGCATTGGTTAATAATGCCCAGCGTCCACGGCGATTTGCTTCGCTTCGACGGGTACACCCAATAGCGGATAACTCCACCTTACGCACAGTCTTGTAACGTCGCTGAAGCTTTAAATCGACTACGGGCTCAATATCATCATTGCTGTGGTTATTAATATCCGTAAAAGAAACCAGTGCTTGTGTATAGCGATTCTGAGTACTGCCACCTGAATAAGAGGGTTTACCGCCCACAATATTCGCATTGGTAAAAGTACGGAAAATACTGGCAGGCATATCAGCAACCGCTTTGACTTTATTGTCTGCCCAGAACGTCATGCCACGAAAAATCGCCGCAATATCACGCAGGACGGTATAAGCCGACTCTTGCGATTGAATATACACATCACACAAGAAACGGGGCTCTTTACCGTCACCGCCATGTCCATCTGGGACTAATTCGTCACAATATTGTGCAATTTTATACAAATCCCATTTATCAATTTGTGACGCTTTGATACGGTCACCACAGCCGTAACGGTTATTTAATACTAAGTCATAAAATACCCAAGCTGGGTTATTAGTTGCGGACAGTTTAAACGTTCCATCCCACACCCCCGAATAGGTCCGATTAATGGGGTCATAATTTGTTGGTACCTTAATCAACAAGCCCCCTTGTGGGCGCACACTGACTTTAGGAATGCGGTTATTAAATTGACGGGCATTAAAGGTAATAAATAACAGGGCTGTATTTGGGTACCGCAATTTGGCGTCAATCACTTCCGCAATCGCAGCAATATTAATCCGATCCGCAATGCGTGCATTATTCTGGTTTTTCGTTAAACGACGAACACGGACTTGCCAACCTGTAGAAGCCTTCGGTAAATCAATACGGTGTGTTCTTGGGTACTCGCTGGTGGTCTTACCGTCAAAGGCGGATTTAACCACGTCTTTATAGCCAGCCCCATCAGTGGAAAGCTCAATGACATAATCAACACGATAACCTGTGGTGTCGCCGTTATCGTGCTGCTGGAGAAATTGAGGCACAGACAAGCGAATGCGGATCGCCGATAACTGGGTGTTATTGACCGTTCTTACATATGGCTGGTCGTCTTTTAACTCCATTCCCACCGCAATTTCATTATCAACAGAAGGGATACCTTGAATATATTCCTGATGTTCACTACCGGCACGAAATTCCCACGTCACACCGTCAAAGTTTTTAGAACCATCAGCATTACCGATTGGGGTATCATCAAGAAAAATACACGTATCATCTAACCCACCAGCAATTTCACCTTCAGAAATAGCAAGCAGTAACTTTGCCGTTGATTCTGCTAATAGGCTGTCTTTTTGCTCTACGGGTGTCCGAGGTTTGGAACTCCCACCTTTCGCGCCTTGAATTCTCATATTTCACCCATAAAAAAACGGCAATTAAGCCGCTATTTAACATAGAAAGTTGATGTAGTTTATTGCTGATCTTCGGTGTATATCCCTGCAGAGATAATTGCGCCACCGATTTCGCGTCGGTCTAGCCCATAAAATAACGGTACTGGATTGCCTTGGGCTGTGGTATTGACTGCGCCACCAAAGGCATACGATGGTTTATTATCCGCGTCTTGGCGTATAGATAAACCACGCGGTTGTGGGGACAGCATCTGAACGACACCACCAATTGCCATTGCAGCTCCACCTAGCATTAAAGCGCTATTGGTGGTAGCTGACATAGCTAAAAATGCAGGGTTCCAGACCGCAAGCCCAATCATAGCGATACCCAGTACTGTTTGGAAAAATCCCCCGCGCTTACTCCCTTTTATTACCGGTGCAATGCGAATTTCTTCGCTGGTATCTAAATTCAGCTCATCTTCGCTGATATTGCGCTTACCTTTAAATACCGCGAACACCAACCCTTTAAGGTGTGCATTTGCAAGGAATTGCTCAAAGCCTTCATAGAGCACTGATAAGGCTTTGATTGCTTCACGAGGAGAGTTAATCGCTAATTTATGCTCCCGTCCAAACAACGTACCGAGTTGGCCATACAGCCGAATAGTTTTGAGCTCATTCATACCAATTCTTTCCTCCGAACAATTTTAACCGTTCGATCCCGCCAATAATCGCTGTAGGGAACAAGTCGACTCAGTTGGCCATATAGATGATGAAGTAACATGCCGTCGGCTATTACCCCCGCATGGTTGGGAACATCGGCTTGCACTTGCATAATCACCATGTCACCTTCTTTAGGCTCACCAGTAACGTCGACAAACCCCGCTTTCTGGTAATTATCCATATACAGGTTTTCACCTTCTTCCCACCAGTGCCTATCGACGCTGTAGTTATACAGCTCAATACCGTGTTTTTGTCGGTAGTAATCCATAATTAAAGACCAACAATCTGCATGGCCCAGCACAAAGGGACGCCCTTCCAACTCGCGTTCTACTCGAGGCTGAATGAGTCTAACATCCCCTTCTGGCCATGATGCAATAACCCACGGCAACCCCGTTGCATCACACTGTAATTTATCGATTTCGCTCGGTTGAGTCGTAGCGCCATCCCCGCAATGGCTGTGTACAATTGCAATAGGCCCCCCCCAATCTTCAGCAATGGCATAGTCTTCGGATGAAAGTTCAAAATGTTCGTTGGGATTATCGGAAAGGTTACTGCAGGGGAAGTATTTTTTGACTCGGCTTTTTTGGCAAATAACACCACAGGCCTCTTTGGGATATTCCAACTTAACATGCTGAAATATCGCCTCGGTTAATTTCTTTGTGATCATCGTATTAATCCTGCTGCTGGGAACCCTCCAAAGTCCAAAGGTTCATTTTCGCCAAAACGTTTTTTACAATCGTTAATGAGCCCTCCACATTTATCTAATGCGGGATCCTCAACAGGCTCTCCCCGTTCATCGAAATATTTATTCCCCGTATAGTTACACCCTCGACCACTACGATAGTCACCTTTCATACACCAGAAACAGAGATTATGTATTTGTCGAACAGGTATCATCATCCCCTGCAAATCGAACGGGCTCGCTAATCTGAACTCAACTGAATCCCCAGCAACTTCGCTGGTTTTTTGTTCAATATAGTAAACCTGTGAAAAATGCTCATCGGGGTTAGCCGTTGGGTTTTCTTCAGTGTAATTTCGACTATCTAAATAATGCGAAAATGTTTCGTAAATCGTCACTTTCGCCTGTGCCATATCATCAAACTGCAAACAAAGCGAAGAGACCAACCCATCAATATTTGAAACTTTTAATAGGGGTTTGGTTGGACTTCCATCACTGTTTTTAGCAACACCTTTAATTTCATAAGCCCAAGCCGCATATTCGTTACCTTGCCACCAAATTGATTTGGGCCGTATATCATCGGTGATTGCTTCAAGCTCCGCCTCCGTGTGTGGTAAGTTATAAGCATGAAAACGAAGAATGGGACCGTCAAATTCGCTGCCATCGATTTCAACCAATTGAATGCGGTTGCCGGGTTCTAATTTTTGTACATCAGAAGTTATATTCATGTGCTAAACGCCTGTTCAAATGTTGCTGATATCGTAATAGTTCGACCACCAGCAGGTTTCATTGAAATAGAATCAGCTTTCACTCGATACAGTCCTTTCTCACCTAAAGGCGATATCCAGATAAAAGACGTTGTTGTGTGTTGTCGAATGAAAGTTAAAATAGGAATAACATCAACTTTTAGCCCTGTATAAGTAATGGGCCATGACTGCGATTCGGGGTTAATGCCATCCCCCGCAACCTGCTTATACCCGTCGCCAAACACCACCTCTCTTACTCGATGCCTAAACTCACCTACGGGTGAATCCTGAACCTGAGTTCGCCACTTAAATTCATCCATCACATATGCCTCAATAAAAAAGCCACCGTGCTGGTGGCTCTTAATTAATATCTGTTTCCTGTAATGGCTTTGACTATTTTATACAGATCGCCGCCTTCCTGCCCTTCACTGACCAAAAGCTGCTTAAGCTTACTTGTCAGGGATCTTTCAATAGAATTTAAGTCAATATTAGAAACAGTATTTTGTTGCTGCACTTGCCCCGCCTCAACATTAATACCGCCAAGATTAAGGTTAACATTAACGCCACCAGCGCCTTGCATTCCATACATACGCTGAACAGGTACATTCGCCATAGGATGATTGTTTCCAACGTATCCACCAGAAGCATAGCCCTTTTCAGCGCTTTTCATTAATGACATTAATGAGGTAATACCTAAACGACTTGTGGCTTCTTTTGTGAAAACAAACTCACCTTTATGGACAACGCCTGCAGGTTCGTACTTGTCACCTGCCCCCGTAAAACCACCACGCGCAAATCCCGGTTTAATCCCTAAGAAGTTACCAAAGCTAGTACCGCCAAATGCGGCTGTCATCGCCTTTAGTGCTGCAGCCTTTATCAGCATATCGGTAACCATCCGAGCAAACGAACGCCCAAAATCACCAAAATTAGCCTTGCCTGTCATAGCCCAATCCGTGAGAGAATTAGTCATTCCAACAAAAGCAAACTGCGAGGCTTGGGCGACTTTTCCATAAGTATTGGTTGCATCTTCTTCAAACTCCGCAAAGCCCTTTTTGATACCGTCACGCCAGTTTCCCCGAAGTTCATCTTCCTCACGGTAAAACTCTTCTAACTTGGCTTTTTGCTCGGGTGAATCCGCCTTTTCTAATGCGATATTACGCTGGTATTGTCTATCGGTTAATCCTGCGCTGCCTTTTAAAGCCTGAATACGATTCTCAATCTCTTTAATACGTTTAGATCTTTCCTCAAGCAGCTTGTTTTCGCGGTTTTGCTTTTCTAAAGCATCACCTTTTACTGCAAGTTCACGCTGTCCAGACAAAATAGACTCGCGTCTCATTAGCAGTGATTTTTCATCAGCCGTTAATTGACGCTCACCTTTTTTAACAATCCTATCCAAGATAGTGAATTGCGCCTCAGTAAGCATAAGTTGCTTTCGTTCATTACTCACAATGCGGTCACCCGTTTGTGAGAAATCACGAGCCACTTTTGTTTGCGCCTCGAGTGCTAAAAGCTGCTTTTGGAGATCTTCATCATGACGAGTACCCAAGTCAGGTCGAAAAGATGAGCCTTTAGGTACTTTTTTGTCTTTATTTCGTTCCTGAATCCCCCTCCTAGCAGCCTCTATATCTTCTTGAGTAAAAAGAGACGCTCGACCTTCTTTCGCATCACGTTTATTTTCTAGGATTAGTCGATTAAGCTCTTTTTCTTCCTCATTGCGGCGCTGAGCAGCTGTTTGGCCTTGCCTAACTTTAGCGTTGAAAAGCTCTTGGTTCTTAATCGCCCTTTCTTCATCTTGTCGAGCCAATCGCTCACGCTCAACTTTTAGCCCATCTGCTGCCCACGCTTTGTCAATAAGTTCGTAGGCTTGTGTTTTGAGTTCAACTTCACGCTCAGCATTAGCTAAACGTTCAGCATCTTGTTTTGTATTTACATTGTTTCCCTCATCCCCATTTGAGCGGCTTTGTACGACAACATTTCAGTTTTACTAGCGCCATACAGAAAAACTTGCTCATGCATTTTTCGTAGAAAGGAATCCTTTAGTACAGAAAGCTCTTTTTCAGCGACAGATAATCCACTGGTACGATTAGTGATATCTTCAAGTAATGCCTGATACCGCTCGGTATCAATGTTGCCTTTTTGGTATACTTGGGTCAGATTTTCTCTTATTGCGGTCAGTTTTGCTGTAGAACCCGATACTTTTTCAATGCTTTCAATTTGCCTCGCGAACGAATCAGCAACTTTTGTATTCCCGGTTTCGGTCTCTCTGACTGCTTTTTTAATCTGATTTTCCAGTATGGCAAAATGTACTCCGCTAATTCTTCCACTTTCATACTGGCTATTCAGTTTTTTTAGGATTTCTGCAAATTGATTGCTCGCATCACCCGCTTTCTTTATGGATAGAATCTGGTCTCGTAGTGATGAGGCATTTTCCTTATACTTCGCATTCATAGCCTCAACAGCTACAACAGTTTCCTTTTGCCTTTGGGTTAACTCGGAAATAGAACGGGCTGCCGCTTTATGTGCGGGTTCAGATTGTTTAAATGTACTATTTAACTCATCAACAGATTGATCAGTCCTGCTGGCGGCTTGTTGTAAATCATTTAGCGCTTTAGAACCTTTTTCGAGTTCGCTAGTGCTGACTTTAAATGAAATACCGGCTATTTCTTGTGTCATAACTTTCCTCGGGTACAAAAAAACCACCCGAAGGTGGTTATATGTGACTGTGGATGATTGTTACATCAACCATTTCAGTTTATTGGGTTCATACTTAAATTGCATCATGCCTTTACCTAAAATAGGGAGCTCTATATATAGGATTTTTGCGCCAGATAATTCTGTTGCAAAATTACGCATTCCAATAACAAATCCCAAAAGATGGTTTGTTTTATCGAGCTCAAATAATAGCTCTTTAATTTCGCCGCTATCAGCTTTCATTAGGCCAGAACAGATATCCCCTACTTTGCAATCAAATTCAGCGCCATTACCATTTAGGGAAAAATGAAAATTATATGCTTCTTTATTGTTATAGCCTTCCGCTATTAACGTTATTGCTACACCTTCATTATCTTTCTCTGGTGCTAAGCTTGCAAAGTACTGAGTAGTTCCTCGCATTTCATCAACTTTCTCCGAATACTTCCAGTCAGCAACAGCCCCAAATCCAACAGAGCAAAGTAAAAGCCCTAATAATAGTTTTTTCATCCCAGCCTCGTCATTTAGTTTTCACCGATCTAGTATGATGTGAATTCCCAGCAAAGTAAAAAAGCACAACACTAAATTGGAACTCAATCATCGGTTTTTTTATGGCTTCTAAAGTGCTTTTCCCTATGACGAATTCTAAAAATAATACTGAAAGACAAAATTCCAATACCCATTAATAGAATCCCAATGATGATTAAAACTAAACCTAATGTCTTCATGTTACCCATGCACTCAATCAGCATCAGCTAAACATAAATTCCACCAGCTGGTGGAAACGAAAATTAGAGTAATAAAAAACCCACCGAAGTGGGTTAGTTAGCTTCCTCATCATCCCTTTTTAATTGGGATAATGAAAGTGGCATCCTAAAATTACCTATACCAATAGACGACACAGACATTAGAACCCTACGCCTGAAGTCTAGGTAGGTAATATTAGAGCAATACTCATTTATATCCTGCTCTGATAATTTATCGAACTCGTCGCGGTCGACTATCTTGAAGAAATAATCTACTGCTAAATCTATCGAAAAATCAAATTCATAATTTTCTGGGTCTATCTCAGAAAGCTCATCAATTGGCTTATTTATCCCCTTAACATCACACATAAACGTGAGCTTGCACTCATCTTTATCCATAGTATTTTCAGAGATAACACTTTGAATGTTAAACCCTAGAGCTACATTTTCATCTGCATTGTCATCTCTTTGAAAATTGATGTTGTTAGTATGAGTTGAGACAAACTTCAACTCTAATATTTGAACTATACTCATCTGACAACTCCTGATATAAAATGCATTCTCTTAGCAAGCCCTCGAATCTCTTCTTCAACCTCTTCGCTTTCATCACGGTTATTAAATGTGGCTACAGCCATTCGTCTGCTTCTAGTCATCAGGTGAGCCTCATCTGCCGATAGAAAATAGTTTTTTCTAGAGACATGCGCTTTGCTATATGTATTTTCAGATATCATTTGATTCAATTTTTCAATCTGACTATGCAAACTAGCTGTAGCATTATGTGATGATATACAACTTAACAGATATGAATTTAAACTAACTCCATTTTCTTCTGCTAGCTTTATTGATTGACGGTGAACACTCTTTGGTAATCTTAGGGTAACCCTTCCACTAACATCCTGAAGATCATTGTCTACCAATGGTTCAGGGAATGGTATTCCTTGCTCTGAGCACAGCTCATATGCAGCCTGAATCGCATTTATAGCCAATTCTCTAACAAATTCAAATGAGTCTCCATATTCAGCTAAATCAGGCAACTCTATAACTTTAGCTACAAATAGTGACTCCCCATACTCAACTATTTTCTTTATTGAAATAGTATATTTTTCTGGATCAAAATCTCTATTTTTCATTAATAGCCTCTAATTCTTCTTTGTACTTATTGAGTAAAGAGATGGTTTTTTGGACGTATTGAAATTTCATTTCTCTTTTCGGCTTATGTCCACAATCTATTGAGTGAGTGGTAAACCCACTGATTTCACTTAACTCTTTATGCGTAAAAACTCTATGACCTGGAGTTTTACTGTCTTTAAAAGTAAAACCTATGCTTTGTAATATAATAAGCAGTCCAGCTGAGCCTTCACAGGACACTGCTTTCTTTCTTCTGTTTAAATCTTCAATTATCTCTTGTATTTTTGACATAGTATATGACATCACCAGTAGTGTCACTATCAAAAAAATGCGACTATTTATTAAATTTTATATACCGCTATCAAAAATAACACTGATATTGGCATGTCCATAAGTTGTTTTATAATAATATCAATATTGCTTAAGGATGGTCATCTGGTAATTTGATCAGTGATATACCACAAAACCACTATGATATACATACACAACAACACCTATTTTTTGCCAGTAGCTTTCCTATTATTACTTCGTTTATCTTTTATAAAGTAGACTGCTAAACTTACACGAGCCAATCTATGCAAAAGAAAATATGAAATATACATTATTATTACTGACAACAATTATTATGGCTGGATGCCAAGGAAAAAGTTATTCAGAATTAACGCCGGCAGAAAAAGCAGAAGTCAGAGCAGCTCATGATAAAAACGCTAAAGCATCTAGAAAATGCAATCGAGTAGAAAACCAATCTAAACGTACTGACTGCTTTCTTGATAGAAACGATGAGGGCTTTAACAGACTGTACTAACCTGAGATATACTAGGGCATTGCTGCCCTATTTTTTATGGATCAATTCTAAAGCTTTTGACTCCATCAGTTGAATATCTTTCATCACGGTTGCCAGATCACAAATACCATAAGCACTGGCCAGCATGGGGATAACGGTATAATCAATCCCAGTAGGACCGTCCATACTGACCCGCCATTGTGTTGATAGCGCTTGGAATAACGTGACTGAAGCTTCAATATCTGGGGTAACCTCAATGTCATCATCATCAAGATCCCCCAGCAAATCTAATTCAATCGCTGACAGTGGCTTACTGTAAAGTGCCTGCGCAACCGCTAGGAGTTTTTTTCCCGAATACCTAAGAGCGCTTGGCGATAGGAAGTAAAAATTTCGAAAGCTGCCCCCGGGTAGTTATCGAAAAATTCTGCCACATTATCGTGGTTAAACTCGCGATCTTTAAATTCCCACCCTTTCGCAATTTGAAGCAAGAATCCTGTATCGGTTAGATCGTCAGCTTTCCCCATCTCATCCAGTTCACTCATTTTTTTGTGAACGAATACAAACGGTAAATCACCTTGTTTACCGTCAGGTGTTGTGATTTTGACGGTGTGTTCAAATGTTGGTGTAGGGTTATAGGTTAACTTAGCCATTATTCGCCTTTTCATTAATCGTAATAACTGAATTGACTGTCACACAGTCAACAGTGGCAGTAATAGTCACTTTGCCCGCGGCTTTCAGTGTGACTTTACCTGTGGTATTCACAGTCGCTTTTGCGGTATCAGAGCTCTTCCATGTCGCATTCTGATTGGATGCATTAGCAGGTGTTAAGGTGAGGCTGAGTAAAATCGCCTCTCCCACAACACCTGTGGCAACCGGTTTATCAATTGTGAGCTCAGATACCGGGATTACTTTGCGTGGGCGTAAACAGACTGTTTAGAACGCAAAGAGAAGCGAACAGTCGTTGTTTCAATTTCGTTCACCGCCGTATCAGGGATTTCTTTATACGAGGTCGATGCCAAATAATAGCGATCTTGCTCGGCGCGTTTATTATAAAAACGCACAGCCACCAGCGATTTACTTTCATCATAATCCAGCAATAAGGCATGATGTTTAGCATCGGCGTTATAAGCTAATGTGTAAGTAATGATGTACGGGTTCTTAAAGGTATCAAGGCTGATTGCCTGATCATCCTCAAGAAACTGAATGCTGGTGGACTGCTGGTCGCCCCCTTCAATGCCCACCGTCGTCACACGCTTGATTTGCGTCCAACCCGTGACCTTCTTGATAGTACCTATTGCTTCTTCTGCTGGATATTTAGATTTATCCGTACTGTCAAAGCCTTCAATGGTGATATTGCTGGCTGCAACCGTTTTAACCCGTTTAGGGCCATTTAAATTACTCCAGCTGTCACTGATGATCACAACATCACCCGCTTTAATATCGCCCGCGCTTGCAACAGTAAGAACAACCTCACTGGCATTCGATGCGGCAGTAATCGCGATTGCTTCACCATATCCACTGGACACCGAAACAGTAGAACCATTAGGAATGCTATATTCCGCCATAATGAACCTCTTTATTTATGCATAAAAAACCGCCAGCTGGCGGTGTTATCGAACTGAATCACATCGATAGGATGTGCGTATGGGAATGGTGTAGTGGGTATCCCCCACGAGAGGGGGTAATTGATTTGGCTCACTGTTGAGATAAAGGGTTTTGGTCAGTGTGAGCCCATTTTCAAGCTGAGCTTTGATGTTATCCGCAACCAGGCTTAAGTGTTCATCACCGCTCCCCACCTTACCCACAATATTAATTTGAATGACCCCTTTTAAAATCGGCATATCGAGCGCTAGCCCCATATTCTCCGTTGCCGCTGGCAAAATATGTAT
The DNA here is from genome assembly GCF_028478065.1 of Providencia sp. PROV255. Taxonomy (NCBI): domain Bacteria; kingdom Pseudomonadati; phylum Pseudomonadota; class Gammaproteobacteria; order Enterobacterales; family Morganellaceae; genus Providencia; species Providencia sp. PROV255. The sequence continues at coordinate 116,265 of NZ_JAMPMI010000018.1, read as the reverse complement.
TTGCAAATAAGGGGAGTTAATTTCATCAAAAGCCATATTAGGCCATGCCACCTTTAACCCCACTTGCTTTGCAATCTGAGCCACCAGCGCACGTATTGACTGATTAATTTCGGATTGCTTCATGATTTCACCTCAGCCATGGCCTCTCTAAAGAACTGGCTTACATTCTGTGCAGTGATAGCCACCATGCCATTCGGGGCTTGCTTTGAATGACCCATTTCTAATAGGTAAGCATAGGGCACATTATTAGTAAAGTAGATGGCACTCATACCTACCTTGAAGTGCTCAAGTACGTAATTCCCCATAGAGACGGTCATGCGACCTGATTTATCAATTCGTCCTGTCTCATCGTCTGCAGGTGTATCAAACGTCACTTGCCAATTTCCCCGAAAACGTCCACCGGTATAACCCGGAGGGGCTTTGATATCCATGGAGTCATTGACACGCACGCGCTTTTTTAACTGACGTTTCTTCGGAGTAAGGTTATTAGGGTCTTTTCTAAGTTCTTCATTGTGTTCAAATACTGCTTGGTTATAACTGACTGCCGTCTGGTTGACTTCCCAGAGTTCAGGATTACCGACAGGTGACATTTGAACCAACTGAGCCAAAATTTTAAACCCCGTTTTCTTAACAACCGCTTCCATATCTGCTTGGGCATTATCAACAAACAAGTTAATTGAACGCATAAATGATTGTGACATGTCACGCCCTCAATTGAGATTGATAGCAAATCACGAGTTCAGCAGGTTTAATCGGGTTAGGCTCTTGAACACGCAACCACACGCCGTCAACGAATACTCGATCCCCTTTTTGAATAACCGAGCCAGGTGAAAAGACCATTTTGATATCCGTCGCCAGAATAAGCGTCCCGTCAATATCATGAGGTTTGTATTGCACCTTAACCCCTGTGGCGAGAAACTCAGTTTCAGGCTCGTGGTGCTCTTTTCCCGTCTCATCATCAACCCAATGTTTACCATCCCGTTTAACTGGGTATGAAGCACCGTATTTCTTCAGCATTCGCAACGCTGTGTGGTGACCACGCTGATAGATATTCATGGCTACCTCATTGCAAACGTATTAATGGCGAACCCCTCAGAGATATCAATCAAGCCCGATAACAAACCTTTCAACCAAGCAAAATTTGGTGCGCCTGTATTGGTGCCTTCCGCGTATTTCAAATCAATTGCGCCCTCAATACGTTCTGCAATGATTTCCCCGCCTAAAGTGGGTTGCAGGTCGTTTTCTTGAGATTCAATCGCTAAGCGGCATTGGGCTTTACGTAAACCTTTGGTCAGTGTTTTCTTGCCATCGGTTGCAATATCTGCCGTGACAACCATCTCTTTGTTATTACCAATAGCGGCACCTAATGCTGCCAAAGAGTATTTAATATACCCCTCTAACGAAGCATCTGCTGCATCCGTACCCACCAGCTCTGAGAACTCAGAGACATGGCGACCACGGCGTTTAAATGCCTCTTCGGTTGTTGCATATGGACCGTATTAGCCATCGTGTTTATCTCCTATATAAAGCTCTATCAACGCCACTCTATGAATGACGTTTGCAGAATTTTATGAATTAACTATTTTCAAAATAAAAAAACTGATTTATTCTTAAATAGAGCGTACTAGCTCACAAGTGCAGAAGTCCACTTCAACTTACGGGAGGTATCTATGTTTCTCGTATACACCATCATCGTTATTGCTTTCTTTATATCTTTAGCAACAATGGATCCGCCTGAGGGTGACCAGGTTAATTTTGATATTAACGATAAGCAAATAGGATATATGTATGTTATGTAACTACGATTGAAAGCCCTGAAATATTTATCTAGCAGGGCTTTCCTTCTCCCCCCTACTATTCTAGTTGCAGAACACTATGTTCTTCCAAACCTGAATAAGCAATCAGACCTTCATAAACAATTTCATCACCATCACAGATTGTACCTACTTCAATGGTGTAAGTCGGTTGTCCTTCTTCCTGTGCAAACTCATGAAGTGGCTTGATTTGTTCTGGTGTTAATACGATTTTGCTCAAGCAATAAGTAGTGGTAATATCCTGCCGCTGGTTAAGGATGGCTGGTCCTACAACAATAATGATAAAGATGCATTTCCATTAGATATGCCCTTCTGTAGAGGGGCTTTTTTTATTTGAATACTCATTTTTCAATATTCTTTTCCGTATTTCGTAACAATTTACACCTAGATTATTTAACTTATGTTGGTATTATGTGCGCGCCCTTACGACATTTGGGTATTCATAATCAAAAATTAGTTCAATAAACTAAATAAATCCTTTCCCCTTTTCGCAAAAGGGGATTTTTTTATTACAACTAACCTAATTTAGCCCGCACAAGGCAATCTTTAGCCTCAAGTAACTTGCGAAGCCCCGCTGATTTCTCAGCACCATCTGGTAGCTGTTCATCCATCTGCTTAGCTAGATCACTAATTGGCTTACTAACCTCTTGCAAGTGAGCTGGTAGATGTTGGTACTCAAAATATTTCATGATTGGATTAGACATTTAGTGCTCCTATTAATATTGACAAGCCCCCTAATTGGAGGGGCGTTGTTTATAAAGGTTTACCAGAGATACCGTTGCTTCTTTAACCCTATCTCCGTACCATTCTTTTTCGTCCCTTGGCAGCCTGCCGCTACGCTTTATCTCATCCCTTTGTTTGGCAGCGTAATCATGAGCAAGCCGAAGAATCTCACATTGAACCACTGGATCTAAATCACTAATATTCATTTCATCACCTGCCGTTGTTGTTCATTTCCCCGTATTGTTCTGACTAAAATCAATAATAGTTATCATCACTAACAATTTAAGTTAATAATGAAACCTTTTTTGAGTTAAAAAAACAGAAAATTCCTTTTATATAAACACAAAAAACAAAAATATCATTCATTTAAGCTTAATATGGATAATTAATAACTTAAACTAAATATAGGCGAATAATTTTATGGATCAGAATATTATTAACACGCTAATTGAATTAACGCATAGAGGCAATGACGATGTAAAAATAGCTGCAGTTAGTGCTCTTGGTGACTATAAAGCAACTATTGAGCAACAAGCTGCAATTTCTAGACTTATTGAATTATGTAAAGATCCCAATAAGGATGTTGCTATTTCAGCTATAAGGGCTTTAAGTAAGCTTTCAGATTACTTTTAGTTTTATTTCAAATACCTCGTTCTAATGTGATTTTGAATTAATTCTAGCAGCTTCAATTCCCCGAATGGCTTTTTTATCTAAATTACATTGCTCGATAACTGTGAGTAGCGACTCATTTATCAATAGAGAGTCACCCCAAGGAAATGTCTCAGGGATGTACTCAGGCAAACAATCATTGAGCAGATGGGCTGGAATGGGCACTGATGGCGTTTGAACGTATTCTATTCGCGTGGTTGTGCAGCTCGACAGTAGCATCACGAGGAGCATCAATAGCAGCGCACTTATCATCCGCAATAACGGTTTTGATAATAGTTTTAACCGTTTCGGAAGCCACTGCTGCAGCGTCGCGTTCCCTAAGGTTATTTCGTGAGATTTCATTAAACGTTACCGAGAGTTCTAAAACAGTGGACAATATGAATTGGCTTGCAGCCACTTCATTTTCTAATCGCTCAACATCTTTTTTTACTAAAACATTGCTGTCATAAAGCGTTACAGCCCACCAGCTCACAGCAAATAGCGCCAAAAATAACCAGAATGAATTATCGATTTTCATAAATTCACCTGCTTGGTTCGGTAGTGATCTAGGGCTTTTTGGCAACGCTTTTCTAAGCTTACCTTGTCAATACCACAGGTATCGTCTCTGAGTATATATACGCCAGTTGCCAAGTAGATAGGGAATCCGATAAAGAATAAGAGTAAGCCGAGTCGAACTTTCCAAGGCATACTGCATTTTCTATCTCTCTGCGTGTTATCAGGCCTTTCCACTCTCTACCCCCTGCATAAGTCCAGCGTTTTAATTCATTGCAAGCGCCAGCGATATCACCTGCGTTCAGTTTCTTCAGCATCGTAGAACGCGCAAAAGCACCTGTGCCCACGTTGTAAGCAAAGGAATAAATAGCGGCTCGGGTGTTATCGTCAATATTGACTTTGATTAAAGGGTCTACGCCCTTTCTGACTTTGCTGAGGTCTTTTTCAAGCAAAGCTAAACATTCTGCTTCTGTATAGGTTTTTGTGGGGATAATGTCAGCGCCCGTATGCCCAAAACAAACTGTAGTGACATTCACAACATCTTTATAAGGTTTAGTTTCCATGCCTTCAAAATAAGCAATCATGCTTACAGTCAAAGCAATTAAGCCACCAGCGGCAGCCTTTTTTATTTTATTTGGTATCTTTGCCACTGTTAGCCTCTCTTAATTTGAATTCTTTCCGTTTGTAGTACCAATTCACAGCAAAAGTACCAACAGTACATAAAATACCCACGATGACAGCCCATTGATCTAGTGTGAAAATGCCAAATATGGATGTTAGAACACCCCATATGATTGCAGCGGGGCTTGAATACTTTTCAGGCATACGCATATCCACCCCCTGCGGAGTGTTCCGATATTTAGTTAATAGAAAGCCACCAGCAGGTAGCCGGATTTAGATTAATGAAGTTAATTGGAATTTGGGTAATAAAAAAGCCCCCCTATGGAGACCTTGAGTTAATTTATGCTAGATAACTTGAAATCCATGGTTCTCTCGGTCATACAGTCGTGATTTTATACATAACCGAATTTTTTAGGGGGTAATTAAAATGAAAAAAGACAAGTGGCGCATTAATGTAATGCTTTTTGAAGCGATTAAATTAAATGCTATTTTTTATCTTTATTATTTGAATTAAATACTGTTATATATTCATCAAACCAGTCAGCAACCCTAAATACGGCAAAAACAGCTGCTAGTGTGCAAAAAACAGAATAAATGAATATGAAATAGCCAAAGTAACTTAGCATCAAGAGCACTGGTTTGTACCATAATCCGGGGAGAATGGTTCCGTAAGTTTTAGCTAATAGTGCTATAAGAATCGCAATTATTTGCAAAAATATAAAATGGACAAAAGCAGTGCACGCCTCCATGTACGGAGATGGATTGCTATTATTCCCACTTCCCGCTATAAGCTTTTTAAAGCCATCATCACCTACCGCAAGCAAAATAGCCAACCCACCAAGAGAAAAGCCGAGTAAGTTAGGTAGTAGTGATAGAATATCACCCCACCACCCCGACTTTGACCAGGCTGGATACAATATAGCAGTTAAGATAAGAGCCAGATAAAAGTAACTACTTTTAAATAGCGCTGAAAAACCACCATAGATTGACCAATATCTCTTTATTACATCTATCATTTAGTAAGCCATTGTCTAAAATCATCATAAATTGATTTTGCTTTATCTAGAAGAACGTTAATTGGCAGTGTATCATTCGGGTCGTAAATCTCATACCCTTTCAATGGTTTGTCAGAGCTCGATAGCTCCTCTGAAAAGCCCTCATGATCTTGCCTTTTAATCGTTACCTTACCATTACGGGATGCAATCAGAGCTTCTACTTTCAATTCTTGATCTGGAGTAATGTCGCTATCTCTATCTGCTTTAAAAGTTTTTTCTTCTTCGATTGCATTGATCCGTTTAAGTCTTTCTTTAAACTCCTGCTCTGCATTATGAATATCATCCGGATTTGGCCTTCGAGTGACCATGGTTATTTTTTTTATTCCTTGCAAAGATAGCATTCGTTCAACCTCATCAGGGGCAGTAAGGCTTGTAACGTTAACAACTCCATATTTATCTACTATTTTATCTTCTGAAAATAACGAATTAAAAAATTTTTCTATCTGTATATGAGAAAGGTTCTTATTATTATAGCGAGCTTCATACACCAGCAAATGAGCTTCCGGAAGAAAAACAAACGAAAACCTTGAGGCGTTAGGCTTAAGGTGTTCAGGTATGACTATTTTTTCTTTTTCTTCATCTGTTGCTAACTCATTTGTAGCGATACTATACCAGTCACTATCTTTACTAATATCCATATATTTTAAAATCTCACCCTCATATGGGTCAGTGTCAGATGTACTACCTGCGGTTTTTGAAAAAAACTTTAATATCGCATAAACATCGCCACCTAAGTTAACTGTTTTGGCTAACCTGAAGGTATCCTTAAATAATTCAACGTATTTTTGAGGGGAGTGAGGGTGAATAGTTATATTTAATGCTCCATATACAAGCTTTTTGTTTCTAGCCATAAGGCTCTGTTCCTTCGGGGGTGAATTGGTTATATATCATTAATACTAAAGTAACTATAAGGTTATAAGGAACCTAATGTACGCTGTATTGATAAGTTGATCACAAGATTAAGGTAAATTATCTTGATAAACCAAAGCAATGCATGGAAAAGGCCTTGTAATACCCCTTGGAATAATTTTGGGAATATTTTGTTGCTCGAAATGGTGTTGGCTGATTTAGTTCAGCCAGACTGTTCCGCGCTACCAGAACTTTATAGCAGATTATAAGTATTGTGGAGTCATACGCTGAGAGTGTATGCGTTCAGGTTCCCCATGGCGTGTGTGCTTCTATCCTGATAAGTACAGATAACCCATGCGAGTTAGGCAATCAGCCTTGGCATTCTCCACAATGAAAACCCTACTCGCTTTAATGCCGCTATGTGCAAGATAGAAGCTAGTAAATAGAGTTTTCATTATGTGAACGGAATTATTTTTGGATATTTACCTTAAGTAACGTTAGTGATATAAATTAATCTGCAAACATTTAGAGAGCTTTTTTTCTGGTTTTTCCCAATGGTATGTATACCGCCACCTCTTGCTGTAGGTGGTTTTTTTTACTTGCTGAGGGTGGGTGATATACAATAACTATTCCACAGTTTGTCAATTTGCGGTTTATCAAAAACTTCCTCAACGCCATCTATCGCTGGTATTGATATATTAATTTCCCCATCAGGCTTTATATATACTTTAACCACAAAGCGCTTAAATTCAACTTCACTGACAAAGTCATAGTGTCGAGATACATAGCCGCAAACATAACCAACCTCTCCACCATTATGAGATATTTTATTGAAGTGGTATTCCACGTCTTTAAAAGACTCTAATTTAGGGCTGTTCAAGTATCCAAGCACAGTGCGCTTGGTTCTTTCAACAACGCTTACTTCATCTTTATAGGAAAGGGAGAGGCCTAACACAAAGCCAGCACCTAGTAAAAATAACGCAATAATAAAATTAAATATTTTACTCATAACAAAGACAGTCTCTTAAATAGAAAACCCGCCATTGCTGACGGGTCTACACCGTAATTCTAATTTTACCTAGTATGGGACGCCACGATTAAGTGAAATACGGTGTATCTCCTATATCGGGACGGTATTTATTTTTTCAAGTAGCAAAATAAACAGAATTCTTATTTAGCGTTATCTCAAATGCTTTGATAGGTAAAGATTGGTTATTTGCTCTAGAAGATTTACATCCAGTTGCCTATAAGAAAAATAAGAAGTGATGCAGTGAAAATACCTAGTGTATATTGCATTCCCACCATAAAATCTATAAAACGATTGACGCTCTTCACAATTTTAACTCTTAAAATATCATTACCGGCGAAACTATAGCCCAAAAAAACGCTAATATCTCTCAAGTAATCTTTGATAATTGTAAAGAATTATAGTTTTAAAACAATAAACGTATTGCGTAACCTCGGCTGGCAACGCTTAACGCTATCCTAATAATAAAACCCCATTCATAAAGCGATAAGCTTGCAAAGAATGCTGTAAGCCCAGCACTACCGTAGGCTGCGTTGCTATATTTATCCATACGCATAATTTCACCCCCTACGGAGTGCCCGAGTTAATTAAAAATTAGAAACAGGAGGTTTTACTTATCTCCGTTTTGGTCTGCTCAAATCTGTCGGTTTCTAGTTCAACTCCTATAACTCGACGATTGAGTTTTAATGCTGCTTTTATTGTGGCGCCAGAACCCATGAAGAAATCAGCCACTACATCACCCTCTCGGCTACTACTATTAATAATGTGTTCCATCATCGCTGAAGGCTTTTCACATGGATGTTTGCCGGGGTAATACTGAACAGGTGGGTATACCCAAACATCGGTATAAGGAACATCTACTGTCACAGTAAACGGACGCCTTAATAGTTGGTATTGCTGAGATAACTCATGATATTCACGATTTAGTAGCTTTTGTTCGCTAACTAAATCAGCGTGCTGGCGGCTTAATGGATTGCCGCTGAACTTTTTTACCGCCATTTGGTTAAATAGCTCTTGTAGCTTCAAGTAGTCTGATTCGTTCGGTAATTGCCATTGACTATAGCCAAACCAATGAGAAGCCATTTGCTTTCCAGTGGCCTGATGTATTTCCTTTGCTGTTATGCCTAATGAATCTCTTGCTTGCTTAAAATATTCAATCAATGGCCTCAGCGTGCTTTCTTTCAACTCTCTACGTCGCTGAAGATAACCACTGCTTTTTCCCTTGTAAGGGCTTTGATAGTGTTCAGCAAACAAGATACGCTCAGTTGCTGGGAAATAACTTCTCAGGCTTTCTTTATTTTGTCGTCGCCATGGTCCCGATGGTTTAGCCCAAATAATGTGGTTAAGCACATCGAACCGCTCACGCACTAATAATTCCGTATCAGCCGCCAGCTTTGAACCACAAAACATATATAAGCTACCGTTTGGCTTCAGAACACGCCAAAATTCCGCAAGCATTTCATCAAGCCACGATAAATATGCAGTGACGTTTTCCCACTGATTATCCCAATTACATGACTTAACCTGAAAATAAGGTGGGTCAGTTGCAATTAGGTCAATACTATTATCGGGAAGTGTCTTTATGTAGCTGAGTGAGTCATCATTGACTAAATTAATACTGTTTAAATTCACAGCGTTTTTCATAGATCATGGAAACCTTTTTTGATAAGCTTCACTTGCTTTGTGCACATAAGCAGTGGGCTTTAGTTTGTCCGTGATCCGTATCCAACGGGCGAATGGCTGGTAAGGTGCTACCAACACCCACCAGCCGCCCATTTTCACAGTGCTAGATATTTTGATATGTACTTTCTTTGATGTTTTCTTTGATTAAACCCGCCATCGCTAACTGGGTCAGTATTAATCGGCAGCATGAATCGGTTAGATTACTAAGCCATGCGATTTCACCTACTGTGGCTGGTTCCTCTGTAACCGCATTAAATACAAGCCTTGCCTTTTCTGTCATATCACACTGTTTTAACATGATATTTTTAAACCTCTGGTCAGTTATTGTGCATAACTACACATGTAACTCTGACCAAACGTAACAGCAAGTCTTATGTTTGTTTTAGGTACAAAAAAGCCCCGCGATTGCGAGGCCTTGAATTGGTTTAATGCGACTAGGTATAGAATGTCCATTATTAGAAGATAATAAGCCAATTCTATGCAAAAATCAAATAAAACACATTATTTTATTACCCTGCTAAATGCCAGTTCTGCCGCACTTTCTTCAATAAAACATTTACTAGCTAACTTTTCATAAAATGGCTTCCAATTTCGTGACCATGACGATTGGGTTAAATCAGGCACTAAGTGTTTTATCGCATTATATGCCACAGACGACGGCACCCGGTTGAACCCCTTACCCGCACAACGAGGGCAATCTTTAAATACAGGCGCGCCCTGCAGCTTAGTTTGAATGTCATCTAATACCTTACCCCGTCCTTTACAGCGGCAACGGTGTGCTAGTCGCCCCTTACCATTACACTCTTGGCACAATTCACCCACTTCTTCATTTTTCGTCCACGGCTCAATAATTACAGTTCCGTCTAGTCTAGTTATACCAGGATGTTTGACTACGTCCTTGCGCTTATAAATAAGACCTTTACCGCTACATGCTGAACATGGAAAAACTGAACCAGCTGAACGGGCATAATCTTCAAATGCCATCTTGGCCAGAATAATTAGGCAATAACCCAACTTTTTACCTGCAGCTTTAGCCACCAGCTTAGGTGTGATTTTTTTAGCGTATTGGGTTAAGGCTTCTACCGTAGAAAACTTATCCTCTTCGCTGATATCATTTTTCGCCAAAAAAGCCGTCATACCAAACTTAGCTTGTGATTCAGTCATCCCCATAGCTGCCATGATATCCGTTCCCGTTATTCGGTCAGGGGAAGTACAACCTGCTACATTGCCGAATGTAGGTGACTTAGGGTGAAAGTTTTTCAGTGCATTTTCGAGTTTCATTAAGCCGCCTCTCTTTGTTTCCGAATAAAAACACGTTCCCTTGCTTCGCAACCTTGAGTGAGCAAATCATTAAAATCGTTTAGGTCAGGCCATCTCACGCTTACTTTTTCTATATCATTGTTGGCTACTAGGTTTTTTCTGGCGCATTCATAAGCTGCCGCCTCACCCGTTGCGCTCCAATCGTTATCAGCGAAAACAATCAGGTGCTTAACACCTTTTGGAGCGACAAACTTCGCCATATGTCCAGCATTCATTGTCGACCAAGTATTAACACCATAGATTTGCTTACAGGAAAGTGCGGTTTCGATTCCTTCAGCGATCCCCAACGTTGAAGCTACGGGGAACATACGGATAGCGACTGAGTTTGCATACTCTAAGTAATTATCCTCCTGCAACGAGTCCATTCGTTTGACCAGCGATAGCCGCGCTTTTTTATCGCCTTCTAAATACGTCCTATGCAGGTAACAAAGCTGCCCTTTTGAGTCTGTTGCAAGCGACCAGATAGCTTGAAAGCTGTTAGGGTTATGTTTTACGGGTTGCTTATCACAAAATTTAACCTGTTCACTCGGCAGCTCATAGATACCGCGATTGTGTAGATATTTCGCTGCTGAGGTATCTTTCAGTGATTTTAGGTTTGAATAGCACTTGATGATCCGCTCTCTAAACCCTGCAATTGAGGTATCTTTAGTTTGTGGTTTAGGTGCTATATTTTCTCGATGATTGCCAAGAAGCATATCCACTTCATCAGCCAGAACTTTAAAACTCTTACCTTGTGTTTTTTCCAGTAGCTGAAAGCCAGTACCCGAATCACAGGTGCAAATCCATGTGCCTAGCCCATTTTTATCATCAATACGAAACTTGCCCTTTCTCTCACATAATGGACATTTGCCTTTAAAGTGTTTACGCCCAGTTATAGGGGGTAGCCCATAGTGCGCAAATATTTTTGCCCATTGTCCTTTTGCGGCATTAATTGTATTCAAAGTAATGCTCCTTGCTGTGGTGTGCCATTTTTTAACTGACCTTTAATACGTGCGAACTGCTCTTTTGCTTTTTGCCGACCCTTTACGAAACGGATCCGCTTATGTTTAATGAAATTACTGACCTCTGGTGTAATCTCTTGAGGGGTACTGTGTAGTCCATAAGGGAATACACCGAACTTATCTTTAAATGTGTGACCGACCCACCCGTCACTAATCGGCTTGCCTTCAACCGCTCTAACGTTTTGGTAATATTTAAGTTGGGAATAGAAACTTTGCTTTTCTTGTTGGGTGTAAACTTTTTCAGTCTTACCTAATTTTTTGATATTGCGTGTCGTGTCGACTTCTACGTCTTCCCCGGCGAGTGGCTTAAATCCACATTTAGGGCAAACGTAAATACCTGCAGGCTTCATGAAGTGGCATGATGTGCATTCTTTCGGTTTCTTCTCGCGTTTTTCTTGCTCACGAAAACTATTAACCTCTTTCATGCCGTCATTTTTGTTTGGCAGTTCGTCATATTCGATATCATCAGGAAAGCCTAAGCGATGGACAGAACCGGAATGATCAAAGATGAGACATTTATCTTTGCCCGGCGCTTTACGTAATCCGCGGCCAAGACACTGCACCCAGCGAATTTCTGATTTAGTAGGTCGGGCATAAATGATGCAACGAACATCACTATCAAAACCCGCTACAAGCGTTCCGACATTAACAATGATCTTGGTTGCACCCTGTTCGAAACGGTGAATGATGACTCGACGTTCATCATGTGGCGTATCAGCTGTAATGACCTCCGCATTCACCCCTGAGCGGTTAAAAGCAACGGTGACATAATTTGCATGGCTGACAGTGACGCAAAAACAGATCGTTGGTAGGTTTTCACCATTAGCCAGCCAGTTATCAACCACGTCGCCAACCAAATCCGCACCTGACATAATTTCAGCAATTTCAGCCTCTTTATAATCACTACCGAATTCCTCACTACGAACTGATTTCACTTTTGATAAATCTGGTTTTGTCGGTGCGTAAAATTCGTATTTACTTAGATCCCCACGCTGAATAAGCTCCTTCATCGTTGTGGGTTTAATCAGCCTTTCGTAATACTCACCAAGAAACGGGGAAAACGGTGTTCCCGACAGCCCGATTACTTTGAGTTCAGTATCACGAATGACTTCGAGTATTTTCTTACGGCGTAAATGGGCCTCGTCGATGATGAGTAAATCAATGTTGTCAGGAAACTCACGACGAATAACCGTATCTGCTGAGGCAATTTGGATTAATTTTGTTGGATCATAATTGGGATGATTGGCCCAAACAAATCCGATTTCTTCCATTGGTATGCCATACTCTTGAAAACGCTCAGCTGTTTGGGCGATCAGGTTTGTATATGGCGCACAGAACATAACTCGCATATTGCGCTTGATGTAACCGTTTGTGATAAATGCCGCTAGCCCTGTCTTACCGCTCCCTGTTGGGCTATAAATCATAAACGTGCGGTTTTGCTTCCAGTTTTGACGCAACATAGCTAAACCGCGTTCCTGTGCAAAATTTGGTGTAATGTTTAACATCCGTTCCTCACTTGAATAATTTACCCTGCCAAGGACGAAGCCTTTGGAAGATTTATCATTTAGCCATCTAAACGGCTGGTGGGTTTTATAACCCCTATAGAGGTCTATATTTAAGATCTAACTCCTTCCTTGGCAGTGCCTTCCCTAACACCCCTTTCAAAGATCACCCCCCTTACCCCCCTAGAAAGTTTTCCCCTCTTCCCCAGAAAACAGTCTAGACGGCTAAACGTCTTAACCCCTGAATACTCCCTTAATGAAATTACTGACCAACCAACAACGGCGCTGAGGTATAACCTTGCATTGCCTTCGAATAACGTCTCACGTACTGCCTTAGTCTTGAGTTCGCTTCATGTCTCGCTTTGTTGTCTTTGCGATATGAAACTGGTTCTAACTCCCAATGCTGCTGATACACTTCTGAATAAGCCACCAGCGCCCTATTTCTCGCACTCGGTGACAGTTGCAATAACATTTCCTGAATCCAATTCGCGTCATCAGGAAAGTAATGCTTAGGCATCAGTATGTTGTGTATCTGGTGCATGTGCATTACCGAAAAGCTCTGGTAGATCAGGTCGAATTTCGTGAGCCTTTACAGCTCCATTTGTTAAATTAACAATCGAAGGCACCAATCTAGGGGATACTTTTTTCTTATTGTTTAACCAATCAGAAACTGTTGACTGTGAGACGCCTATTAGCTTCGCAAACCCTAATTGTGTCGTACCAATACTGTTAATCGCTTTGTCTATAATTTCATTTTTCATAAACCCTCCAATATTCCTATAGCGATTCTAGCGTATAAATAAACAGTATTCAATCGCCAAAGCGATTAATGTATAATATCGCCATCGCTATAGTTTAATGAGGTAATATATGAGTCTTTCAGAACGGTTAAAGTCAGCAATGAAAAATTCGGGATTCACGCAAGCGTCCCTAGCTGAAGCTGTAGGTATGGCACAATCAAGTGTATGGAAATTAGTGTCAGGAGAAGCATCGTCAAGCAGAAGATTGGTTGATATAGCTCGCGTACTTGGTGTTGATGCAGAGTGGCTACAACATGGTGGTGATACTGAAACAGCAAGAAATAAAGCACTCCCACCATTTGAAGTGATGACTGGAAAGTATGCAGAATTGGCTGTATTGAAAGGAAACAAACCTACACATAATCAATTTCTTATACCTAGTAATATATTCAAGCCTTCATTAAAAGCCTATGAAATTGAATCAGATACAGGAATTAGCGAGATCACCAAAGGAAGCATAGTAGTTATTGACCCTAAAGAGCTCCCTTCTCAAAATGATCTGGTGTTGATTGAAATAAATAAAAATATTAGTGCTTATAGATATATTAAAAGTGCAGCTAATGACTACTTATCCGTTGATGACTCTCGCATCCCTTTGGTTTCAGTCGATGATAGTATTAATTTACTAGGGGTGATTATACTTTTATCAAAACAATATAAATAACATAATCTTGTCTTATCCAATCTATAGCGCCCTGGTCTATTTCTATAGTAGAAACTAACTTCCATTTTTTTCATTACACCCTCATACTGTTTATTTGTACAGTATGAGGATAATCTTATATTTCCTAGTAAACGTCAATATAAAAAAATATCGCTTTAGCGATTGACATTTAAAAACGCTCTGTCTATTATCATTAAAAATCGCTTAGGAGATAAAAATGAATAAGGCATATGATTTGTTAATGAGAAATGCATGCTACATGTCCAGTCTTGCGGAGCAAACTCAGTGTGTCAGTCTTCTCATATTATCAGGAAAGCTTTCAGAAACTGAAAGCGAGATAATTGAAGCAATACTGCAAGAAAAATTTAGAGCACTAATAGATACATCATCTAGCATTCAATCAAGCATTGCGTTTGATTTTCCATTAAAAAATGAAATCAAGGTCGAGCAACTGACTACGGGCATAAAAAACTCATTCGCAACACGTTTGCGCTTGGCTCTCGCACACTCTGGAATGACACAAGCCGCTTTAGCTTGGGGTATTGGAGTTTCACAAAGCACAATCAGTGCATTGGCTACTGGCCGAGTAAAAGGCGTGGGAATTGAGCGAGGAGCAGCTTTATCTGAAGCTTTAGGTGTAAATCTAAGGTGGCTCATGCGCGGTGAAGGTGAAATGCAGCCAGCTAAATTTTTAACTCATAATGACGAGGTTTAAAAAATGTCGACTATACATTATGCGCCAAATACCAATGTACTTAAACCTGATATCCGTACAGGTCTGTTTAAGTTCTGCTTCTTTGCTGTAAAGCGTAGTGATCCACAAGCTAAAGCTGAACGCAAAGAGGTTTATGCAACGGATTTGAAATCAGCAAAATTACAACTTGTTCGTGATTATGTTTTATCGCTGGCATCACAAACACCTGTAGGAGCGTGACATGTCACACGAAATTGAATTAAGTGTCGCCGCAAAAAAAAGCGCTCAGCTGAGTTCACTATTATTCACTATCAATAAAGAGAATTTACGGCACAAAGACACATCTACTATTGAGGAGTTAATTGGCTTGGCGCTTGATTTATCAAATGATGTTTCTTTGTACCTACTTGAAGAAAATGCACAACGGGATAATGGACATGAATAAAACAGCCCCCCCCCCCAAAGTACAAGTTAGTGAATGTATGGATGTGTTTAACCGAGTGAAAGCGTTTTTAATTGCTGCTCAATATCTAAATAGAGACAACAGCGAAAAACATATAGCCAGTCAATTAATCGCTCAATGTGAAACTGAGGTCGATGATATTTTGGAGAAAGAATAGTGAATGACAATATTCAATTAAGAGATGCAGCTAACACTGAATTAACCTACGCAAAGGCCATTATTAATTTAATTTTAGATTCAGGATTTATTGATAATGAAAACACCCTAAATACTTTGGCTGCAGCCTTATTATCAGTAATTCGCGCTCATGAGGCATTAATTAAAATTAATCTTGGGAAATAAAAATGAAAACTAGCGACACAATAAAAATAAAAGATTTCAAAAACTACTCAATCGAGCAACTTAGTGGAATTTCTATTAATAACGAAATGACATCAGAAGCATTAATTGAAGGTGTCGGAGCAATTGGTACCTTATTGTTTGACTCTTCATGTAGTGACAATGACCCTTTATCAAAAGACGTTCTATGTAAAATAGGTTTATTGATTCAAGAGTCAATCATTATTGCTAAAGCATTAGATGATAATGTTTATTATTCTAGTGAGGAAATTAAACGGCGTTCTGCCCCCCCCCCCAATCAAAATAGTAAGTTATCAGAAAATAAGTTACATGGTGCTATTGGGGATATTAATAATGTCGAGCTTTCTCTGCATCAACTTAAAAGTGACATATACGAAAATGAACCAGACACCCCAACGCTATATGCACAATTAGATTTAATGGCAAATACATTAAGTAAAACACTCAATAGTTTAGACGCTCTTATTAAGGAAAATTAAAATGACAAACAAAGCAAAGCCTATAGAAATAACAACAGGTCACGACATTCAGGTCATTACTCGTGAGGTTTATTTTGTTCAGCCATGCAATAAAAGCTATTTCACTGAAGATGCAGCTATCAATAAATATGCACACATCCTTGCTAGTGATGAGTTCAGTAAGCTAGGCAAGCCAACTAACGAGCCAGACATTAAAACACAGTTGCCTGGTGGTACTCCTGTCTTTAAGCGCGGTGCCATGCTGCCAGAGTATATAGATAGACAGGCTGAAATATATCGAGATTTAAAACGGAAGCTTAAAAAAGAAAAGTATATTTTACAGTTAGAAAAGGAATGGCAAAAAGCAAACACAAAACTCGAAGAAGCAAAGGAAGATGCGGTAATAAAATACGGAAGACTTCAAGAAGCAATAACCAATAAATAATTAAACAATCAAGTTAAATTTAAATCAGCGTCAACGCTGAGGGGTTCCCTTTATCTAAAATCAGGAATAATGAAATGGAAAAATCAACTTTATTAGATAAAAGAAGAAAACATTTTATTGATGCAATCTTTGATTATCTAAAAAGAAAAAAGAAAGCATCAACATTCGAGCGAACTGTCGATGGTATTAAATACCGAGTTGATTTAGATACTGAGGTATTAAAACAATCATTAATCAACTTATACGAAAATAACATTTGCCGTAAAGAAGCAGGAGCAACCGACCAGCAAATAATTGAAGTCTACGATAGTTTTTACAATAAACACGGAAAGCTAACCGACGAAGGCAAAGAGTTCATTAGTGATATTACTTTGCTCATTGCTGAACATTTACATCAAAAGGAAATGAATAAATGAAGCCAAGTTATTTAAGTATTGCACAACAGGCAGCAAAAGCAGAACAAGCCGGTGATTATTTAAAAGCATCCATATTGTGGGGTCAGGCTAAATATTTAGCCAGAACAGAAAAAGACTTGCGGTGGGCTGAATATCGAATAGAGCACAACTCACTGCGTAATTCTTTATTAACTCGCGCAATTGAATATGAAGAACAACAAAAAGAACGTAATAAAAAAGCAAGGGAAAAAATTAAAAGTAAAAAAGAAGCTGAATTACTGGAAGCCAATATTAATAAAACTTCGGAGGTGGGCTGTGAGTAATTTTGAACATTATATGAATACTGGCAAGTCACTTGAAGATAGAAAGTTATATCGACGTGCCGCTGAGCAATATAACAAAGCTTTTTACATTGCCAAACCGCCAGTAAATGGCGCGTTAAGTGATCAGCAGAAAATAAGCAGCCAAGCAACTGACCGTTGTTTATCTAAAGCAAAAATTAAAGTGGCGGAGAGTTATTTATGAGCAAAAGAAAACGCAGCAGAACTCAACAGGGAATTGCAGGTATGACTATTGCTCAAGGGCTTAGTTTAGAAAGAAATGAAGTTAAAGATTATGCCAATGTTTGCAAACACTTATCCCAATTTGAAAGAAACGGCAATGACATTCGAATGCCATTAAATAGACAGCAACGCCGATTAGCCAATAAGTTAAAAATTGATATTAAGAGGGTTTAATTATGAGCGAATTAATCACAATAGATGCTAACGCACTACCCGTTATTGAATGGAAAGGTGTCCGAGTTGTCACCACGGAAACATTAGCGGCTGGTTATGGCGTTGATGAAGCCAATATCCGCAACAATTTATCTCGCAATAAAGAACGATTTATTGAAGGGGTTCACTGCCACACCGTTTCAGGTGATGAACTAAAAGATTTGCGAGTAACCAATAGTTACGCACAAATTTCAAACAAAGCTAGAAGCGTTACCCTATGGACCGAAAAAGGCGCTGCCCGTATGTCGAAAATTGTCGATAGCGACGAAGCCTGGTCTTTCTTTGAAAAAATGGAAGATGCTTATTTTCGCCCTGCGCCAGTAGAAGTTAGTCGAAAACAGCTTGCACTGATGGTAATTGAAGCAGAAGACCGCGCAGAAGCTTTCCAGATTGAAAATAAACACCTCAACGCCACAGTGGAAAGCCTAGGTAAGCATTTCAGCAAAGGCATAACGATCACCTCATTTTGCAAAGC
Organism: Providencia sp. PROV255; assembly: GCF_028478065.1. NCBI lineage: Bacteria > Pseudomonadati > Pseudomonadota > Gammaproteobacteria > Enterobacterales > Morganellaceae > Providencia > Providencia sp. PROV255. The sequence goes on along the minus strand of NZ_JAMPMI010000018.1, from coordinate 97,979 downwards.
ACTTAATGGTGTAAATGTTAACAAAATGATGTGGTGGGCTTCAGAACGAAACTGGGTTTATAACTCACGACGTGACCTTGAGAAATCACCCAAATGGCGAGTCGCTTCCTACGCTCGGGATAAATATCTCACAGAGGAAGAAACCAAAGTCACTCCTCATGGCATGGAAGAATTTATAAAAGTGACACCAGTCTTATTAGAAAAAGGTTGTCACCGCTTATATCAGCTCTATATGAAAGGTGAGCTTCCAATGAAAAAGACATGGAACGGTGAGTTTTCACACGACAAGGCTATCTACACGCCGGAGGCTAAATAATGGCTTATTTTACTGATGCAGGTAACGGCGTTATTGCCGACGATGGCACTTTGATTTCTTATTCTGACGCAGTTAAGGCGCTTGAATGTGGTCACTACGATAAAGAGTTAATAAAAGGCTTGTATTTGGCTGCTGCCGTGATGGGTAAGTTAGCTGATGAACCAGACACCCTAACACCTGAACAACGTGTTTCAGTTTGGCGTTGGGTGGTAGTGGCTTGCTTTATCCGCGAACAACAAAAGAAAAACGGCACTATTGAGGTGCCAAATGGCAACGGCGGCATTGATTTAGCAACCATCTATAGCAATGGCAAATCGTCACTGAGTATTTACCCTGCTCCTCTGCGCCTTGCACTAAGTGAAAACTTAGAACGGATCATGGTTGAAACCGTCGGGAAAGCATTATGGGCTGACTTTACTGTCCGAGTGTATATCGATTTTCTTGATATCTCACTAGAACACGGTCCTCGTCTATCAGCCAAAGGGCGCGAAGGTCTTTGCATTCTTAACGATGATTATATCCGTGCACTGGAATCAGAAGGTGGTTTCCCTGCAATGCCAACCATGCACTAAGGACGGTAAAAAATGAAAATTGAATATATCGCCATGGGCAACACAGCAAAGATAACCATTTTATCTTTTGTTACAGAGCGTCGATTGTTAAATCGGCTGATAGATAAAGCCTTGCTAAGCGCACCAGTCCATGAAGCGTCTACAGGTTTCTTTTTTCGAGTAACAACGATTTACGGTAAGGCTAACCATGTATTACATGCCTACAAAATTATTAGCAAGGAGGCTAACAAGTGATTGAACAAAACAACACTGACCATGAAATGGTTGATTACGACGATGTGATAGTTCGGGTTACTCACTATGTGGATGATGGTTGCGATTGGACGGCTCGAATTATTCACGGGATCAGACAACGCTGTTATATCAGGATGGGCGTATGCCCTCCTCTACCGCCAGCACCACAAATCGTTGCACCTAAATTAATCCCGATCACCAAAAAGAAAAAACGCGCAAGGAAGGTGAATGATGAGCAATAACCCTTTAATTATCGATGCGCTTGAAGAAGTAGGTCCATGTGATATCGATACGCTTGCTTTGCATGTGGATCAAAGCGCCCAAGTTGTTAATGCAATGATTACCAATCAAATGCGAAAAGGTGCGGTAAAGCTGGTTAATGGTATGTATCAACTTATTAACCAGCCAGAACCAAAAATAAATAAGAGCCCTATTGCTTCAGAATTTTCATGTCAGGCTAGTGATGAGCGCCCTAAGATTGAAATCTTAAGAGAAGTTTTACAGCAAAGCACCCACGCTATGACGGCCGCTGAACTAGCTAAAGCAACTGGAGATTCGGCAAATAACATTGGCGGGCGTTTAAAAACTGATATCAAAAATGGAAATGTGGTTAGTCAGGTAAAAAACGGCTCAAGAGTTTACCAGTGGGTTGAAGCTAAAGAGGGGAAATCGCCCCTTTTAGAAGATACCTCCGCCAACCAATTGATATCACTTAATTCTGTCACAAAGCCAGAATTTAAAGGTGAGAAAAATCACCTTATACCAGAGCAGCACACCTCCGTTCCAAACGGAACCCTGAACGTACCAAATAGTAAACAACTACGTGCTGAACTGGTAAAAATTGATGATGAGTTGATTCAGATAAACAATCGCATGGGCGAATTAACAAAAACCCGTCAATGCAAAAGTGAAATGTATGAGTTAGTCGTGAGGCTTGAGGGGTTAATGGAGGTGGGCAATGACAACGCTTGATTTTAACCTAGTCAGTATCATTAAAAATGCAGGCGGGGATCCGGGTGAAGTAACTGATGCCGTTTGGAATGCCGGTTATCAACGAATGAATTTCACCACAGAGGAAATCATTCAAATGACCACTATCCAGATAACTGATTGCGTCATCTATCATGTGCCGAATGATGTATGGCCAAAAACAGTTGAAGACCTCAGCTATGGAAATCTAAACGCCATTATTGACGATGCTATGTGGTTAGGAACTCCAGCTGAAGTTGCAGCGGCAATATTGAAGAATGGATATGTGAAGGGAGGTGATAAGTGACCCTTGATAATGCATATATGACCACTAAAGATGTATGTGAACATCTACGAATTTCTTCAAGAACGCTAGACAGAAGAAGAAAGCGTGCAGTATTACCATTTCCCGAACCTGACTGTAGCTATCAAGGATCTGAAAATAGATGGTTTAAATATAAAGTTTTAGAATGGCAAACGAAAGATTCGGAACTAAGTAAAGCGAGCCGCAAATGAAAATAACGCCCCTAACTTGGGGCGAATTTCGTTATTAACTCCAATTTATCCCACCACTTTTTATAAGCCTCTCTCATCTCATTCATATAGCTGTATTTATCATAAACACCCCATACCCCGGGTAATTTATGACCTAGCATTGTTTCTGCGACATGAGGCGCGGTTAATTCTGAGAAATTCGTTCTAGCGGTACGTCTTAGGTCATGCATAGAAAAATGAGGGATGATTACATCATAACTTCTTTTGCAGTATCGAATAAGATTTTTAGGAAATGATAGGTGAAAATTAAAAGATATAACATCCGTTCCTGAGTTAAAAATTACTTCACTATCAGCTAACTCGATAAGCCTTTGTATAGCAGGAACAGAGTCTTCTATTATTGGTCTTATTAATGGCATTCCTGTTGAGCCTCCTGTCTTGTGGTTCTCTGCAGGAACTACCCATATCATTTTATTGAAGTCAAAATCGCTTTTTTTGGCTAATCGAAGCTCACCAACACGACAACCATAGTAAAGGCATAAAAATACAAACAAAGCGTTTTTCTCTTCCATTCTTGATTCTTTGCTAGCTTTTAAAATGTAGTAAATTTCTGAGTCGTCTAGCGTGCGTGAACCTTGCCCCTTTTTAACACCGAAATCTTTAGGGCTAAGATTTAATAGCGGGTTTAGAGCTATCATGTTCCGCTTTCTAGCCCACTCATAACATTCAGCTGAGTTATTTAAAATGCGCTTCGTGATTTCTGAGTACTTTTTAGACATTCCATCTAAATAAGAAACCCATATTTTTGTAGTTAACTGCTCTGGTGAATACTTACCTAACTTAGGGAATACGTGTATTTCAAAAGTTCTCAATACGTTCACTGAACTTACCTTCCCTTCAAAATGCATCTCATGCCACTGTCGATATAAGTCTTCAAATGAGCTATTCTGATTGATAGTTTCAATTTCCAAGGACTGAACCAGTTTTGGGTTTTGCCCCTCACTTAGAACCTTTGACCAGTGCAAAACCTTAGATCTGGCTTCTTTGAGTGACATTACAGGGTATTTCCCAATAGTCATCTTATCCTGCTTACCTAGAAATCGGTATCGATAGAAAAAAGACACCACGCCATTTTTAGAAATGCGCACCCACAAACCGTCACGATCTGATTTTTCGATAACCGATGATTGTTTTTTGCCCTGATTTGTTCGCAAAAATGTATCTGTTATTGCCATTGTTGCCCCATTTTTACAATTGTCATCCAGTTTTGATGGACACACTGGTGGACACATTAAGTATGTCTTATGGTGGCTTAACCTGTCTTAACTTGTCAATGGGGATTTTATTAAATTATTAAATAACAAATGCTTGTACAAATAAGATGACTAAGGTTGTCTTTTGCTGTCATAGGTTTAAATGTCACAATTGATGACAATGGTAAACCTACCCCACTATTTGAGTCATAAGCTTTTTTAAGCCATCAACATAAAGGTTTTTTTTATATTGCTAAAGGTGCGAATTCTGTAAACTTTAATTCACACCTTTCTAATAACACATCAGCCGCCCTTATTTAATTCACTTTTCTCACTTCTGATGTGTTTTATATCGAAAATTTATTCGTATTAAATGTTTTTATAAAATAATCACCCTAACGCCTTAAACCACACTTAAAATATCAATTAATATTCCATTCCCTTATCTTTTCATCTGCCTGGCATGACTTCTTAATCATTTCTCTTATTAATATCTTGTTACAACAAACACATAACATGGCTAAAAGATAGGAAATCCCATGCCCTAATATATTGTATATTTTTATTATATATTGATATTTTTAAATTAAAATCGTAGAGTATAGATGATGCCAATAACTCTAAAAATGCGTAAAGTCCTCAGGCTTATAGCTTATTTTATATTACGTATTTTGATGTAAACTTTTCTTTATGTAATATACTTTGTTGGTAATAAATCTCATTGAGACATTTTATTAAAAATAGAAATAAACAACGCTAAAATAAGATATCAAATTATGCTTAGAATTCTTTCATTTATTATTTTATGTGCCTTTTCAATTAACCTAAGTGTCGCTGCGGTTCCCAAAGAAACTATCAAACGTATCGAGCAAGAAGCGCAAAAAGGCGATATAAAAGCGCAAGTCATGTTAGGAATTGGCTATTACCTTGGTAACGAGCTTAAACAGGACTATGGTAAAGCAAAAAAATGGTTAACGATGGCATCGAATAAGGGCAATTCTGATGCTCAGTTGTTTTTAGGGGACATGTATTTAAATGGTAATGGGGTTGAGGCCAACCTTGAAACAGCCATGGATCTATTCGAAAAATCAGCCAATAAAGGCAATGTTGAAGCCCAAAATTATATGGGCCAGTTTTACTATCAAGGTATTGGTGTAAAACAAAATTATATTACGGCTTTTGAGTGGTTCAAAAAATCTGCTGATAAAAAATTTCCACCCGCACAATACCAAGTCGGTAAAATGCTAGAAAGTGGCGAGGGAATTGAAATCAATGAAAAATCTGCAGCTGAATATCTAGCTCAAGCCTGCAAAGCTGGCTTAAAAGAAGCTTGCGTAAAAAAATAAATCTACCCCAATATTTCCTGCATTTTACCTGATGTTATTCATTATAATGGCATCAGGCTCCCCTCTTTTTTTGATGAAAAATCTTATTACGGCTACTTGCTCACACCCTTCCACCAATAAATTCATTACTATTAATAATCAATTTCACAATGTATGATATTGTTCTAAACTTATAATATAAAAGAGAAAGGGAGATATTATGTACAATACAATCTTAGTTCCGATCGATGTAACCGAAGATGCTCTCACTAACTTATTAGTTCCTCATGTTAATTCGCTACAAAAATTGAATGATGCAACAGTGTACTTTCTTGCCGTAACCGCACCAATTTCAAACTATTTACGCTATGGTGGCACCATCTTACCAGGAGACTTCCCTGACGACGAAAAACAAGCTGAAATTATCCTTACAGAATTAAAAGAAAAAATTAAACTATTTGATATCCCTGCAGATAAAATAAAGGCGAAAGCAACCGTTGGTTCTGTTAAAGACGAAATTTTGGCAACCGCAGAAGATATCAACGCCGATATTATTCTATTAGGTTCACGCCGCCCGAGTATGTCAACCTATTTGCTGGGTTCTAATGCCGCCTCAGTAGTTCGTTATGCAAAAACTAGTGTATTAGTGGTTAGATAATAAATACTAAAGTGCTATTTGTAGCTTAAGCAAACACATTTTACAAACAAAAGGTTTAGCCTTAATGATTGTTACAAAAAACAGCAAAGACATACACTTTATAGGGCTATTTATGTGTTCATTTAGGGTAAATTAAAGGCTCATAAACATTTTCGTGATTTTCACGCCCTGCTTTTTTAGCGGGGTTTTTTTATGCTATAAAACTGATGAATGGCTTAATCTAAAGCGTTTAAAAGGAATACCATCAAAATCAACAATGCGTTCTTCAGTAAAACCATAACGTAAAATCGCGGATACTTTCTTGCGTGTTAACGGTAAATGTATTGTAACTGACTCAACCTTCAGTGATGTAAAAGCTTTATTAATAATATTCTTAACAATAGATTTTCCCTTTCCCCAAAACTTAGGATGTAACACTAAAGCTAAATCTGCATCACCCGCTTCATTTTGTAACCCTCCCCAGCCGGCAAATTGGTCATCAATCATAATGGCCCATACTCCATAGCCATGTTGCTCCCAATGCAGCTCTTTTCCTGAAACCCACTGCTGGCAGGCCTGTTCATCGAAATGGCTGCTGCCTAGAGGCATATGTTCAAGTACAGCTGGATGAGTATTTAATGCGATAAGATCTGCGGTAGCAATTTGATTTAGCTGAAAAAACTGAATAGGCATAGTGACTATTTTGTCCACATAAGATATTAATAAACCCAATATATAATTTGGCTATCTTCCCAAAAAATGATGCCCCGCTCAAGTTTGTAGGGCATCAATATACCGTGATTACTGTTCTAAGGCTGTCGCCATGACTTTTTGAAAATCTTCCCAAGAACAATAGCCGCTTTTATCAATTGGACACCCTTTTAGCTCTAATGTGACATGTTTAGGCGGTGTTTGTAATGATAAATACGTATTATCTCTAAGCTGGTCTGCAGTTTGGTAAACATATTCGACTTTCATAAAATCTTTATTCGCTTGCTTATCTGTCCAGCGTTGGAACACTAATTTACCTCCAATCGGGGTATGTTCATACTGCTCTGGTAATTGATACGGTTTAAAATCCATTGCTGACATGAGTGACGCAATATTCGAGTCATGACCGACTAAGAATATAAATTTTGCTGTTTCTCCTTTATCGACCGAAACAAAGCCTTTATCGATATAATTGAGTATTGGATGTGCGACATTTTTTGCAATGATTTTTGGCGTAAATAACGTTTCTTGGTAAGCATTTTTTAGCGTATTCAGTTTTTTCCATTTTTCAGGGGTATTCACAAGCCCCCAAGCCACTTCATTAGCAGGAAAACCTTCATAATATTGAAGGTCTATCGCATCCACCGCTGAATTCGCAATTTTTAATGGACCACTGACGCCTGGTTCTTTTTCAGCTTCAATAATAAAGCTGTTTTTTTGGTTATTTAAATTACATAATTTGTCTGTTTTACATTTCTGAGAATCTTTAATATTCAGAACACTATCTAATTCGTCATAACCCGCAGTCAGTGATAACCCTTTAAAATATTGTTCCATCTCAGCGAGTGCCTGCTGTTTAAATTCAGGGGAAGCATTGGTAATAATTGGGTTAAAAACAGGGTCCATTTTACCAATTTCAGGCTGATGATGAATACTTACCTTGCATCCTGGAAATGCGCCTGCAGCAAAGAATTGGGCAGTTGCTATCGTTCTTTGGAGACTATTTGTATAAAGGTATACATCCTCATTACTTGTTGGACACAGTTCATCTGCAAGTAATTTGTTTTGGTCTATCCACTCCCTAAAATAATGCCCCATGTAGACTTCAAGTGCGCCGCCTTTAGTAGTGAGATAACCACTTTGTGCATCCCATGCAGGCCATTTTTTATCAGTCACTTCAGTAAGAATACCGGTATTTACGATAGGTGTACGTAAATTATGGCGGCTAAGGACTAAAACTTGATCTAAAACCATATCTGTTTTGCTATCTGTACTCGCTAATACAGGCGCAATAGGTGTTAATAATGCCGTAGATAAACAGAGAGTTAGCAATTTATATTTCATTAATATACCCCTACAATTAAAGCAACAAAGAAAAATACGTTCATCGCTATATAAAGAACTTAGCGAAAAATCACACCGCAACTTATCTAATAATGACGAAGTTGACTTTTTTTTCTGCGATAAATATCTCAAAAACAATCTTAAGGTAAATTAAAAACAAACGATTGACAGAAGAAAACCAGCAGTTAAGATTTTCCAATCAATACACGGAGATAATATAATGATAGTCCAAAGCGCAACACGTGCACACGATGATGATATTATTCGTGTTTGGGAGTCTTCAGTGAGAGCAACTCACCATTTTTTAACTGAAGAAAAAATTGCTGAACTAAAAATTGCTATCAAAGATATTTATTTGCCGTATTTAGCTGTTTTTGTGACATTCAATAGCGCAGGCAATATGACCGGTTTTCTAGGGTGCGATAAACACCGCCTTGAAATGTTGTTTATTTCCCAAGAAAGTAGAGGCCAAGGTACAGGGAAAAAACTGCTTCAATATGCCATTGATACCTTAGGCATTACTGAGTTGGATGTTAACGAACAAAATCCTCAAGCTATCGGGTTCTATCAACATATGGGTTTTACACAATATGCACGTTCTGAATTAGACGGCGAAGGTAATCCATTCCCTATTCTTCATATGCGTCTTAATAAAAAGTAGCCATGAAAATCATTGAGTTAGAAACAATACGTTTACGGCTACGTGGGTGGCAAGAAGAAGATAAACAGTCATTTTACCAAATGAATAGCCATCCCGATGTCATGCATTATTTTCCTTCTGTGCTTAATGAGCAGCAAAATGCACAATTTATGCAAGCCATCATAGATAAATTTGCTCAACAAGGAGGATGGGGATTATGGGCTGTTGAATTAAAATCCAATAGACAATTCATTGGGTTTATTGGTTTAAATATTCCCGCCTCTAATTTACCTTTTTCCCCTTGTATCGAATTAAGTTGGCGTCTGTTACCGGAATATTGGCACCACGGCTATGCCACTGAAGGAGCGAGTCGTGTCATCGAATATGCTTTTGATAAACTAAATCTGCCCGAACTGGTTGCATTTACGGCAGTGGTTAATTCACCATCAGAATCCGTAATGAAAAGACTAGGAATGATAAAACAACTAAATAACTTTTATCACCCAGCACTCCCTGATGGCCATTGGTTGCAAGAGCATGTGTTGTATCGCATCAAGGCCAGTGACTTTTTAAACAAATCTCATCAATAAGAAACCATATAAGCCCAAATACCCACAAAAAAGCCATCACAATGTGATGGCTCAGATTTGCAGCCAAACATATTATGTTTAGCTGCAAATCTAATAGGTTTTGAAAATAAATTAGGAAAATCAATTTATTGATTTTCGGCTGATAACACAAAGTGGGAAAAACCACGCTTTTATCCCGCTTTGTCAACAACCTAAGCCATCACAATGTGATGGCTTAATGTTATTTAGCACCTACTGCGTAAATTATTTTTTACTTTCAGCTTCGGCTTTGGCTTCTTTCGCTTCTACATCACGGTACCAACGAGGGTGATGTTTTCGCGCCCAACGGCGGCTAACTTTCCCTTCGATCATTCCGTTGATTGAACCTTTAACCCAGAATGCCATGTACATATGAATTAAAATGGCATGGATCAATACAATTGCAGCAACGGCATGAATCAACAACCCCCACCGCACAACCCACATTGGGAATAAATGTGCAAAATAAGGGCGCCAAATGATAATACCAGTTATCAAGAGCACAAAAATCAGGCTCATGATGCTCCAGAACATCATTTTTTGACCGGCGTTATATTTACCTACATCAGCCACTTCATGTTCATTACCCTTCAATACTTCGACAATATTTTTAATCCAAGGTAAGTCTTGCTTATCTGGAATATTGTGTTTCACAAAGCGAACAAACATAAACATCAGCACAACGAAAATCAACACACCAAAGAAGGGATGTAAAATCCGTCCCATTTGCGGTGTACCAAAGGTTTCCGTCAACCATTTCAATGTTGGGAAAAATAACGCGATCCCCGACAAAGCAACCAAGAAGAAGCTGATGACAACCGTCCAGTGACACGCGCGGTCAATAAACTTTGTCCGCACAATCATTTTGCTTTTCTTACTCATGGTCATCTTTCTCCTCTTCATCACTCACTTCTTTGTTTGGACCAATTCCCACATAGTGGAAAATCAACCCTGCAAAGGTCGCGATAAATCCAACGACAGAAAGTGGTTTCAAGATGCCCTGCCACAGATTGATTGGTGTATCAATTTGCGGGTCTTTAGGCAGGCCATGATACAGTTCAGGTTTGTCAGCATGGTGAAGCACATAAACAACATGCGTACCACCCACACCTTCAGGATCATAAATTCCCGCTTGCGCATACCCCCGATTTTGCAATTTAGTTACGCGCTCTGCACCGTATTCCAACATCTCTTTTTTCGTGCCGAAACGGATAGCCCCCGTTGGACAAGTTTTCACACATGCTGGCTCTTGACCAACACTCACCCTATCAACGCACAAGGTACACTTGTACACTCGATTGTCTTTCGGGTTTAATCGAGGAATGTTGAATGGGCAACCCGCGATACAATAACCACAACCAATACAGTGCTCTGATTGGAAATCCACAATACCATTTGCGTACTGAATGATTGCTCCAGCTGATGGGCAAGATTTCAAACATCCAGGGTCGGTACAGTGCATACAGCCATCTTTACGGATCAACCATTCTAGCTTACCCATTTCAGTGGTTTCGCTAAAACGCATCACCGTCCACGATTTTGCGCTTAAATCCGTTGGGTTATCATAAACCCCAACGCAATGACCAACTTCGTCACGGATATCATTCCACTCAGAACATGCCACTTGACAAGCTTTACAGCCGATACAAGATGACACATCAATGAGCTTACAGACTTCAAGCTTATCATCACGCGCTTGTGGCGGAGGCGTAATGCTATTGGTCGCGGAACGTTTAATAATGTCTTGAGATTGCATGGACATGTTCCCTCCCTTACGCCTTCTCAATGTTAACTAAGAATGCCTTATACTCAGGTGTCTGAGAGTTAGCATCGCCGACAGACGGCGTTAACGTATTGGTGATAAACCCTTTTTGAGTCGCGCCTTCAAAGCCCCAGTGAATAGGTAGTCCAACTGTTTCAATTGGTTTGCCATCCACCATCAGCGTTTGTAATCTAGGAGTGACAACTGCAACAGCCTTGATAAACCCACGTTTACTGCTGACTTTGACCTTATCGCCTAACGCAATTCCTTTGGCTTTTGCTAATGTTTCGCTGATCTCAACAAATTGCTCAGGCTGAGCAATTGCGTTCAAGCGAGCATGCTTAGTCCACGTATGGAAATGCTCTGTTAAACGGTATGTGGTTCCGACATAAGGGAAATCTTTGTGGTCGCCAAGACGTTTCTTGTCTTCATCAAAAATCCGCGCCGCTGGGTTAGAAACCACATTCGGGTGCAACGGGTTAGTGCCAAGTGGTGTTTCAAATGGCTCATAGTGCTCAGGGAATGGCCCTTCAGCCATCTTATCGATAGCAAATAAACGACCTAAACCTTCTGGTTGCATGATGAATGGCCCAGTTCCGACTTCAGGAGCAGAAGCATTGAAGTCAGGAATATCATTACCGACCCATTTTTTACCATTCCACTCGATAAGCACGCGGTCTTTATTCCACGGTTTACCTTGGGTGTCACAAGAAGCACGGTTATAAATCACACGGCGGTTCAGAGGCCATGCCCATGCCCAACCAAGTGTATTACCGATACCGGATGGGTCGCTATTATCACGATTTGCCATCTGGTTGCCTTTCTCAGTCCAGCTACCAGTGTAAATCCAGCAAGAAGATGCCGTTGAACCATCTGCACGCAATAAAGCAAATGAGCTGAGTAGTTCGCCTTTTTTCGCTTGTAAATTGCCATCGGCATCATAAAGATCAACCAGTGCAACACCGTTGTTTTCTTTCGCCACTTCTTCTGATTCCGGATGGAATTGTTGTTTATAATTCCATTTCATTTGCATCAGAGGATCTTGGCCTTGGCCGCCTTCTTTCTCATACAGTTCACGGATTTTATACAGAATACCGGTCAATATTTGGCCATCATTACGCGCTTCACCTGGAGCATCTGCCGCTTGCCAGTGCCATTGTAACCAACGGCCTGAGTTGGCTATCGAACCATCTTCTTCCGCAAAACAAGTGGATGGCAAACGGAACACTTCGGTTTGAATCGAAGCTGTATCAACGTCATTCATCTCACCATGATTTTGCCAGAAATTAGCCGTTTCAGTGACTAACGGGTCGACAACAATCAGGTATTTCAACTTACTAAGGCAGCTAACCACTTTATTTTTATCAGGGAATGACGCTACTGGGTTAAACCCTTGACAGATATAGCCAGTCACTTGGTCTTTGCTCATCATGTCAAAATACTTCATCACATCATAAGCTTGGTCCCATTTAGGTAACCAGTCATAACCCCATTGGTTCTCAGCTTGAGCGGAATCCCCATAGAAAGACTTCATCAAACTCACAAAGAACTTAGGATAGTTGCTCCAGAAATTTACCTGATTTGGCAATGTCGCTTTTGGCGTATTTGCAGTAAGGTAGCTATCAATGTTCTGATGTTTTTCAGAAGGTAGTGTCAAGTAACCCGGTAAACTGGTTGATAGTAACCCTAAATCTGTTAAGCCTTGAATATTCGAGTGCCCACGTAACGCGTTCACGCCACCACCAGCAACCCCCATGTTACCTAGCAGTAACTGGATCATGGCCATGGTACGAATATTTTGTGCACCAACAGTATGTTGTGTCCAACCTAACGCATACAGGAAAGTCCCGGCTTTATCTGCCGCGCTTGTTGTGGCTAAAATTTCACAAACCTTCAAGAAGTCTGCTTTTGGTGTTCCACAAATTTGCTCAACAATATCAGGCGTATAGCGTGATACGTGTTTGTGAAGTAAATTCCACACGCAACGTGGGTCTTGTAAAGTGTCATCGCGTAATGCGTGACCATTTTCATCAAACTTATAGTTCCAACTGGTTTTGTCATAACTACGCTTATCAGCGTCATAGCCACTAAATAAGCCATCGTTAAAGTCAAAATCATCTCTAACAATCAATGATGCATTGGTATAGTTCTGAACATATTCAGCATTGATTTTTTGATTTTCAATCAGGTACAGTAAAACGCCCGATAAAAAGGTAATATCGGTACCTGAACGAATTGGGACATAATGGTCAGCAACTGATGCGGTACGCGTAAAACGCGGGTCTATGACAATCAGTGTGGCATCATTATTATTTTTCGCTTCAATTGCCCAACGGAACCCAACAGGATGTGCTTCCGCAGCATTACCGCCCATAACGACGACAACATCGGCATTTTTGATATCAACCCAGTGGTTGGTCATCGCACCGCGACCAAATGTTGGAGCAAGACTTGCTACCGTTGGTCCGTGTCAGACACGCGCTTGGTTGTCAACCGCTAGCATTCCTAGCGATCTGGCGAATTTTTGTGTCAACATTCCCGTTTCGTTACTGGCAGCTGATGCGCAAAGCATCCCTGTTGATAACCAACGGTTTACTGTTGTTCCTTCAGCATTTTTTTCGATGAAATTCGCATCGCGGTCATCTTTCATTAAGCGTGCAATGCGTGTGAAGGCATCATCCCAACTAATGCGCTCCCATTTATCAGAGCCTGGTGCTCTATATTCAGGATAACGTAAACGATTTTCGCTTTGGATATAATCGAGCAGACCAGCCCCTTTAGGGCATAAAGCACCACGGTTTACCGGGTGGTCTGAGTCACCTTCGACATGGAATATCGCGGATTTAGCATTCATGGCGCCATCGCCCATGCTATATATTAGTAATCCACAACCGACAGAACAGTAGGTACAAGTATTACGCGTCTCTTTAGAGCGAAGTAATTTATATTCACGTACATTAGCTATTGCCATTCCAGGCATAAAACCTAACGCAGCTACAGTTGTACCTGCCATCCCGCCAGCGCAGATTTTAAAAAACTTTCTGCGACTAACGTTCATTGCTACCTCTTTATATTTTTTGTATAAATCGGTGAGAGAATAGCAGCCTAATATGATTAGATATTGCCTAAAATCAATGAAAGTGAAAATAAAAGTTTAATTAATATTAACTGAGTAGTTAAACATCAATTAAAATTACTACCAATAGAGTATTTATTGTTAAATTGATTTAGATCAAATGTTACATTTAAACTATTTTAGTTAAATTCCATTTCAATTAACATTTCGTAAAAGAGAATACGTCTATTTTTTAGAAAAAATAAATTTTAAATTTAATTTAAATATAGATTTAGTATTTATCTGATGAAATAAACATAAAGGAATCATTTTGTGATCGCCTTAAATGCACGTCATCTTAAAATAAACAAATATTTTTTTTCAAGGTGACGTGATAACACTATCGTCTATTTCCAACCACTAATTATAATCCCTGCTCCAAGGAGCACAACTAGAGCACCTACCCAGTCAGTCACGGTAAGAGACACACCATCAACCACTTTCAGCCAAACTAATGCGGTTGCAATATATATCCCGCCATAAGTAGCATAAATTCGGCCACTTGCTTCCGGATGCAATGTCAATAACCAGACAAATAGCATTAAACTTAACGCCGCAGGGATCAATAGCCAAGCCCCACCTTGCTTTTTCATCCAAAGATAAGGAAAGTAACAGCCTGCAATTTCAGCCAACGCAGTGATAAAGAATAAAACAATAATTTTTATCGACATAAAAACCCATTCAAAATAGTCCCCATAAATTTCACCTTGATATTAGCAAATTTCATCAACACTGTTATGTGGTTTTCACTAATATCAGTGAAATACGTCTTGCAATCGGTAAGACAAAAAATACATTCTGCAGCGCAATCATCCAAGGAAGCATCCACTAACTCAATCAAGGAGAAAACACGTCCCTAGTAAAGGCTAAGGCTTTTATCGTGCTAATTAGCGAAACATGCAATTCACAAGGAAAATTACACTGAAGCACTAAAAATTCTTTTAAGAAAAGCGATAGGTTATGATTCAATATGATTAGCTTTTAAGCTAATAAAACCCCATTCTCTTAAACTTTTAGTTTAAATTTTAAGACCTATTGCTGTTACTATAATAGTCACCTTTTCTATCATCTTATTGGCTAATAAAATTATTATGAGAGCAACATCTGAAGAAGCCCGTGTATTTATAGAAGTGGTAGAACAAAAAAGCTTTAGTAAAGCGGCTGATAAACTTAATTTAGCAAATTCAGCTGTGAGCCGAATCGTCAAAAAATTGGAAGAAAAACTGGGGGTCAATTTACTTAACCGTACCACCAGGCAAATTGACCTAACTGCAGAGGGCGAAATTTATTTTCAACGCATGAAAATTATCTTGCAAGAAATGCAAGCGGCAGAAGATGAATTATATGACACACAAAGCTCTCCAAAAGGCCTATTACGAATTGATGCAGCAACGCCGATTGTATTGCATATATTAATTCCTTTTGTTGCTATTTTTCGCAAACAATATCCAGACATTCACTTGTCGTTAGTTTCATCGGAAACCTTTGTTAATTTAATTGAACGGAAAGTTGATGTTGCTATTCGGGCAGGGCATCTCACCGACTCCAGCTTACGTGCTCGCCCATTATTTAAGAGTTATCGCAAGATTATTGCGTCGCCAAATTATCTGGAACAACATGATGAGCCTAAATCTCCTCAAGATCTTTTGCATCATACATGCCTGACCTTTACTGAACCTGCATCATTAAATATGTGGCCAGTTAAAGGCATTGATGGGCAACTAATGGAAGTTACTGCAGGGATATCATCAAATAGCGGGGAGACACTAAGACAGCTTTGTTTAGCTGGAAATGGGATTGCATGTTTGTCTGACTTTATGGTGAATAAATATATTCAAAATGGCCAATTTGTCGAAGTATTAAAGGATGAATTGCAGCCTGTTCCTTTACCATTCCATGCCGTATATTACAGTGACCGCGTTGTCAGCCAGCGTATTCGGGTTTTTATTGATAGCTTAACTCAATATCTTGCAGAAATTCAGAGGCCATAACAAATCCTAGCCTCTGAGCATATAGAATAATCAATTAGTCCCAGTTTGGCGCTAAACCTTCTGGGCTAACTAAGCGGTCATTACAATCTAATGCTGCAATCGCCGCTTTATCGTCACTATCTAACTGTAATTGAGTTGCTTGCAAGTTACTTAATAAATTTTCACGTTTTGTTGATGATGGAATAACAGAATACCCTTCACCAATCGCCCACGCTAAAATAACCTGAGCGGATGTTGCATTGTGTTTCTGTGCAATACTCGCAATAACCTCATCCTTTAATGCTTTGCCATACGCTAATGTCATATAAGAGGTAATATGGATATTATGTTGTTTTGCCCACTCTACAACTTTTTTGTTTTGCAGATAAGGTGAAAGCTCTATTTGGTTTGTCGCAATATTTTCAACACCGACTGCCGCGATTGCTTTTTCCATTAATGGAATAGTGAAATTAGAAATACCAATTTCACGTGTTAACCCTTGTTTTTTGGCTTCCAATAATGCTTGCATGAACTCTTCAACAGAAACCGCATCATTTGGAGATGGCCAATGCACTAGTGTTAAGTCCACATAATCCATTTGCAAATCACTTAAACTTTGTTTAAAACTTGGGATAAGTTTATCTTTACTTAAATTCTCAATCCAAATTTTTGTTGTGATATAAAGCTCGCTGCGCTCAACGCCACTTTCTGCAATAGCCTGCCCAACCGCAGCTTCATTCTCATAAATTTGTGCTGTATCAACAGCGCGGTACCCAACATCTAATGCATTTTTTACTGAAGCAATCACGACATCATCTTTTAAACGGAATGTACCCACACCAATTACAGGAATCGTCATTATGTTACCTTTCTTAAATTTTTTACATTAAGCTTCACGGGTAATTATCTGGATAGTCCATGTTCATTCGCTACGAACTAACCCATAATTACTGCGACAATTTGAATACGACAAAGAATACGATGGGATAATGCAGAGAAAAATAGCCGTAAGCTCAATAGACTTTTGCTAAAAAATCAATAATCTCTATTATTAATAGTTTTAACTATAAAAATAGTCTTTATAGTGATATTTGACTAAACTTCGCCTAATTAAATCATAAACATAGACAATAAATCCATTAAAGTAACAAATTCTGTTTTATTACTCTACTTTTTATCTTTATTTTAGTTTGTTAGCCTAAATATAACTTAGCAATTAACGAATAAGGCAATACAAATGAAAATTCTTCTTCTCAATGGCGGACAAACATTTGCTCACTCGGCAGGCCAGCTTAATCGTACATTACATGATGTAGCCAAAACCACGCTAAATGAGTTAGGGCACACTATGCAAGAAACCCATATCGAGTCGGGCTACGATATCGATAATGAAGTTAAAAAATTTCTTTGGGCCGATACGATTATTTACCAAATGCCTGGTTGGTGGATGATGATGCCTTGGATGGTAAAAAAATATATGGACGAGGTTTATACCCTCGGTCATGGTCATTTATATACAAGCGATGGTCGTACTCGCCAAGATCCAAGCAAACAATATGGTACTGGAGGCCTACTTCATGGAAGAAAATATATGCTTTCGGTGACTTGGAATGCCCCTCTTGATGCATTTGATGAGTTTGATAATTTTTTTGATGGTCGAGGTGTTGATGGTGTCTATTTTGCCTTTCATAAATCACAACAATTTCTCGGATTGAAAAAATTCCCAACCTTTATGGTAAACGACGTGATCAAAGAACCCAATATTAAAAAATATATCAACGATTACAAAACACATCTCACCGAAATTTTCGGGTAATCAAATTAAAAAGGAATACATTTGTATTCCTTTTTGTTATTTAGCCATTATTAATTAATATTATGCAATTTTGCTTATTAATTTCACATCTAATGAATCAATTTTATCTTCTATCTTCTCAATGAAATCTTTCAAATGTTGTGTTCCATTATGTTTATCTAATGATTTTTGGTCCTTCCAAATCTCAAAGAAAATAAAAATGTTTGGATTAGCATTATCTTGATGTAATTCATACTGAAGACAACCTTCATCCTTATTGCTTGGCTCAACAATTGATTTAGTTGCTGCTTTCACAAAATCAACTTCATTATCTTTTGCAATTACTGTTGCAACAATTCTTATTTCTGACATAAGCTCACCCTGTTATAAATAGATAATTTTAACTCATCTATTTATAGCATAACTCGAAGTTAGAATTTAACTTTTATTATTCTATAAATTAGAAAACACTTTTCTAACTTTAATCATGTTGTTATATTGCAAAAATAGTGTAACTTCAAAATATAATACAATCAATTTTATCGTTTCATTACATCTTATTTTCCCTGACGAGAAAAGGCTGAATTTTAGCACGTCATGAGATGGGAATTTTCAATTTATACTCATTACCATGTTGTGCAACATATTAACAATTCATTCACATTAATGGATTTACTATACAGATAATACTAACCAGCGTAGCATGATGAAATCATCATATATGAATGAGGCCACAATGAAAAATCATATTCAATTGGATATTCAAGACAATGAAGCCATTTTATCTTACCTATCGGATAAAATAATTTTACCTATTGGCATTAAGAATTTTAATGGCTTTACGTTTCAGCATGCCCCTATTACAGCTTATGAAGCTGAAATGGCAATTGAACATATCGAAAACGCAATTATTCCGATAAAAAAACAGCTCCCTACAGGAGAAATATTGCTTTTTAGTCATGATAACAAATTAAATTTACTGATAGAAAGTAGGCATATTAATGGTAACTTTATCACGACATCGCAGATTGAAGACGCTTTTAATGAATTGGTCGATGTGATTAATGGCAGCCCCATTCATTCAACACAATTGCCGACAAATAGCGAATTCAGTGCTTTTTTATTAATCATTAGAGAGATTACTCATCATTGGAGTTTGCATGGTATTACATATAATTAACCACAATAGCGAAGGAGGATAAAGACCTCCTTCTTTTTCTATCAACTCTATTAATTTAGTAGCTTTTTCATTAACAATGCTCTTTTTTCTTCTGCAATAAAACTTGCCAGTAATGCATTTACATTACACTCAGTAAAGTCAGCAATACTCCAACCAAATATATCATGCAATAATTGGTACTCTTTATTTAATGTTACATCCGCAACTGTTCGCGCATCTGTATTTATGCTTAATTTAACGCCCTGCTGTTTCAACTTATTAATAGGGTGGTTTTCGATACTATCAAAGACATTGCACACCAAATTGCAACTTGGGCAAACTTCAAGTAATACATTTAACGCTTTGAGCTTTTCAATCGTATTTGAATTTTCAATACTTCTAACCCCATGTCCTATACGAGAAACTTTTAATTTATCTAATGTTTCAATCACACTTTCATAGCCTAAAGCCTCTCCAGCATGTGCGATAACATTGCCGCCATGCTCTCTGACATAGTTAAATGCAATTTCATGATTGTCTAATGAAAAGCGAGCCTCATCGGCAGCTAAATCTAGTGCTACAACACCACGAGATTGATATTCTACAACTAATTTTGCCGTTTCAAGACTTTGAGAGGCAGTAAAATGCCTCAAAGTACACAAAATCAAGCCAGCTTCTATTTCGTACTTTACAACTGCCGAATTCATCGCATCTAATGTTATATCGACAACCTCTCGGCTTGAAAGACCATGTTGAGTATGTAATAAAGGAGCAAACCGAATTTCTGTATAAATTACATTATCCATTTTTAATTGCTCAAACAAATCATCAACTGCTAGCCCAATAGCAGATTTTGTCTGTAATATATTAAGTTGCGGTTCAATGCAACGTAGAAAATCGCCAAGATCTTCGCATCTTTCTGGTGCAATAAAGCCGTGTTTAAACTCATTAAACGTTAGTATTGGAATGGTTTGTTTAACATAAGAAAAACTTAAACATGTATCTAAATGTACGTGTAGTTCAACTTTTGGCATTACGTTAATTGCTGCTTTTATGCTTTTAGTAAATACGCTTGACGGTTTTAAAGGGACTTTCATGTTAATATCCTGCGAGTTATTTTTTAATAAGCTAGCAAGGTTATTACCATTTAAAAAAGGACATATGTCCTTTTTTAAATGAAAAAAACGAGTATGATTTAAGTATAATTTCAAGCGAAAAATGGTTATAACAATGAAAGCAATAAACTCTACAATAAAGCGTGCAGAATTTATTACTCATCATCAACTTGATAAAATCATTTCTGACGAAACTCTCAAAAATACAAAATTTATCCACATAAAGGCCAAAGAATATTTAATATTTCAAGATAGCCAAATCAGTCACCTTTACTTCCTTGTTAACGGGAAACTGCAAATTGAACGTTATGAAACTAACGGTTGCAAAGTCATTTTTTCATTTGAAAATACATTTTCTATAATTGGTGATTTAGAACTTTTTCAAAGCAATCTTGAAAATGACCGTATCTATAATACGATCCAAGCAGTTACTGATGCAGACTTACTTGCGCTACCTTTATCTATGATCCGAAAAAAAGAAATTTACTCACCATTATTTTTGCAATTTATCTGTCAGCACCTTAGTAAAAAGCTTTATAACACATCACAGTTACACTCCAGTGCATCATATTCAGTTGAATATAAATTAAGACGCTATCTTACTTTTGCTGAAAAGCAGAATGGAGAAAGTTTTCAATTAGAAAAGCGTGACTCTTTAGCCGCAATGCTAGGAGTCTCCGTTAGGCAATTAAATCGAACACTATCTAAACTTGTCAGTGATAAATTGATTGAAAAAAAAGGCAAGAAAATTAAGATATTAGATACTAGTCAGCTCTTAATTTCATGTCGGAAATAGAAAAGGGGGCCACTTCATTTACAATGGCCGCTTTTTATAAAATAAGAACACCATTACTTTTTGGTTGCTAAAATAACCGAAGAGGCTTTAACTATGGCAGTTACTTTACTGTTCACTGCTAACCCCATTTCAATTGTACTGTTATTCGTTACTACTGCTGATAATAATGTTCCTGCATCCGTTTTTACATTAACGACTGAGTTTACACTGCCTTTTTCAATAGACTCTACTTTGCCATCGAATTGGTTACGTGCTGAAAATTGGTACTCTTGTGCATCAGAAACAAGAACAACCCAAGGTGCTTTAATCACCGCAACTGCTTGTTTGCCTTTTTCTAACCCTAACTGTTTAGTGCTGTTTTTAGTGATGATTGCAGCAATGCTTTCTCCATTACCTAAATTTAAAATAATTTCATCATTTACTGAGCCGATAACAACCGACTCAACAACACCTGTAAGTTGATTTCTTGCAGAAATAGCCATTAAACATCTCCTATATTTAATAAAAATCGACTTCAGTAATGCTATTTTTTAGTAATTTAATATTATTACCATTCGAATTAAGATTTAAAGTAAAGTTGCATTTATAGGCAATATTTTTAGTATTATAATCGCACTTAGAATTGACTAATAATATCGTTTGTCCCAATGCACGGATATCCATTGTATGATCAAACGGCTTACTCATATCTTTCCCATAAGTGACTATAGTCTCTGAGATGAGTGCATTATCTTTAAAATATTTTATCGTTGTTGGAAGTTTAAATTCATTATAATCATTTTTGCTATATTGTTTTTTCGTGTCAGCAAGCAATGAGCCAGCAATAATGCCATCTTTGTTATATTGGTAGATTAATTCACCATTTGAATCTTTTTTAGATATTATTTGACAGTTATCACCTATCACCATTTCGACAGGACCACTAACATCCCTACCAATCAATTTATTTTTAACTCGTTTTACAAAAAGATAGTTATGAGCACCATTTAAATACTCATCTTTCTTTTGATCAAAAGTAAAACTTTCCACACAACCATCATGGCCAATTTTTAACATTGATTCATAATTAATTGATTTATCTTCATTATAAACAACTGATTTTATTTGCTTAACAGCACCTCTAACAGGATTGAAATCATAAAGTTGAGCCAGATTAAACACGACTGGGTTATATTGCTGTTCTTGAAACGCTAATGATACAAAAGAAATAGGGAATAAACTTAAAAAAATGATTCCCAATGGGTATTTTTTACTCATTTCTATCGTCCACCTCTAACAGCTACGGCTTGCTTTGACTTAAAAATAGCCTTTTTTATACATATTATCAGTTTTTCGATAAAAGTCAGGTTATGAACCCATAATATGAGTATAAAAATGAGTCTTAAATTAAATCCAAAGCCATTTTCGGCTAAAGACAAATATAAATATGAAAAAATAATAGAGAATAGCAATGGCTGTAACTCCTTTTTTATAAAATAAGGACAAAGGAGTTACTTAAATTGATTATGGCATAATTGGAGCTGGTGTTGGCTCGCGCTCATCGTTAAAAACACGACCAAAACGTGGGTTTCCTTGGTTCCATTCCTCAACTGCGGCATGAATATCGGCTTTAGTTCGACCAATAAAATTCCACCACATTAGTACTGACTCATTTAAAGGCTCACCACCAAGTAATAAAATGTGGCTATCTGAAGCTAGCTCTATAGAAATTTCTGTTATATTTTTGCCTAAATAAACTAATTCATTACTCTTAATTTGCTGTCCTTCAATAGTAGCACTTCCACTTATGGCAAAAATACCGTATTCAAATTCAGGTCGTAAAGTTAAAACTTGTCGGGCTGTTTTCTTCGCAATAATATCAAGCCCGATCAACGGTGAAAATGTCAATGTTGGTGCTTTATAAGTGCCATATTCCCCAACTAATAAATGGAAATGGATCTCGCCTTCAGCCCAACGAGGTAATGTAGGATAATGGTCAAAGCGTGGGGAAATATCTTTAACTGCTTCGGGTAAAGCAATCCACAGTTGCACAGCATGTAACTGGCGGCTCTCTCCATAGGTATCTTCAGAATGACTGATCCCATAACCTGCTGTCATTAAATTAACCTGCCCTGGTCGAATAACCTGTTCATAGCCAAGGCTATCTCGATGCAATACTTCACCTTCAATCATCCAAGTGAATGTTTGTAAAGCAGTATGAGGATGAGGTGATACCTTCATTCCCTCTGAGTCGCCTTTAAAAACCGTCGGGCCCGCGTGGTCAAGAAAACACCAAGCTCCTATTAACCTACGCTCCCTTGTAGGCAAAACTCGTGCAACAGGAAGCCCACCAACATCCTTCGAACGTGCGGTAATCAACTGTAAATCAGGTATTTTATCATTAAATTGAATACTCATACTTACCTCATCAGTAATTAGCAAATGTTATTGGCGGATATCACTGTATTCAGGTGTTCTATCGAATATTGCTTTTGCAAAAGGGCATAATGGAATAATTTTTCGGCCTTCATTTCTCATTCGATCAACAACCTTAGCAACTAATAACTTTGCAATGCCCTGTCCTTTTAAGCTTTCATCAACCACGGTGTGGTCAATAATCACCAGTTCATCGCCAGTATAAACAAAGGTTATCTCGGCAAGACGAGTTTGCTTGTCATCGGATAAAATAAAAAAGCTATTGTGGTCAGATTGGATATTCATCATAAATAACACCCTCTAAGTTAAATCAATTTAACTTAGAGTATGTGACGTATACTAAAAAGACAATATTATACAATTGTCGATGTGATCCAAATATTTTGAAGTTAGCAAGATAACAACACGAGAAAAGATGCCGAGACAGCGCTTAACTAGAGATTAAATTTAGTTTAACGCTGTTTTTCAATTGGTTAATTAATGCGACATACATTAATTGTCAGAAAAATTGCTTATCACTGTATAGGTTAATGAATTTTCTGAGCTATCAATAACTTTTAATTTTACATTTCGATAAGAAATAATGTCGCTGTTTTTAAGATTATACTGAATCGTATCACCAAATCCTTGGTTCTCAATATTCGAACCTATTTTCTGATAACTAATATCGACAACCTGGTCATTTATCCCATTGAAAATTAAGGCTTGTTCAAATGAATTACCATCAGAATTATTTAATTTTACCTGTTCGATTTGTGCTTTATCGCTACAAACAGCAACATTGACATCCGTTACGATACAAATTTCATTAGGACTAGACCCTTTTTTAATTAAAAGTGAATTCCAAGGTTGCCCTAAAACCTCAACAACGACCGAACCAGAGTCAATTATTTGGTCTGGCATATAAAAATCGCCTTTATCACTTGAGCCCACTTTTTTGAATACACCCGGAATAATTTTGTATGCCAAATCTATCTGCACAGGGTTTAATACTTTAATTCCGTCTATTTCACTAATATTGCCTTCTCTTACTAAGGGTTGCCCTACTGTAATATGGTTGACCTGACCTATTTTAGGCTCACTGATTTTTTGTGAGTCAGGAACATAATTATACTCAGTCACCGCACATCCTGATAAAGAAGCAATACAAAAAATTGGAACTAATAATTTATTCATCTTGATAAAATCCATGGCATTAAGATATTAAATATTATATTTATAAAACAATTTCAACAAGTTACTATCTTTCTATCCACTGAAATTTTTTGATGAAACTAACCTTGATGATTTACTTATAACCCATGGTATTAATCATTATTTAGTTATGTGGGATGGTAACTCAAAACTGCATGCTATTTACTCTCATGTCTGATTAAGCCAAAAAATACAAATAAAACGCCATTAGATCAACAAAAAACACCTTATATTATTAACGTTTCGTTAACGTATATTCTGCCTAGCAACCATCATATAAGCATTAGTACAACTGGCTTTATTACCATGATTTTTTCATTTGGTGAGCCCTTTAGTTGATAAAGCCAATTATACATAACCGCCTCGGCTTATACTTTGGCGGTTTTTTCGTATTTATATTTTTTGATTAAATTTATTGTTATTTGCGTAAGGCATTTTATTATCTAGTAATTTAAAGCTAAAGCTCTCTCTATCTATATATCCAACAACATTGTTTGAGTCATATAGCTGAATGAAGAAATCAGCTAGTTCCTCGCAAGAATGATATGTACCAAAAACTTTATCATAATCATAATATTCTACTCCGTTAGCAATTCGACCAAAATCTGTTTTGGTCGCTGCAGGAGCCAGTAATTTTACTTTAATCTTAGCATCCAAGTTCAATAATTCATGAGCCAATCCCTCAGTAAAAGAGCTAACAAAAAATTTCGAAGCACAATAGGTAACGGCTGTAGGTACGATAGTATATCCTCCCGCAGAACTTACATTGACCAACTGTGAATCATCAATATTCTGATTATCACGCACGAACATTAACGATAGAACTGCGAGTGTATTGATATTCAAATTTAATAAAGTTTGTGCATCTTTTATTGGCTGAGAGAATGCTTCCCCATAATATCCAACACCGGCGTTATTTACCCATACCCGAATATCAAAAGCTTTCAGTTCCTCATAAAGTGACATTGCATCATCTGTAATAGATAAATCACATGATTTTGTTACGACCTCAATGTATTGATTAATCTTACGCAATTCGATTTTCAATTGGTTCAACAAGGAATCTCGCCTTGCTACAGCAATAATATTAAATCCACGCTCAGCTAATTTTATTGAAATTGCACGACCAATACCTGAGCTCGCACCTGTAATAACCGCATAATGTTTATTTCTCATGACATACCCTCTTTGACAAAAGTTTCAAAAGGGTAAAGGATAGAGTTAACTCTAGGTCAAGAAACTTCTAGGTAATACATGAATTATTCAATCAGTCAGTTTGCACAACTAACCGGATTCACCATATACACCCTTAGATACTATGAAAAAGAAGGAATATTGAAATCATCCAGACAAGCAAACAATCATAGGTACTATTCTGAAGATGATATTGAATGGGTTAAGTTTATCACTCGTTTAAAAGAAACTGGCATGCCTTTAAAAAAGATTAAAGAATACGCGGCACTAAGAAATATAGGAACATCAACTTCATTTGAGAGAATGAATTTGCTTACTGAACACTACGCTAATCTTGAAAACCAAATTTTATCTCTAAATGAACACTTAAGTAACTTAAAGCTTAAAATTCAGCATTATCAAGAATAATTAAAAATGAATACCAATTAACTTACACGGCTAATTCACAAGCACCATATCTTATGGTGAATTATGGTGCTTAATAAATTCCCCTGCTATTTTTTAGCCCATTCCACCAGCTTTTGTTCTTTGGGTTGTTGGTTTGGGTCAATTCCCTCCACCAGTAATCTCTTTGCATCATCACGCTTTCTTCTGGCATCAGCTAGTATAATGATTAGCTTCATTTGGGGGCACTCAAATTATGGAGTATAAATGTACCACCTAAGGGGGGGTAGTTTTTAATAGACGTTAGTAGACATTGGAATAATGTGATTTAGTTGGAATGCTTGATTTACTTAGAATTGGAAGACTTTGGAAGATGTTGCTAGAAGTGGAGGAGGAGAGAGCCATACATAGTAATCAATACATTGATAATAAATAATTATTTAAATTCTAACTTTATAGATACCCCCAAATGTACCCCCTAATATTTTTGTCATGCCTGTTTTGAGGTGATTTTTAATCTCAATGTTAGCCTTACACTTTCCAGTAACATCATTGCATAAATATCATCAATGGCGATTTTATTGCATATAATGAAATGCCAACCAGAAATAACCTTATCCGTATTTATTCACTGCTTTTTTCATGCTTTGCTATTAAGCTGAGAGGAGTAGCTCAGGGAAGTGTTTTTTTATATCGCGATGATAATTTGATGGATAATCTCTATTATAATTCCAATACATGCACAACGCTTGTATTTTGCTAAGATTTATATGACTACAATCAACCATTAATTTTAATAGATCAATTGTTGACATCGTTACAGCATCAAAAACTGATGCTAACTCAATCATATCTTGATCATCTGTCACAACAGGTATATTCAGCTCTAAAGAATAAGCTATATATTTTACATCAACAGGAGATGGTCCTGGTAAATCGCTAAGAACATAGTCCCAAAGATACTCTTCTGTCTGTTTTATGCTATTTTTCGCTTTTCTTCCTACAGTTGGAAACTTAGATCTATTACCAACAAAATCAGCTTCGTGTACCCATGGGAATTTACTTTGAAACTTATTGTTATTTAATTCTTTATTTAATTCAGGTAATACATATAAGCAATATTCATCTTTTCCGAATATAGTAAACAATAATGGATGAATATTTTCAGCCATTCGTAGATAAGAGTTAGTATCAACTAATATTTTCTTTTGAGCCATTACACTAACTCAGAATAAATACTACGTGCGTCTAAAGGAGATAAATCTAACACAGACTGAATAAAGCTAGCACCTTTACCTTTTTCTTTAATATACTTTGAAATAAGAGAAAATATAGGTGTTTCAAATCCCTCTTCTGCTATCTTTATAAAATCTGAAGATAACGCACAAGCATCTTTATCTCTATTAGTAAATAAAGCCTCACTGAAGTTTGGATATTTTTTATTGAAATTAGTGACAGCACCATAAAAGGATTTACTGAATTCAATTTTCTCTTTACCAGAATGAACCGCAAATTTATTTAATTGCTGATAGACTGTAATTGGAGATATAACATATTTATCAGCCCACTCCAGTATTTTAGAAATTCTATCTGTATTAGATTGTAGCTTGACTATACCATCGTAAGCTTTACTACATACCTTATCAGGAAAAAGTATATGAGACGCAAAAGCATCTGCAAAATCCTCTGCATCATCACCATCTAAACTTGGAGACAAGCAATGCCCTAATTCATGTGACATCCAAAATTTAAAATCATGAATATTAGTATCAAGATTTAAATACACCCACGTTGTTTTACTATCAGGGAGATAAATATGTATTGCGTTCTCATGTCTATTTTTGCTACCCCATAGAACGGGAATGATTACAGTCTGCAGAGACTTAAACCTTTTAATTAAATGTTGAAAGGTAATAACTGTATCATCATCAATACCTATATCTTTTCTAACTTTCGAAGTTACCTGACATAAATACGAGTAATCGCAATTTGGTTTTTTTAGTGTTGGTGGAACTTCTAATGTATCAAAAGGAAGATACTCAGTTAATTGCTTAAGTAGATAACCAATTGACTGGGCTTTCTCAACATGAAAATCCTTTGTTTTAGTTCCTTTCATCTTGCGGAAAGCAACCCTTGGCATATCATTGTCGGTAGATATTACTAACTCTTTTACATTTAAGTTTAGTAACTTACCTAGTTGAAGTAATTTATTGGGTCTTGGGAAAACCTTTTCATTTATCCATTGAGATACAGCCTCTTTGGAAACAGACAGGGCATTAGCCACAGAAGTCTGTGTCATCCCTTTTTCTTGCATTGCAAGATTTAATTGCTCAATATTTAGCTTCTTTTGCATGATTCTATAATATTTCAAAATCAAGTTTTGTCAAGTTTAGAGGTAATAGTTAACTGAATATTACCACATTACGCTAATTCTAATGTCAGTATTGATACTAACTTTTACTAACAGGTAACTATCTGCGCCCCTGTTAGCTGATAACCATTAAACCATTCATAGCGACCTGTAGCCGTGACTTTGTTTCCTTTCTGGCAGGTCATAAGCTCCAGCGCGTTAATATCGAATGCCACTATCTTTAATGGGTACGGGCTACGCTTGTCACTCTCAGCCTGAATAGTCATTGTGACCATAACTTTACCTGTAGCTGTTTTAACCCTCTCAGGGGCTTTTGTTACCGTTCCTGATGTGGTGATCCTGATTGATTTTGCTTTTCTCATTTCTGGTTTATTCATCTTGATACCATCACAATATAAGCTATTGGTTAAAATAAAATGCTGATGGGACTCTGGAAGATTGGGTAATAATTCCAATTTCTAGGGGTGATCTAAACGTCAATTTATCCATGATGATACGGGATAATCCCGTATGTAGATATAAGCTGTTGATTATACTTAATTCCGTTAAATCGACGGAATCAAAATATAACTAATTGATAACGTTTAATTCTGTCACAAAACCAGATTAACGCTCATTGGTCATCGCTTCAGCGACCAATGGTAAGAGGTGGCAACACATTGTTTTCATTACTAACGGTCAAATTGACCACCTGAAGCCTTAGCGTAACCTTAGTGTTAGTTTCCATTTGCTAAAGTCCGTTTTCACTGGAAACCATTGTGGAAACCTCGCCGTAATCTCGCCCTGATTCCTTACCGTAACCTTACCGTTATCGGCTTAACCCTCCCCGTAACATCCCCGTTTAACCTTGCCGTAATCTTGCCGTTTAATCGTGTTATACGGACCGTAATAGGACCGTTATTTTAGCTTTAGTCATTCATGTTCAGAGTAGATAAGCTATTGATTTACTAAGTAACGCATATTTGCGTCACGGTAACTTATTAGCATCTACAGATTGCAAAAAAATATCATTTAATGAATATGGGCGACTAATCACCCATATTGCCAATGAGGTATCAAGCAAACCTATTTATTTTTACTTTTTTTCCAAATTATAAAATGAATAATCCCTAAACCACCGTGACCATAAATATAAATCTCAATTAAAATTGTGAGTGATTTATGAATACTTCTAGCCTCTAAAGCAAGTGGTGACTGCTGTAACCATAGAATAAACCATGCAATACCAGACAAAATAACAATTGATAAAGCACCTAACCCTAACCCTTGAACTGTCGCGGCAAGCCCTTTAGGTAAGCTGTCTGGTAGCTTTTTAGCTAAAAGAGAGTTTATATCTTCTTTGATTTGCTTAAAGTCCCCCCAGAGATAGGGATAAAAATATCTAAACCCTCGCTGGTTAAAACATAACACGACTAAAAAGAACGTTAAGAAAAAAAGCACAAAACCTGAAACGATATGAATCCAAGTGAATAAATAAGTCTCGTCAAAAAACGGAACAACTACTGACTTAGTTCCCGTCATCCAATTACTCACAATGATTTGTGATATTACCAAAAGTAGAATTAACGCATGTAAAATTCTTATTTTTTTAGTCTGATAAAGCCCAAAAAAATCCCAAATCGATTTTAATATGCTCACAATGCTTCACCTTTTTTATAATATTTCTCACAGACACAATTTAATAGCTTATAACACTCTTGTTTATGGCTTTAAGTCCTAAGCGTAGAATATTTTATATGAAATATAGTTCACATCTACCAATTAATTACGACCATCCTTTTAAGATGATTACATTTATCGTTATGAGATGTTTTTATTATCAGTATGAAATTAATATTCAGAGGACAAAATTGTCCTGTGGGTATCGCAATGCTTATTTGCATTGTGGTTACTTTTGGTGGTTACCAAAGTGGTTACTTTTATCTCATGGCCATGATTAGAATATTGCCAGCCAGTGACGAGCCTCCAATTTCAGAGCCTCATGACTCCTTAATCTCAAGGAGTCCTATTTAACCGCCTTAAGTACCCTTGATATCAAGGCAACCTATTATCGTTTTGGTGCTGGCTTAGTCCATTGGTAGGTTGGTGCTGTCATTCTCCGCCTATGACGCTCTTTAGCCTGCATTGTCTGCGCTACACCTGTTCTAATTGCTAACCTATCGCGTCCGTTAAGTGATTGCCCTTGCTGGTGGGCTAACTCCATCATAACGGCTTCTATTGCTTCACGTTGTAACATGGCTATACCTCAAAGGTGTTGTGATTATCGCTATACCTTGATTGTGCTGAACTGGAACAATCAAAGGCTATCAATCCACTAGCATAAAACATGCTGTTTTGCTGGCAACCAGAGTGGCAACCGTCAAAATGGCAACCACGCGCACAGGTTAAAATACGCTACCTCATGGCTAACCCAAAGTGACGGTCTCGGAAAAATCAATGGGTTATGTTTCACAGTGGCAACCAAGTTATATCCGTCAAGACTAGTCAAAACTTATTACCCTTGTTTTGCTGCGTACCATTCTGCGTACTTTTCCACAACATCATGATTTTATTTAATTATAGCGAAATGCGAGAATTAAACACATACCTACTGCGTACCTACTTGGTTTTGAACGGGGCTTATAAATTTCTTTGGCGTGATGACAAGTTTTGACAAGTTTTCGACCACAACAATTAACAACATTTACTTTGTTCTCATGTCAGGTTTTGTCAGGTTCCCATGTCTGGTTTTGTCTGGTTCTGATGTCAACAATTGTCAACATTCAGCGGATGGAGTATCCAGTAAAATATAGCCTTTTCGGTGGATACCAAAACGGATACCTTACAATCACTATAACAACACCATAGTACCACCGTGGTTTATATTAGTACCATTTTGGTACGTTATTGCTGCGATTCTTTTTGATATCAAAATAGCTACACCGTGATTTTCGAGTAGTTAGCTGTACTGGCTAATATTTAGCTACTTTGGCTAAAGGCACTAATTTGTGGTTTTTATATGAGAGCTTCATTTCAAGCCGTCCTTAGTACCAAGGGTAGCATTTCAACTGTCACCCTTTCCGACTATGGCCATAATCACAATCGTTAACCCTCCTCAATTTTGAGGGCACTGTTTCTATTGACAAATACAGGCTCAAAAATGAGCCGATTGATTCTATTGGTAAAATTAGACTGTGCTCAAATTTGAGCTTTGCTATGCATTCAGTTAGTTACAAGGCGCAATAATACGCTTTGCTTGTTTTACAGTAAGTTACCCTGACTTTGTTATATTAAGTTATACAATTACTCGTTAAATCCACCAGCAATTTTATATTTTCTAATCTGTATAACAGTGTTATACGCTGATATAATAAGCACTCACTGAGCTAATAACGGACTATTATCATGAGTAAATCTAATCTTATTGCCTTTCGTCTACCTGCTGAACTACAAGCCCTGTTTAATGATGCTGTATCGAACTCTGGTAGCGATAAAACATCGTGGATAGTCTCAGCTATCAAAGAGAAGTTAAACCGACCAGACAGCAACCCTGACGCTCGTATGCTATCGCTAGTAGAACGCCTAGAATCGTCTGTGGCGTCTTTGATTGCTGGAAAGGCAGATATCCCACCGTATACCTATAATGAGTCTGCTGTCGTTTCTGTGGTTAATTTGGTGCTATCAGAGGGCATAGATAACGGGCGCGTTATCGCTGAACGAATTAATGAGGCTGGATATCAAACTAAAGGCGGTAAAGCGTGGGATAAGGATATTTATTCAGCGTGGAAGCGTCACAAGGATATAGCAGGGAAACTGAGTAGCTAATTACCCCCGTAAAACTTGGTATTCAACTGCGCATTAAACCTTAGCATTTCTTAGCATCTAGTGCGCAATTTACCGATACATTCCGATACATATCAAACTGTGAATGATTACTAAGTTTTACTAAGTTTTACTAAGTTCAAAGTGTAGTTTTATGTAGTAGTAAACTGCGAACAACCTTAACATTTCTCAACAATGAACCATAACAATTGATAACAGGCCATCATTGAACAAAGCCAGACAGAAAGCGGCTTTAATACTACATTCCACCTCATGGCCAACTGCGAAACTCGCACTTTTGTTCGCAATTTTCAAACTGCGAATTCGCAATTCTGTGCGCAGTTTTAGTGCGCAATTTTGGCATCAATGCGCAATTTCATTAGATACAAAATACTATTTATTTATCAATGCGTTAATTACTAACGACTCACATTAACTATTTAGCGTTTTTGCGCAATAACCTCTAGTTTTCCCTAGTAGCAAGGCTAGTTTTGGCTAGTAGTAAAATATTAATGGCGTGAGGTTTCGTGAGGTGGTACTGCGTGAAAATACGTTATCAAATGTTATCATCCAAACGTTTACAATTGTTAACACATACCTTATCAAACCTTATCATTTACCCTAAGAAACCTTAAGATTTCATCTGAATTAACGTTAAGAATTGTTAAGATTTAATGTCTATATTTGTCGCTAATTCAACCCTTTTTATGGACTCCGAAAACTCTTGCTACGATGTCCGAAAACTAGCCGCTAACGTGTCCGATAATTCCGTCTAGCGTGTGTAAAAACTCCCGTTCTAAGATGTGTAAAAACTATCTAACAGCCTTTGCCAACGTGCCCGAAAATCATCATTCTTAGCGTGTCACTAAATCGTCAAAGGTTTATAGTCTCGCACGCGCACGTACTGTTGCATAAATCATCAAAGTTCACGCTGTAGCTTCTCAATGATTGCTTGCCTCACAAACTCCGCACGATTACCCGTAGGCAAAGCTGACCACAAACTAGAAACTCTCATGATTTGATTATCAATAGGTGTGGCGTGAGGTACTAATGTATTAGGTAATATTGGCTCTTGGCTTAATAACTTGCGATTATCGGAAAGAGCTGTTTCTGTTTCAGACAAAACATAAGAAAGCGGCCTATCTGTAATGTCTACAGCCCTAACAAAAACTGGGGTATGAAAAAAAACTGAGGGTCTTATTACGCCATCAGCAATCAATCGCGCAACATCAGATAATCTAATCTCATTTTTTAATTTCTTACTTAAAAAACGAGATGTTTCTTTAAGTGTTAGCCATTTTCGGCTAGCTAATATATCCACGCCTCACTCCCTGAGTTATCTGTGGTCTACTGTCATCCATTAAGAAATACTAAAGTAAAGTGTATAGTATATCTGCGTATTATCAAGTGAACTAATTGGATGGTTCTTGTGGATAAGTTAGTTGATATTTTAAATATTTACTGCAATAACAGTTCATTACAAAACAAAAAACCAGACATTTTATTATCTGGTTCTGTATGCGACTGCTGGTGACTTAAGCACGTTTAAAGTTGCCGTGGACAACATTATCCCCGTTCTCTAATGCCCCCATATAATCAGCGTACCATTGAAGCATTTCTCTACGCCCATCAATATACTGAGCATGGTTATACGTTCCACGAATAGAGTTTTTATCAACATGCGCTAGCTGTGTCTCAATCCATGCAGTGTTATAGCCTTGCTCATGTAAGATGGTGCTCATTGTGTGTCTGAAGCCGTGGCCTGTGGCTCTGCCGCTGTAGCCCATGCGCCTAATCATCGTATTCAATGCCATATCTGATATATGCTTTCTATAATCAGTACGGCTAGGGAATATATATTGATAGCTGCCACTGATTGGATGTATCTGTTTCAGTAAATCAATAACCTGCTCTGATAGTGGAACAATATGAGGGCGGCGCATCTTCATTTTTTCAGCTGGTATTTCCCATACCCCAGTATCAAAGTTAATTTCTGACCATTCCGCCTTTCTCAATTCGCCTGGTCGAACTCCAGTTAAAATAAGCACCCTTAGCGCCACTCTAACAATCTGGCTCCCCATATACTTATCTATAGAAGAAAGAAACTCTGGTAATTCACTAACTGAAAGATGGGCGTAGTGCTCACGCTTATGTGGTACAAAGGCACTGGCTAAATCTGGCGCAGGGTTATACTCTGCCCTACCAGTAATAATGGCGTACTTCCATACCTCGCCACAACGTTGACGCACTTTCTTTAGCTTCTCGGTTGCTCCGCGCTTTTCCATAATAGAAAGTACTTCGAGTAATTCCATAGGTTTGATTTCAGCAATCGGGCGATTACCTATATAAGGAAAGACGTCTTTTTCGAATGCGTCCATCATGTCATCACGATAACCAACAGACCAGCGATCCTTTCTTCCCTCATACCATTCAAGGGCGATATTTTTAAAAGTGTTTACACTGTCAATCTTTGAGGCTTGCTTTTGTTCTTTGCGTTGTTGGTTTGGGTCAATTCCATCCGCCAGCAATCTCTTTGCATCATCTCGCTTTCTTCTCGCATCAGCTAGTGTAACGGTTGGATAAATTCCAATAGCTAAAAGTTTCTCTTTGCCATCGATTCGGTATTTTAACC
Source organism: Providencia sp. PROV255 (assembly GCF_028478065.1). Taxonomy (NCBI): domain Bacteria; kingdom Pseudomonadati; phylum Pseudomonadota; class Gammaproteobacteria; order Enterobacterales; family Morganellaceae; genus Providencia; species Providencia sp. PROV255. The sequence goes on along the minus strand of NZ_JAMPMI010000018.1, from coordinate 63,172 downwards.
GCCAATACTTTCCGCCATTAGTTTTAACCAATAGATACAGTCCACCGCCATCAGATAGTTTGTAGTCTTTTTCTTTAGGCTTACTGGAATCAATTTGTTTAACTGTTAGCTTCATTTGGGGGTACTCAAATCATGGGGTATAAATGTACCCCCATATGTACCACCTAAAGGGGGTAGTTTTCAATAGACGTTAGTAGACGTTGGAATAATGGGATTTAGTTAGAATGCTTGATTTACTTGGGATTGGAAGACTTTAGTAGACTTGATTGTAAGTGAATATGGCGGAGGAGGAGAGATTCGAACTCTCGGATGGTTTCCCATCGGCGGTTTTCAAGACCGCTGCCTTCAGCCGCTCGGCCACCCCTCCGCAATGACGTGCACTATAAACATCCTCTCATTGGATGTAAACCCCTAATTTGATCATTCGCTTTAAAAATATACGTCTTTCATACTGTTAGATGAAAATATCGACATTCTAACGACTTTACTTGGGTTATATCCCAATTTTTGCTAAATTTACGTTCTAATTTTATTTGAGTTGAATAAGAGTATGTTGGTTTTTAATAATCAAGAAATAGAAACAGATGCGCAAGGTTACCTGCTTGATAGCCAACAATGGAGTGAAGAATTAATCCCTTTACTCGCGCAGCAAGAAGATATTGAAATTACTAATGAACACCTAGAAATTATCCGTTTCGTCAGGAATTTCTACTTGGAATTTAATACCTCACCGGCTATCCGTATGTTGGTTAAAGCAGTTTCTCAACAATTTGGGGAAGAAAAAGGCAATAGCCGCTATTTATACCGGCTATTTCCAAAAGGCCCAGCTAAGCAAGCCACTAAACTTGCTGGCCTGCCAAAACCGGTGAAATGTATTTAATTTCTTGCTAATAGCGGACACTAAAATCCGCTATTGGCTCAGCTTTCCAATTTTCGGTGAAAAAATGGTCTATCTTTGCTCCCGGAGGACCACCCGCTTTCAGCCAGTCATCAACAAACTCAATATCTTGCTCTGAGCCATAAACAGCTAACTTAACGCTGCCGTCATCCCGGTTACACACAAAGCCTTTTATGCCATTCTGATTAGCCCAATGATAGGTTTGGTAACGAAACCCAACCCCTTGAACACGACCATAAATATAAAAATAACGACCTGATGCAGTCATGTGAGCCTCCATTGTCAGAGCATATTGTATTGATACCTTCTTTTAACAGTTGTTTTTTATTCATTGAACAGATAATCTGCTAAATGAGGCACTGCTTTTGATAGTTACGTATAAAGACAGTGTATTGCGTTATTGATAATTGTCCATATCTTAGCTTGAAAACGCGTAGCACTGCCCATATATAGTTTGAAGTATAAGCAAGGCTTTTAGGAGGTCGCTATGATGATCACCAGTAAATATGGAATCGGGCAACAAGTTAGACACAAACTTCTCGGCTACTTAGGCGTTGTTGTAGATGTAGACGCTGAGTATTCGCTCGAACAACCACATGATGATGATATTGCCGCTAACAGCACACTACGCGATCTACCTTGGTATCATGTTGTTATGGAAGATGACAATGGGGATGCTGTTCATACTTATTTGGCCGAAGCTCAAATTACCTATGAAACCGCAGAAGACCATCCAGAACAACCATCAATGGATGAACTAGCGGAATCAATAAGGTCTCAGTTGCAAGCACCTCGCCTTCGCAACTAACCTGCAAATATCGATATTGTTATTTATGAACGCAACCGTAAAGCAGCTAACTAGCTGCTTTACTTTTTAACGCTAAAATGTAGTTTATTTTTCAAGGCCTAATGCAGGGATTTCTTGTTTTGGGCATTTATCCATAACAAACTGTAAACCTGCCTGCAAAGCAATTTTTTGCGCTTCTTCGCTAATCACGCCTTTTTGTAACCACAAAACTTTAGCTTTTACTTCTACCGCTTCCCTGGCTACTCCTACTGCAGCTTCTGCATTACGAAATACATCGACCATATCAATAGGAACAGGTATATCACTAAGCTTTTCGTATACAAGCTGCCCTAATAAAGTTTGCCCTACCAATTTTGGGCTCACTGGAATAACGGTATAACCTTGGCGCAAAAGATATTCCATAACTTCATAACTTGGCCTATTTGTCTTATCACTCGCCCCGACTAAAGCGATAGTTCGGACACTCTTTAAAATTTCAGCAATTTCTTGATCTCTCATCAAAATATCTCCCAAAATCTATAAACTATTCATTAGCATTATGATATATGTTGTATATCTTTGCTCATTCAATTTTTAAAGATGTCTATCTCGCATCTTATTTAAGGGAATATCATGGAATCAACTACCCGTAAAATTACAGCCTCAAAAAATATTGCTTTGGTTGCCCATGACCACTGTAAACCCTCATTATTATCTTGGACTAAGAAAAACAATGAACGGCTTCAAACTCACAATTTATATGCAACAGGAACAACCGGTAATTTAATTAACCAGCACACTGGATTGCCAGTCACCAGTATGTTAAGCGGCCCAATGGGGGGAGACCAACAAATTGGTTCAATGATTGCGGAACAAAAAATCGACCTATTGATTTTCTTCTGGGACCCTCTTAATGCAGTACCTCATGACCCAGATGTTAAAGCTTTGCTGCGCTTAGCCACAGTATGGAATATTCCTGTCGCAACCAACCCTGCAACTGCTGATTTTTTAATTACTTCCACCTATTTTGATAATGCGATAGACATTGTTATTCCTGATTACCAAAGCTACTTAACTAAACGAACTAACTAATCTATCAATATTAAGCGCCACAACATTCTGGCGCTTAATACAAAATAAGATTACCTTACGGTTTCTTTTGCTTTGGAACACCCAATTGCTTGAGTTCATCAACAAATTCTGACGGCTTTTCTGGATGATAAAGCAACCAAACTTGCTGCTTAGCCCGTGTTAATGCAACATATAGCAAACGTCTTTCTTCTGCATGGTCAAAATCTTCTGGCTTAGGCAGTAATGCTTGCTCAATAATTGATTCTCGCGCAGGAGCAGGGAAACCATCCTTTCCACTATTCAAACCACAAATTATCACATGGTCTGCTTGCTGCCCTTTTGAGGCATGAATAGTCATAAACTGAATATTTAATTTTGGCCAACGGGTCTTGGCTTTACCTAATATATTAGGTTTTAAATAATGATAGCGAGCGAGCACTAATATCGTTTCATCATCAAGAACATAACCACTCATTTTATCCAACAAACGTTCCAGTGCATCTTCATACAGAAGAATAACGGATTTTTTATTTCCTTTAGTTAAGCTATTCAATGGCTTATCTAACTGCATAGGGTTTTGTAAAATAAACTGATTAGCAACCTCACCTATACGCTCATTAAAACGATAAGTTGTGTCTAAAGCGCAAAGTTCTCCAATACCAAAGTTATGTTCAAACGATGTGGTTAAGTCTAATTCTGCACCACTAAACCGGTAGATAGCTTGCCAATCATCTCCAACAGCAAATAACGTCGTTTGCTTATTCTGCTTGCGTAGTACTTGCAATAACTTAGCGCGAAGAGGAGAAATATCTTGAAACTCATCAACTAAAATATGTTTCCATGGGCTAATAAAACGCCCTTTTTCTAGAATATTGATGGCCTGATGAATTAATCCTGAAAAATCAATTGCACCTTCATCTTTCAATGCGCTTTTCCACGCTTTCAATAACGGCGCCATTAAACGAATACGTTTTTGGAAAAGATCTCTTATTTCTTCCGCTGCATTCTCAATCATGTCCTTCTGGCTACCACCATGCATACGCATTAAACTTAGCCAACGGTCTAACCGAGTAGCGACTTTAGTGCTAATTTTTTCGTCTTTCCAGAATTCACCGTCTGGAATTTCCCATTGTAACTCTTCAGAAAGCCATTCTCGCCACCCTTTTGCTTGCGCTTTCTTAGCCGAACATTGTTCCCGCCATTCATTTAATAATAATGTATGCCGTTTTTGAGTATCTGTTTCTAACTCACTAATCACTGGCGATTTTTTGCTACCTTCACGAATAATGTGTAAAGCAAGAGCATGAAAAGTTTTTGCTTCAATATCTTGTTGTAGGCGTGAGTGAATACGTTCGTTCATTTCATCCGCAGCTTTACGACCAAAAGCCAGCAAGAGAATTTGTTCTGGTTTTACCAAACCTCGCAAGATAAGCCAACCCGCTCTAGCGACTAGGACTGATGTTTTACCACTTCCAGCCCCCGCCAGCACTAATACATTATCCTCACCATTGATCACAGATAAGGACTGAGAATAATTGAGAGGTGATGTTTCTACTTGCTGGAAAAAATCGTGATAACGAACTAAAACAGACTCACACCAATAGTCATTAATTTGTTTTCGACATTCTTGGCTGTTATTTAGCCAATTCAGGCATTCTTGATACTGTGATGCACAATTTTCAAACAATGAAATGCGTGCTAAAGGCATAGGCAATGATGAGAACTTTTGTGATATTTTATCCTTTATTTCAGCCAATTGATGTAATGTCAACCAATGATCTTGCTGAGTCAATTGTTCAATCGTATTAACTAACTCAGTCAATACATGAGCACTGATTTGACTCATTTCAGTGCTCCATTGCTGCCATTTTTCATTTAAATAATGGTAAAAGCGCTGAGTTTGTTTCCATTCCGTGCCATGTAAACGAACAACCTGTTCATTCACAATTTCAAATTCTAACTCCCCCCAAACAATCCCTCTCTTACAACGAAGATCAATGAGTTCATTAAATGGGATAAGATATTGGTGGTTTTCACCACTGACTTCAATACCTGCGTTGAGTAAGCGAACCCGATTGTAGGGATGCTGAGCCAGACGCTGTCCAATCTGTGTTGATTTCAGTTCCATACGTCCTGCACCTGAGAAAATCAATGACAAAAATACGGTTGGCTTGATTCCAAACGGTTTTTTATTCCTTGCAAACAAGCTATCCTATATAGATTAAGGCTTGTCTTACCTTTGAGGTACTTTGTGTTAACACTGCTTACCAGTTATCGTCGTGTGCTATATAACAGCCATATTTTATATTATATCCGAATATTTATAGCCCTGACAGGCGCAACCTTAGTGCCATGGTTGTTAGGTCAAGAGCCTAAAATCACCATCCCACTCACATTGGGTGTCGTTGCTGCAGCACTAACTGACTTAGATGATAGGCTAACTGGTAGAATAAAAAATTTAATTATTACACTTTTTTGTTTTTTTATTGCATCCGTTTCTATTGAACTCCTTTTTCCCTATCCTTTATTTTTCTTTTTTGGCCTCGCATTTTCTACGTGTGGCTTTATTCTTCTTGGTGCTTTAGGACAGCGATACGCTACCATCGCATTTGGTGCACTATTAATTGCCATTTATACCATGCTCGGCGTACCCATTTTTGATACTTGGTACCAACAACCCGCATTATTACTGACAGGGGCAATTTGGTATAATATTTTAACCTTGATTGGGCATATTTTATTTCCTGTAAGGCCATTGCAAGATGCAATAACCCAATGTTATCAGCAACTTTCAGCTTATTTAGACGCAAAAGCTAACTTATTTGATCCTGATTTAGAAGATGACTACCAACGCTCTGTTTATGATTTAGCATTAGTAAACAGCCACTTGGTTAGCACCATGAACCAAGCAAAAATTGCATTATTGAGTCGATTAAAAGGGGATCGGGGACAAAAAGGTACACGAAATTCGCTACAATATTATTTTGTTGCTCAAGACATTCACGAACGAGCAAGTTCATCCCACATACAATATCAACAGCTTAGCCGCACTTTACGTCACTGTGATATTTTATTTCGTTTCCAACGCCTATTAACCATGCAAGCGAGAGCCTGCCAACAAGTTGCTCAATCTGTTTTATGGCGTAAACAATACCAACATAATCCTCGTTTTGAACGTACCTTCGCTTACATTGAAAAATCGCTACAGCTACTAAAACAGCAATCGCCTGAGCTTCATGAAATTAAAGCCCTGTATAACCTACTTAAAAACTTAAAAGGAATTGATGTTCAACTTAAAGGCCTGAGCCTTGAGCAAAGTGCATGGCAGCAAAATAATAAACAGGTAGAGCAGTTATCTGATGAATCGTTATCCGGTATTAGTGATATTATTTCGCGGGTTAAGCACCATTTAACGCCAAAATCATCTTTATTTCGCCATGCAGTAAGAATGTCAATTCTCCTTTGTACTGGCTATATTATTATCCAACTATTTGATATGGAAAGAGGATATTGGATATTACTCACTAGCTTATTTGTATGCCAACCTAACTACAGCGCCACTAAACGCCGCTTAGCCCTTCGCATAATAGGAACTATTGTTGGTATTCTCATTGGTTTACCTTTGCTGAATTTAATCCCCTCAATGGAAGGGCAACTTACGCTAATCGTTATTTCTGGCTTACTGTTTTTTATGTTTCGCAGTAGCCAATATGCCCAAGCAACATTATTCATCACACTTCTCGTTTTGTTTTGTTTTAACCTATTGGGCGAAGGGTTTGATGTTGCACTTCCACGGATCATTGACACATTAATTGGTTGTTTTATTGCATTACTTGCCGTTAGCTTTATTTGGCCAGATTGGAAATTCCGCCAACTCCCCCAAGTCATTCAAAAAACCATGGATAGCAACTGCCGTTATTTAGATGCTATTTTGCAGCAGTACTACCAAGGTAAAGACAACCGCCTTGAGTACCGAGTTGCACGTAGAGACGCACACAATAATGATGCAGAGTTTGCATCGATTGTTTCCAATATGGCTTCTGACCCTAAGTCTTATCGAATCACCCAAGAACAAGCTTTTCGCCTTCTTTGCTTAAACCATACTTTACTCAGTTATATTTCAGCATTAGGTGCGCACCGTGAAAAAATGCAAAATGAAAGTAATCTTTCATTACTCAACGATGCTATTTGCTATGTTGAATCATCCTTGCAAATCACAACCATTGACCCACTAGTTATCGATGAAAAATCAGATAAACTTCGCCATAGTCTATTACACCGCATAGATTATATTTCAACCAGTGATGACGAAAAAACGTTGCTTATCATGGAGCAAACTAAGTTATTGCTTGAACTAATACCTGAGATACGGCAAATCATTCGCACTATCAGTGCAACATAAATATACCGATGAGCGGGTATAAAATTCTAAATACCCACTCATCTTCATATAGCGTATATGTAATATTGATTATATTAATAGTAAAAGTCGTTTTCAGTGAGTTTAGGCTGACGTCAACTCAAAACTATTATACCAAGCAATTAGCTCTTGTTTGATATCCTTAGGCAAAACAGCACTATGACACCCTTCTATTGCAGCTGCTAAGCCAATCAGTAGCTTGATACTGGGGTTATTCCTACCATGTTTTTTTAGCTTCATAAAACAAGCCTTTGCGCCCATCATGCGCAAATCGTCAACATGAGATACGCCAATTTTCCCTAGAGCACGCTCAACTGACATATTCATATTGGGTAAATCTTTTATACGCATGGTCATTGATTGCTTTTGTTTTAATTCCTCGATAGCTGAACGGTAAGCCAACTCAATATATTGGAGAAACAAAACTTCGTCATGCCAAACTTGTTCCGAAAGTTGATAGTACCGCATTTCCAATGGAATACCTTTTTTACTATAAACTAACCGATTAAACCCTAACGCTTCAAAGTGGCTCCTCGCTACTAAACAACCTCGTAAATAAAAACATTCATCAAGTACCAGCCCCACAATTGCATCATCGACTAGTAAACAAAATCCACCAAAATGATTTTTACGTTTTAATGCGCCAAATTGACTTAACAAACCGGATAAATAAAAAATTTTTTCTTCTTCTAACAACATTACCAAACTCCTTTTTGGGTATGCTCAATTTTCATCCTTTAGAAAATTAATTTTATAATTTCTTTTTTTACAGATAATTACGCGTAACCAATTTTGAGAGTTTCCATAAAAAATGCCAAGAAGAATGCGGAGAAAAACAACAAAGTTGCGAAGCGCTTTGAAAAAATAGTCTTGATATTGGATGGATATACAGTTACTGTATGTTCATACAGCATTGTAACGAGGTAAATTATGAGCATCTATTCTTGGAACAACTCAACAGAACATTCTCTTAATAATTACGCACAATCAATCCCTGCTACAGGGCTTACCAATAGCTCTATACAACAAGGTATGGTGAGCGAACTTGTTTACGATGAAAAACACCCTATTATGGATTATATTTTATTACCAATGCTTCGTCAGTTTGGGGTTCAATCACGCTGGTTACTTTGGCTAACTCCAAATAAAAGGCTAAGTAAACACTGGTTAGAACAATCAGGTATACCTACTCATAAAGTTATGCAATTAAATCATATGGAAGATATCACTACGATTGATGCTATGGAAAAAGCACTAAGAAGTGGTAATTATAGTGTAGTTCTAGGGTGGCTACCGGAAATAAGCGAGCAAGATTTTGTTCGCTTACAATATGCAGCTCAAGAAGGTCGTTCTATCGGTTTAATTATGCGCCCACAAGAAACATATAATATGGTTAGCACACATGCAGGACAGCCAAACCACTTAAAAATTCACTCAAATCATTATCACTAGCTAAGATTAAGAATTTTCTTACTAAATTTAACCTTTAGAAATATTTATCTCTAAAGTTAAATTAAAAGTATTGTAGATCAATCAGATAGATAAAAAATAATCATTACGAAAAATATACATATCTCTCTGATTTATACACTAAAAAAATACTTTTTTTAACGATTATTGCTCACTCTACTTGTATCTTTTTAAGTTCGTTGTAGACTTTAGCTTGTTCGGCTTATGGCATTATTTTTTTACTTTTATTATTTTTTTGTAGATAATGTCTGCGAAACCTAGCAAGTAAATTAAACCAATGGCATATAATAAGGCTCAGCGAAGCCAAGCCAATATTGGATGATAACGAGGCGTAAAAATGAAAAAAACAGCTATCGCAGTAGCAGTGGCAGTAGCAGCTTTTGCAACCGTTGCACAAGCAGCTCCAAAAGATAACACTTGGTATACCGGTGCTAAATTAGGTTGGTCTCACTATGAAGACACTAGCCTGAACCCAGCAAAAACTGGTACAGACTATGCAGGTTGGGGCACTGTTGGTAACAGCACTGACCGTGACACAATCGGTGCAGGTGCCTACGCTGGTTACCAATATAACCAATACTTAGGCTTTGAGCTAGGCTACGATTGGTTCGGTAAAATGAAATACAAAGGCGCTGGTAACAGCGGTGACCTGAAATCTATGGGTGTTTCATTAACTACCAAATTAAGCTATCCAATCATTGATGACTTAGACGTTTACACTCGTTTAGGTGGTATGGTTTACCGTACTGAAGCTAAAGCTCACCAAAATGGCGAACGTTTCAAAGAAACTGACACTGGCGTTGCACCTGTATACGCATTGGGTCTTGAGTACGCAATCACTCCAGAGTGGGCGACTCGTTTAGACTACCAATGGGTTAGCAACTTAGGTGACAAAGACAATATCGGTACTCGTCCAGACAACGGCATGCTGAGCGTTGGTGTTGCTTACCGCTTTGGTCAAGAAGATGCACCTGTAATTGCTCCAGCTCCAGTTGTTGAGCCAGCACCAGTTGTTGAAAACAAACGCTTTACTCTGCGTTCAGACGTTCTGTTTAACTTCAACAAAGCTAGCCTGAAACCAGAAGGTCAGCAAGCTCTGAACGAACTGTATAACGAACTGAGCAGCATCGACCCAACTCAAGGTCGCGTACTGGTAGTTGGTTTCACTGACCGTATCGGTTCACAAAACTACAACCTGCCACTGTCACAAAAACGTGCTCAGTCTGTAGTTGACTACTTAGTTGCTAAAGGTGTTCCAGCTAGCGCAATCGCTGCAGAAGGCCGTGGTAAAGAAGATCCAGTAACTGGTAACAAATGTGACGATGTTAAAGGCCGTGCTGCTCTGATCGAGTGTTTAGCGCCAGACCGTCGCGTTGAAATCGAAATCCAAGGTACAACTGAAGTTGTAACTCAACCAGGTGCTTAATTCTTAGCCCTAGTTTGAATTTCGAACTGAACAAAAAAACCCCAATTAATATTGGGGTTTTTTTTTACTATTAGAATAATAGGAACGATATAAAAATTCACTTTAAAATAAATATCTCGTAATAAAAGCATACTACTTGAATACATACAACAGTAATGAGCCGCTAACCTTTGTTAATTATCCTTTTCCTTTGACGTCCCGAGGATCGCTTGTAAATCTTGCTTTAATGAGCTCATCTGGCTTTCGTATTTATCTTTATGTTCTGCATCTTCAATCAACTGAATAATAGTTTCAGACAACGTTTTATTACGCTTCACTGCAAGATTAGACAAACGCTGCCACACCGAAAAATTTAAATCTATTGATTTCTTACGTGTATGGGGATGCTCTGCATTAAAATGACGTTTACGCCTCGCTCGAATACTCTGTTTCATTCGATTATCAAGCTCAGGATTCATATGCAAAGTGATCCACTTTAGTACATCAATCGGTCTATTTTCCATTTTTAGCAGCAAGTCTATCGCTTCTTTTTCTGCGCTTCTTTCTATATAACGGGTAATAGCTTCACCACCTCTTGCTTTATTGACGAGGTATTCCCATTTCCAGCCACATTCAAGATTTTCAAGCTGCTGATATTTCATAATTTTTCCTGAAGAAAATTGAACCTATCTTTATATTAGCAAGATTATAAACAAAATACTCAAGCAGATATTCGATTTAGTAGAATATTCACTTTTTCAGTAAAGAAGACAACCTACCCTTGTGAAAATAGTGTACAATCTGCCCCTATCTGTTAACAAATTAATAAAACTGCATGTCCACATTTGAATACATACTCGTCATCTATGGGATTGGCGGAGTATGCGCAATGCTATTTACCTTACTCGTTACAAAAGACCCTAACTGTTTTATGCGTTTACTGAGCGCCATACTAATTGGTTTAACTTGGCCAATGACACTACCTATTGTGTTTATGTTTTCGTTATTCTAGTCGATAATTCAACAATTATTGCTGCAAGATTGCCTATCAAAGGCTAATATAACAGGCTTGCCCATTGGGTAATGAATTAGCCTGAATTTTGTTTATAAAACAAACAATGTTATTTAGCAAATTTATTAAATAAACCTTGTTCAGGCATATACGCCCAGCTTATTGGCAGGCATTTTATTTATAACCCTATTAATAGCAGATAATTATAGTGATCAGTCAAGAACTAACATGGCAAGGCCTAATTCCTAACTTATCGTCATTTCAGACGAAATTTGTATCTTCAGAAACGTTGCCCCCTGCAATTTTGTCAGACATTCAGCCTAGGCTGTCTGATGGCATACAACATTTTGTTGATGAATTTGCCCAAACACGCTTTATGTTTATCAAGTCTGATGAAAGTGAGACATATCTTAGCCTTTATGTTAATGCAATTACCCCCCTGCTAGCAGAGATCAACACCATTGATGGTGATTATCAGTTATCTGAAGATAACCGACTTTTTCAGTGGAAAAATGGTGTTAAAAGCCGTTTTTCTTCTCGTGAAAAAATCGCTTACCGTAATTGGATAGAACCTGAACAATTATTCGGCTATGTCACCCCGTCCTTGAATTTAGTGCCTGGCTTACTTCATCAAATCAATGGCGGCATATTAGTTATCGCAGCTAGTGCATTAATTAGCCAGCCTTTAATGTGGGCTCGCCTAAAAAATATGGTTAACCGTCAACAACTTGAATGGTTACCTTATTCTGAAAATCAACCTTTACCAATTGAAATTGAGCCACACCCCTTAGAACTTAAAGTTATTATTGTTGGTGACCGACTCGCTTTAGAAGAATTTGAATTTACAGCACCGGAGCTATTTAGCTGCGCTATTTATGGCGAATATGAGCCTATTATGTTCTTCGAGGATGAAGAGCAATTGGCCTTATGGATGCGTTACATAAAATCCATTATTGATTCGAATAAACTACCGAATATTTCGCCTGAAGGTTGGCTTCCTTTTATCCAACAAGCTGTACGTTACTGTGAAGATAAATTTAATCTTCCTCTTGATATTCTTTGGTTAGTTCGATCTCTTGTCGATGCCAGCCATTACCATGTTAACCATTTGCTAACTCAAGAGTCATTTAATCAAGCAAACGAGAATCGCCAATGGCGCCACAGTTTTCTTGCTGAACGTACTCAAGATGATATTTTACAAGAACAAATCTTTGTTAAAACCGAAGGTGAAGTTATCGGCCAAGTCAATGGTTTGTCTGTTTTGCAATACCCGGGGCACCCTGATGCCATTGGTGAACCTTCGCGAATCACCTGTGTTGCACATTTAGGAGATGGTGAATTTACCGATGTAGAACGTAAAGCCGACCTAGGCGGTAATATTCATGCCAAAGGCATGATGATCATGCAAGCCTATTTAAATTACGAGCTTAAATTAGAACAACCTCAGCCTTTTTCCGCCTCTATCGTCTTTGAGCAATCCTATGGTGAAGTTGATGGTGATAGCGCATCGCTCGCAGAGCTGTGTGCTTTAATTAGTGCATTAGCTCTACAACCTATTGATCAGCAAATTGCCATCACCGGTGCGGTTGACCAATTTGGTTATGTCCAACCTATTGGTGGCGTAAACGAGAAAATTGAAGGCTTCTTCGATATCTGTGAAAAACGAGGATTAACTGGCAGCCAAGGTGTCATCATCCCAATGGCAAATGTGCGCCATTTATGCACCAAGTCTGCTGTCGTTGAAGCAGTACAAGAAGGCCAGTTCCATATTTGGCCTGTTGAACATGTTGCCCAAGCCATTACTTTACTCACTAAGCAGCCTTACTTTGAACAACAAGCTGAAGAGGAAAATGTACACCTGTTAGCTTTAATTCAAGAACGAATCAACCAAGCTAACTCACCTGATAAAGCTAGACTCCCTTGGTTCTTAAAATGGATGAGTTGAGTAAAGATTGCGTAAAAAATAGCAGATCGGAGTTGTTCAGCGTACAAGTGTACGCTATCCTGTAGCCCTACACATAATAAAGGCTATCTTAAGAACATGGTTGAGAAACGCGGATCCTACACAAAAGATGATTTAATTGCTTCTGGTAAAGGCGAGTTATTTGGAGAAAATGGTCCTCCATTGCCATCAGGAAACATGTTGATGATGGATCGTATCGTCAGTATGACTGAAGATGGCGGTACATTTAACAAAGGTTATGTGGAAGCTGAACTGGATATTAATCCAGACCTTTGGTTCTTTGGCTGCCACTTTACAAACGACCCTGTCATGCCAGGCTGTTTAGGCCTTGATGCAATGTGGCAGTTAGTTGGCTTCTACCTTGGCTGGCTCGGCGGTGAAGGTAAAGGGCGTGCATTAGGCGTTGGTGAAGTTAAATTCACTGGCCAAGTTCTCCCTACTGCGAAAAAAGTCACTTATCGCATTAGCTTTAAACGCGTGATCAATCGTAAGCTGATTATGGGTTTAGCTGACGGTGAAGTATTAGTTGATGGTAAATTAATTTATACTGCAACAGACTTAAAAGTGGGTCTTTTTAAAGACACGAGCGCATTCTAAGCTTTGAAATGCAAACCTCCGCAATGGCGGAGGTTCTTAAATTGATTGATCTCTTTAACTTGAAAACCCAAAAATACGCAAGAAAATCAGTACAGGCTATTTAACCTAAAGGATCAAAGAATATGGGGATTATACTACCGCTACGGTTCGGTCCTCCATCGCCTTTCGCCAACCACCTAGCCAATGCGACCGAGCATCTACTGCTTGATATGGGCACAGCTCTTTAGAGCGCCCTGCTAAACCTGCTTGATAACCTCTTGATAAAGCTCTTTCTAAACGGTCTCGTTTCTGTCTTTTCATGCCTTACTTCCCTCATCATTTAAATGGAAAAGAAAACAGCACCTACTATTTTTTAATAGGTACTCTATAGAAATAGCGCCCGTTGATAAAAAAATCAAGTAAAGATTTTCATATATTTGTCATAAATAGCATAAATGTGACTTGTATGTGGCAATTAATATAACTCATTGATTTAAATTTAAAATAAAAACATTCTTTTATTTATCATAATATTAGCGAATAAAAAAAGTTATTATTCACTAATATATAAATTAAAAGAATATCTATATTTGATAAAAATAATAATGCACCTGAAATATATAAAACCACATATATTCAAGGTGCATTTAATATAATTTACTTAAATAGTTGCCAATAACTAGTATTTATCTATTTCTTTCGCAATACTCTCAGCCACTTGCTGCCAACCCATCGATAACGTACGGACTAACTCTGGATAGCCATCTTCATTTTGATCTAACTGTACATCAAAATTACGGCGGATCACGTTGTTATCATGAGAGTAAGTCCAGAAACCTTGCACTAATACTTTCCCGTCATACCGCCCATTAAAGGCCGTTAAAGTGATATCAAGTGTATCCGGTGAGTTCTGTAATGGCTGCAACGATACCAATTTTTCAGGTAATGCTGCAGATAATTCACTCACCATCGACTGCCCAAGTTGTTGCTCTAATGGGCTAGCCCATAAGTGGGTACTTGCATTGGTATAACTGACATCTGTCGTTTGGTAGGTAATACCATTTGACGTCAGTACATCCGATAACATAATACGCTGCAACCATACTTGGCCTTTATCCATCACCTCTGCAGATTGTGTCTGAGGAGTTTTCATTGGCAATTGGTAGTACTTTTTCTCTGGAGTACTACTACAAGCCGCCAATAACAAAACAAATATCGATAATAAATATCTCATTATTTTTTCACTCCTTTAGGCTCAACATCCTTCGTGGGTTCAGCTTCAAAAACTAGTGCATTACTCTTATTATTCAAGGTACGTAAAAGTGGCTGAACTTCTCTCAATACTTGGTCTAAACGTTGCATGTTATCCACCATTTTATTATAAGCTGGTGAACCAGGTTGGAAACCTTGCATTGCTCGGTTCATTTCTTGCAGTGTTTTTTGCAAGTCATGAGGTAAATTCTGGAACTCTTTACTCGCCATCACTTTGTTGAGCTGAGCTAACATAGCATTAGCCTCTTTAACAACTTTTTGCCCTTCTGCCAATGTTTGTGTGGTTTGATTAAGCATCGGTTCAATTGGCATATTGTTAATTTTATCTAACACTGCAATGACTTTTTGTTGAATTTGCGCTAACCCTGCACTGGTTGTTGGGATAATTTTATAGCCAGCAACCACCATTGGGCCTTTATAAGGCTCTGCATTTTGCACAAAATCCAAGTCAACAAATAATGCGCCAGTTAGTAAATTTCCTGATTTTAATGATGCTCTCAAGCCATCTTTCAATGCTAAATTTAATTCATTTTTTAAATTAAAATTCTTGCCAACATCTTTAGAGAAACGTTCTGGCTCAATATGAATCAAAACAGGAATTCTAAAGTCATTATCCAGAGATTGGTCTAAACCTTCCGTATAAAAAGGCACTTGTGCAACAGTACCTAAACGAATACCCCGGAACTCGACCGGCGCGCCTGGTTGCAAGCCTCGCACTGAGTCGGAGAAAAATAAGACAAAATCTTGATACTGTGTATACAAAGAGTTTTGAATACTGCTTTGGTTGTCAAACAGTTGAAATTCCGTATTTTCCTTCACATTTGCACCTGGAACCCATCCCGTTGGAACATCAAAACTCACACCACCAGTAAGCAGTGTAGCAATTGAGCCCATTTCAACGTGAACACCTTGGGATGACATATCAAAAGCAATACCACTGTCTTTCCAGAAACGTACATTTGAACTAATTAATTTATCATACGGCGCATTAATAAATAATTGGTAGCGCATATCACGCTTATCCATATCAAAGTTGCTAGTTTCAACAGAACCGACTCGGTAACCACGGAATAATACAGGGTCACCTGGGTTTAATTGCCCTGCTTTATCACTCACCAGTACCACACGAATGCCCTTAGCATCTGGTGATGCAAGAGGAGGGGTATCCAACAGAGTGAACTCGAAATGCTCTTTTGCCGCTAACCCCGGTTGAAGCTCAATATAAGCACCTGAAAGTAATGTGCCCAGCCCAGTGACACCATCACGACCGATTGTCGGTTTTACAATCCAAAACGCGGAATCGGTACGTAGCAACTCTTTCATTTCATTGTTCAAGCGCGCTTTAATGATCACTCGACTAAAATTATCATCGAGTGTCACGCTTTCCACAACGCCAATATCAACGCTGCGACTTTTAATTTTCGTTTTACCCGCTTCTATTCCTTCAGCATTGTAAGTGATTAATGTCACTTCTGGGCCTTGGTTGCTAAAGTGGTAAAATAAGACCCAAGCACCAAGCAAGAGCGTCACTATTGGGATCACCCATACAGGCGACCAACTTTTTAGCTTGCTAATTTTGGCATTGGCCTGTGGTGTTTCTTTATCAGTCACCCGATGACTCCTTCTTGTTCAACAGTATTTACTTCATTTTTTCTTTCACAGCGATCCCATGTTAATCTAGGGTCAAAGGTCATCGCTGCAAACATTGTGAGAATAACAACCACACCAAAGAAAATAATCCCCATTGCAGGGACAATATTCATCAATTGCCCCATTTGAACCAAAGAGGCTAAAATAGTGATAACAAACACATCTATCATTGACCAACGGCCGACATATTCCACCAGCTCATAAATAAAGTGCATACGATGCGGGTCGCGATTACCGTACCCTTTAGAATCGAGGCAAAGCCATGCAATTCCTATCATCTTCAATGTAGGTACCATGATACTGGCCACAAAAATCACCATGGCAACAGGATATGACCCGTCTTCCCACAACAAAATCACACCATCAATAATGGTCGAATTTAATGCCGTTCCCAACGTATTAGTAGTCATCATTGGCAGCACATTAGCAGGGATATACAACATAATTGATGTGACTAAAAGCGCTAAAGTCCATTGTAAACTTTGGTTTTTACGTACACTACCATGGGAGTGACAACGTGGACATTTTGATTGTTCAGCAGGTAAAATCGCCGTACACACTAGGCATAAACGTACATCTTGCTTAATACCTGTCTGGCCCACGATTAACCGCCTATCTAGCTTCGGAGCCGCTTCAATTCGGTTCCACAGCCAATGGCGATCTAAGCATTGAAAAGCCCTTACTTGTAGCATGCAATACGCGCAATAAGGTAAAAAGCTTAACCCGATGCCAATATCACCGTAAGCTATCAATTTAACAAAACTGACTAAGACCCCCGCTAAAAAAATCTCAGCCATACACCACGCTTTCATTTGGAACAAAATACGGGTGATCACCACTTTAATTCCTTTAGGAATATGAACTTGTAACCCTAAAAGAATAATTGTGATCATACAAAATGCAGGAATAATCAATGAAAAAAATAGAAAAAAGAGTGCCAGACCGCTATAACGTGTGGTTGCTATAATTTCAATTATTTGAAATAACGAGATTTCATTTTCAATTCCTGCGGCGCCCATCTTAACAAAGGGGAATAAGCAGGCAACAAACAGCATAATTAATGCACTGAAGGCATATGCTGCTGGCTGCTTATACGGATATCGCCACTTTGAGACCAATGTGGTCTCGCAGCGTGGACACGTTGCCTTGCTCCCTTGCTCCAATTCAGGGACTGCAACCAACATGTCACACTGAGGACAAAGCACATGTTCATGAGACTCATGGTTGCACAAAGTGTATTTGCTCCTTTAATTAAAACGTAATTAGCCGTTTTTCAGCAATTCAAGCTCTTGCCAACGGTCAAACGCTTGCTCTAACTCAGCTTCTTTTGCCGCTAACTGACTCAGCGTTTTTTCTGTTACATCATGTGGTTGGTTGAAAAAATCAGCATCACCAACTTGAGCTTGCAGCGCTTCAATTTCACTTTCAAGTTGTTCCAATTTTGCTGGTAATTGTTCCAATTCACGTAATAAATTGTAACTGAGCTTATTTGAACGTTTTACCGTTTCTTTCGATTTCGTCTGCTTATCTTGGCTAGCCACTTTACCCGTTTGTTCTGCTTTCAAACTCACGGTTTGTGCTTTTTGCTGTTGAGCATCGTAATACCCACCAGCAAAACGGTTAATAACCCCATTACCTTCGAAGATCCAGCACTCTGTCACGCTGTTATCGACAAATTCTCGGTCATGGCTGACCAGTAAAACCGTTCCTTGGTAACCATCAACTAATTCTTCAAGTAACTCTAAAGTTTCGACATCAAGGTCGTTAGTCGGTTCATCGAGGATCAATAAGTTACTTGGTTTTAGGAATAAACGCGCGAGCAGTAACCGGTTACGCTCACCGCCTGAAAGTGCTCGAACAGGTGTCATCGCACGTTTTGGTGGGAACATAAAATCTTGCAAATAGCCTAGAACATGGCGTGGCTTACCATTTACCATGACTTCTTGTTTGCCTTCTGCCAAGTTATCCATCACGGTTTTATCTGGGTCTAATGCCGCACGATGCTGGTCGAAATAAGCAACTTCCAACTTAGTACCACAATGCACTCGTCCGCTGTCTGCTTGTAAATCCCCTAGCATTAAGCGCAACAATGTTGTTTTACCACAACCATTTGGCCCAACTAAAGCGATTTTATCACCACGTAATACTTGAGCTGAAAAATCTTTTACCAGTACTTTATTATCAATCTGGTAATTCACATTTTCCATTTCAAATACAATTTTGCCAGAACGAGCTGCTTCACCGACTTGCATTTTCGCTGTGCCCATCACCTCACGACGCTCTGAACGCTCTACGCGTAGCGCTTTCAGTGCACGAACACGCCCTTCATTACGAGTACGACGCGCTTTAATACCTTGGCGGATCCACGTCTCTTCTTGGGCTAATTTACGGTCGAATTCTGCATTTTGCATCTCTTCAACACGCAAAGCTTCTTCTTTGTTCACCAAGTAGTCATCATAATTACCCGGCCAAGAAGACAATTGCCCACGGTCTAAATCAATAATACGGGTTGCCATATTGCGGATAAATGAACGGTCATGGGAAATAAATACGATACTACCTTGGAAATCTTTTAAGAAATTTTCCAGCCAAAGAATTGTTTCAATATCTAAGTGGTTGGTTGGCTCATCTAAAAATAATACTCTCGGGTTACTCACTAACGCACGGCCCAAAGCCGCTTTACGTAACCAACCACCTGATAATGAAGACAGTTCTGCATCCGCAGGTAAACCGAGTTTTTTCAGGACATCACTGATACGAGAGTCTAATAACCATAAATTACGGTTATCCAACACCTCTTGCAATTCAGCTAATTTATTTAAATTTTTCTCGCTCGGGTCAGTTTCGACCTCTTTCGCAACATGGTGATAATCTTTGAGGTACTGAGCTTGTTCTGCAACGCCTTCAGCCACAAAATCAAAAATAGTGCCTTCAATATTACGCGGTGGATCTTGCTGTAAGCGAGCAACAATCAAGTCTTGCTCGTAAATTAACTGGCCATCATCCAGCGGCTGCTCTTTCGTTAACACTCGCATTAATGTCGATTTACCCGCACCGTTGCGACCAACCAAACACACACGTTCGTTATCTTCGATATGAATTTCGGTATTATCCAGTAATGGGGCATCACTAAACGAAAGGTATGCACCCGACAAATTAATTAAAGCCATTGATTCTATCCTTACTCTGCGTGGCTAATTAACCAGCAGTTATGTATTTGACGGTTACGAGCAAAATCTTCTGACAGTGTTTTAGCTGTGATTTCTTGTGCTTGTAATCCTAATTCTTTAATTGCTTCAAGATCCATTTTGAAACCGCGTTTGTTATTAGAAAACATCACGGTTCCACCACGGCGCAATAACCGTTTTAGATGGGTAATCAATTGGATATGATCCCGTTGTACATCAAATGTACCATCCATGCGTTTTGAATTTGAAAATGTTGGCGGATCAATAAAGATCAAATCAAATTGCTCCCGGCTATTTGCCAGCCAACTCAAGCAATCCGCTTGAATTAAACGATGCTGACGACCTGTTAGCCCATTCGCTTGTAGGTTTTTTTCAGCCCACTCAAGATAAGTACGTGACATATCGACGGAAGTGGTGCTTTTCGCGCCACCAAGCCCTGCATGCACAGTGGCAGTACCGGTATAACAGAACAAGTTTAGGAAATCCGCATCTTTACTCATTTGGCCTAACATTTTACGGGCAATACGATGGTCAAGGAATAACCCCGTATCTAGATAGTCCGTCAAATTCACCAACATTTTTGCATTGTATTCTTGTACTAAAAAGAAATCGTCTTTTTGGGCTAATTTCTCATATTGCTGCTTACCTTTTTGGCGCTGGCGTGTTTTTAACACTAGCTGATTCGATGTCAGTTCTAGCACATTCATTGTTGCGGTGATCACATCAAATAAGCGTTGACGCGCTTTGCGTTCATCAACGGTTTTTGGTGGTGCATATTCTTGAATCACCACTTTATCGCCATAAATATCAACCGCAACATTGTATTCAGGTAAATCCGCATCATAAACACGGTAACTATCAATACCTTGTTGTTTTGCCCATTTATTTAATTTCTTGATATTTTTACGTAAACGATTTGCAAAATCAGGTGAAATTTCCGCGATAGTTTCTGACGGTGTAGCCGCTAATTGATAATTCTTTTGAATGCAATCTAAAGGACCATTCTTGGCCTTAAATTCACGCTCTGAACGCAGTTGCAAACAGCTAAGTAACTCAGGAGAAGCACTAAAAATCGATAAACGCCACCCAGGGAAGCGAGCCTTCACGATACGCCCTAATTGGCTATGTAGCGCAATTAAAGCAGGCTCACTTTCTAAACGCTCACCATAAGGCGGGTTACTGATAATTGTTCCTATCGTATCGGTGTTAACTGGGTTTTCCAATGCTGCGGCATCACCTTGCTTAAAGGTGATTAAGTCTTGTAACCCTGCACGGCGCGCGTTCGCACGAGCCATTTCAAGTACACGCTTATCAATATCAAAACCATAAAAACGTGATGTCGTCTCTTTCAAACCTTGGCGGAAACGAACTTGCGCTTCTGTGGTTAATTCACGCCAAAGTTCCGCGTTAAATTTCAACCATGCATAAAAGCCCCAATGAGTACGGTGTAATCCCGGGGCTTTATCTGTTGCCATCATTGCAGCTTCAATTAACAGTGTTCCTGAACCGCACATCGGATCGACCAATGGTGTACCTTGTTGCCAACCAGAACGGTTAATAATTGCTGCTGCCAGTGTCTCTTTTAAGGGCGCTTGGCCTGCCAAATCACGGTAGCCACGTATATGTAGCGAGTCACCACTTAAATCGAGTGCCACACTGGCTCTTTCTTTATTAAGGTAGACGTTGATACGAATATCTGCTTGCTGGCGAGCGACATCAGGGCGCTGATCAAGCTTACGTACGAAGCTGTCTACGATAGCATCTTTAACTTTCAATGCACCGTATTGGCTGTTGCGAATTTCTTCGTTAGTCCCTGTAAAATGAACAACAAAGGTATCATTGACGGAGAAAATCTCACTCCAGTCGATAGCTTGTACACCAAGATACAAATCTAAGTCACTGTAGACGTCAAAATCATTCAGTGGCAATAAAATACGCGATGCCAGCCGACTCCACAGTAGGCTTTGGTACATAACACGTTCGTCGGCCTGAAAATAGACACCCCCCTGGGCCACTTTGCATTGGCTAGCGCCAAGCGATTCTAATTCCGTTTTCAGTAGTTCTTCAAGGCCGCGAGCTGTGCTGGCAAACAGAGAATTCATAGTATTTATTACCAATTTGGATGAAAAATTGTTGCGCATTATAGCTAATCTTATGCAGTTGTCATAAAGTTGCTACGCACAATTATAAGGATTAAAAAATGATAACGCTTTCGCGCCTTTATACACACCCAGTTAAATCTATGCGAGGAGTTCGTTTATCCCACGCCTTCGCTGATATTAGCGGTTTGACTTTTGATCGTAATTTTATGGTAACCACGCTGGAAGGTAAATTTATTACGGCGAGAAAATATCCACAAATGTTACTTTTTACACCGGTAATGCTCAATAATGGTCTTCACTTGCGAGCACCAAATGGCGAAAGTGCAACAGTATTGTATCAGGACTTTGATGAGAAACAGAGCCCTACTGAAGTTTGGGGCAATCATTTTCACGCACTTATTGCCCCTGAAGCGATAAATAGTTGGTTAACTAGCTTTTTTGACGAACCTGTACAACTACGCTGGCTTAGTCCTCAGCTTTCTCGCCGCGTCAAAGAATACCAAGATGTGCCAATGTCTTTTGCTGACGGCTATCCCTTTTTACTGATCAACGAAGCTTCTGTCCAAGAACTGCAACGTCGATGCCCTGCCAGTATTAAATTAGAACAGTTTCGTGGCAACTTAATTATTACTGGCGCCAAGCCGTTTGAAGAAGATACATGGAAAACTATTCAAATTGGTGATGTCGTCTTTACATTAGATAGGCCATGTAGCCGATGCATTTTAACGACTGTTAGCCCAGAAAAAGGGATTAAACACCCCCACAGTGAACCACTTGCAACACTACAAACCTTCCGTTCAGATGAAACCGGCGATGTCGATTTTGGCCAAAATGTGATTATCAAAAATACAGGTGTTATTCGTGTTGGTGATACCCTGACGGTATTAGAAACTAAACCTGCAAAACAATATTTAGTTCAAGAGCGGGAAAATGACCTAGCAGCTAATAAATTAAATACTCAAGCCAATAATGTCAGTTTAGTTTTTGAGGAAACAGAATATACAGGTGATAACCAAAATGTGATCCTTGAACAATTAGAATCCCATGGTTTAACTATCCCTTATTCGTGTCGAGCAGGTATTTGTGGTCGCTGTAAAATTAAGCTTATTTCTGGGGAAGTCACTCCATTAAAACAAAGTGCCATCAAAGAAAACGGTTACATACTCGCCTGCAGCTGTATCCCAAAAACAGCGGTTAAATTAGCGTTTAACTAAATGTTGGTTTTGCTTTTTAACACCATCAGGGGAGTAATTCTCAGATGGTGTTAAACACTCATAACTAGATTAATTAAATTAGCAAAGAAACCTATTTATTTAACTATTTTTCACTAGATCCTTGCCGATCATTTAAATAGCATTACCATATAATTGACGTTTAACTTTAGATGAATATTCAAGCATGCGATCGTTCATGATCTTAATTGGATCGCAAAACCGTAAAGTTCGATCGGGTAATTCTAAGATTGGTTCTGCTAATAAACATAAACTCGCAGATGGGCCAGCTTCAGCAATAATAAATGTGAAGTACTGGTTTGTATTTTCTAAACACACTTGAATTATTTGCCCCTGCTTAGGTTCATTAATATAGTGAAATGAAGAAAAATACCAACTCTTTGGCATCTGTGGTTTTAAAAAACGAAAAGCAACTAAGCTATTTAAGACTAATTCAGCTCTTTCTTCTTGAGTAATATTTAATCTTTTAGCCTGCTCATCGAATAAATAATATTCACCTGCATCTTCGATACTAAATGGCATCTCATTACGAGCAAAAACCGTTAGCATCTTAGCAGGAAAACATGAACGAAATATCATGCCGTTGGCGAGATCTAACATCACTCTATTATGGTCATGATCAAAATACCAACGCCAATGATCATCAGGTTTAATATTCATAAACGACCCTTTAGCGATTTACCGGTAAATATAGCAGAAATGATCTCTATAGTGATCCTTTCTAAATTTACTCTAGGGCTTATTTTTATATGCTAAAAATTGGATCTACTAAATAAGATACGTTAGAAATATCCGGATAATATTGTTATCTAAATAGCAAATCTACTAAAAATTGAGTTCAATTTGATACAAAAATAGCCACTATTAGCAATATAGTTTAAAAGGGGGAATAAATAAACCCCCTTGATAGGTAAATTTACAATTTATTACTAGATATGATTAACAATATCTTTAATTAATTTTGGCCCATGGTAAATAAAACCAGAATAAATTTGAATTAAAGAGGCACCCGCTTCCATTTTTTCACGTGCTGCAGTAAGGGAATCAATTCCACCCACTCCAATTATTGGCAGTTTGCCATTTAATTCACGCGAAATAATCTTAATAACTTGTGTGCTTTTTAATTGTACAGGACGACCGCTTAATCCACCCGCTTCATTGCAATGATTTATCCCTTGAACCAAAGAACGATCTAACGTGGTATTCGTTGCAATAACGCCATCGATATTATGTCTGACTAGGCTATCTGAAACTTGGATAATTTCCTCTTCAGATAAATCAGGCGCAACCTTTACAGCAACAGGCACATATTTTTGGTGCTGTAATTGTAATTCCAGTTGTTTTGCTTTTATGCTACTTAATAAATCATCCAGCGCTTCGCCATATTGTAATGTACGTAACCCTGGCGTATTTGGTGAGGAGATATTAATAGCAATATAACCTGCATGAGCATAGACCTTATCCATGCAAATTAAATAATCATCTTTACCTTGTTCAACAGGTGTATCTTTATTTTTACCTATATTGATTCCAATGACCCCACCGTAATTCGATTTCTTGACGTTCTCGACAAGGTTATCGACACCTTTATTATTAAAGCCCATCCGGTTAATTAAACCTTCAGCTTCTACAAGTCGAAATAACCGCGGTTTATCATTACCAGATTGGGGACGAGGAGTTACTGTACCAATTTCTATAAACCCAAAACCCATTGCGCCAAATGCATCAATACATTCACCATCTTTATCTAAACCCGCAGCAAGCCCTAGTGGGTTTTTGAAGGAAAGCCCCATACATTGAACGGGCTTAGTGGCAACTGATTGGCGAATAAGACATTGGAAAGGGGAATGATTCAAACGTTGAAGCTGGCGAAAAGTCAATTCATGCGCTTTTTCGGGGTCGAACTGGAATAGTGCCTTGCGGGCAAGGTGATATAGCATATCCAATAACCTATTTTTACTAGTACGTTTCAATAGAGTAGACATCATGTCGCACGCTAAAACCCCGCCAAATACAATTTGCCGAGCTTTCATTCATGCGATTTTTTCGTCGGATAAAACGCGCTACAGATTACCCTATCTTATTGCCCTTTTACCACGAAAAAATCAATAAAAATGCATTTGTCTGGGGTTTCGGGGGAAAAACAACCATTTTATGAGAGTTATCTCTCATTTAATATTCCACTTTTGTCATAAACAATAATAAGCCGCTAAATTAAATTTTAGCGGCTTATTAAAATCAATAATTGGCTAGCTATATAAACTAGCTTTCTAACGCTTTGGTTATTTTTTCAAATAGATCACCAGAAAGGTTATCAAGCGCTTTTAACTGTTCAAGCACTTTGCGCATCTGTGCTTGGCGCTTTGCATCATAACGTTTTAAACGGATCAACGGCTCAATCAGTCTTGATGCTACCTGTGGATTACGCGTATTCAGATCGACTAAAATTTCATACAAGAATTGATAACCACTGCTATCTTCTGCATGGAAATTAACTGGATTCCCTGCAGTGAAGGCACCAACAAGTGAGCGAACACGGTTAGGATTGCTCATACTAAATGAACGGTGATTCAATAATTCACGTACATTGGTAAGGGCTTCTTTCGCTGGATTTGCGCCTTGTAATGTAAACCACTTATCCATAACTAACCCGTCATGGTGCCAACGCTCATCAAAGTCTGCCATTAACTGATCTTTACAAGCTAACTGTGATTCATTTGCTGCGGTCAATGCAGCCAGCGAATCCGTCATGTTATCGGCTGATTGGTATTGTTCCAGCACTAATTTGTTCGCCAGCTCGCTATCGTCACCCGCGGCTAAGTATTGCAGGCAAATGTTACGCAATGAGCGTTTAGCAATATCTTGGTGATCAACACGATAGCCATCAATATTAATGGAACGATAAACAGAGAGAAGTTCATCATGCATTTCTACCGCTAATTGATGATGGATAAAGTTCACCACTTCATGGATTGCGACAGGGTCGATAACCGTAAATAATTCGGCAAGCTCATTTTCGGAAGGTAATGTTAATATCAATGCGACTAACGCAGGATCAATCGAATCACTTAATAATACCCCACGGAAAGCATCAACCACCGACTCAGGCAAAACTAATGCCTCGCCGTTTTGATAATGAGCCACGTTAATTTTTACATAATTATTAATTAGTTGCTGCGCGGCATCCCAACGAGCAAATTCATTGCTTGCATGCTGCATCAAGAAAGCTAATTGCTCATCCGTGTAGTTGTAATCTAATTTTACAGGGGCTGAAAACTCACGTAATAAGGATGGAACTGGACGTCTTGTCACCTCATCAAATACAAACGTTTGAGTTTCTTGCGTAATGTTTAGCACTGAATTTACAACACTGCCATCACGTTTTAGCGTAATAATGCCACCTTGCTCATCATAGAGCTCAATATCCAATGGGATATGCAATGGTTTCTTTTCAGCTTGATCTGCTGTAGGTGGCGTCATTTGGCTAACATGTAGGGTATATTGCTGTTTTTCTGGTGAATATTCATCACGTACAGTTAAAACTGGTGTCCCTGATTGGCTATACCAACGACGAAATAGTGATAAATCAACATTTGATGCATCTTCCATCGCCTGCACAAAATCGTCACAGGTTGCCGCACTGCCATCATGGCGATGAACATAAAGTTGTATTCCCGCTTGGAACATTTCCTCACCGAGCAGTGTATGGATCATGCGAATAACTTCAGAACCTTTTTCATACACCGTTAAGGTATAGAAATTGTTCATTTCAATGACTTTGTCAGGACGGATCGGGTGCGCCATTGGGCTTGCATCCTCAGCAAACTGGGCTGAACGCATCACTTTGACATTGTTAATACGGTTAACTGAGCGGGAGCCTAAATCAGAGCTAAATTCTTGATCGCGAAAAACGGTTAACCCTTCTTTTAGGCTTAATTGAAACCAGTCACGACAAGTAATGCGGTTTCCTGTCCAATTATGGAAATATTCATGGCCAATCACAGATTCGATATTCAAATAATCTTTATCCGTCGCGGTTTCGCTTTTAGCTAAAACATATTTAGAGTTAAAGACATTCAGCCCTTTATTTTCCATTGCTCCCATGTTGAAGAAATCAACGGCAACAATCATATAGATATCAAGGTCATACTCTAAACCAAAGCGTTCTTCATCCCATTTCATGGCATTTTTCAGGGACTGCATTGCCCAAGGAGCACGGTCTAAATTGCCTTTATCGACAAAAAGTTCTAACGCAACTTCACGGCCACTACGAGTCACAAAGCTGTCTTTTAAAACGTCAAAATCGCCTGCTACTAAGGCAAATAAATAACTTGGTTTCGGGAATGGGTCTTCCCACTTAACCCAATGGCGACCATCTTCTAACTCACCTTCTGCGATACGGTTACCATTTGACAGTAAATAAGGATAACGTGATTTATCTGCTGTAATTGAGGTGGTATAACGAGCCAGCACATCTGGTCGGTCTTGGTAATAGGTAATATGGCGAAAACCTTCCGCTTCACATTGTGTGCATAGCGCCTCACCTGAAACATATAGCCCTTCTAGCGCTGTATTTTTTTCAGGACTAATTTCATTCACAATCCGTAGTGTGAATGATTCAGGTAATGACTCAATAATCAATTTACCTTCAGATTCTTTATAGTCCTGCCATGCTTTGCCATCGACTTCGAGGCTGACTAACGATAAATCTTCGCCATTGAGTTCAAGCGTTGAAGATTGCGGATTAAGGCGTTTTACCTTGCTTACTGCGGTAACCACTGTCTTCACTGGGTCAAGATTAAAATCGAGGTCAATTTCTGTAATTGTGTAATCAGGTGCTTGATAATCCTGACGATATTTCGCTTGTCTTAACTGGGTCATAAGTAACCTTTTAATTCGTTATATTCAATATCGTACTGCTTTAATACTTATACAATACTATAAGCCACAATAATGTGAATGGATTTGAGAAACATTTTCATCAAAAAATGTTATCTATTTTTATGGCTATGTTAGCTTTGTATGTCTCACCCTACTTAACTTTGTTAAAAATTCGTTTGTTTGTTGGTGCTATAGCACTATTAAATATTTTATGGCGTGTTAGTATCTTTTCGTGATTAATGCTTTTGTCTGTTTCTATGGGCAGAATATACATAAAACGTATTTATTTGATTTCATAGTAATACAGAAAGGCAATACGCGAATTTAGGTTGCCGTGCTCCTTGAAAACAAGAGATAGAATAACACTTCTATCTTTTGCTAAAGTGGGTATACTTTTGCAACTTTAACGATTTAGCTAACGACTATTGCTGCTTTTATCTCATTGTGACTTTTTGGAAAACAAGAGTAAAAATGAATAGCATTAGTGGTAAAGATAAGCTCCGCGAGGATGTCTGCGTGCCATGAATTTAGACGCTACACCAATTATTACATCACTGCTTGATACCGATGCTTACAAGCTTCATATGCAGCAGGCCGTTTTCCACCGTTACCACCAGGTACCGGTTGTCGCTGAGTTCCGCTGTCGTAGCAGTGAGATCTTAGGTGCTTACGCCGATGAAATTAGGCAACAAATTCAGTTAATGGCTAAATTGTCACTTTCTGATGATGAGCTGAATTTTCTCCGCCGCTTACCTTTCTTCCAAGAAGACTATCTTATGTGGTTAAAGTCATTCCGCTTTAACCCAGAACAAGTCGTTGTCAGTACCACAAATGAAGGTCAGTTAGCGATCCGCATCAGTGGGCCTTGGCGTGAAGTGATTATGTGGGAGGTACCGCTCCTTGCATTGGTCAGTGAAATCATCCAAAAAGATAGGCACCCAAACATTCATCCTGATGATGCTGTTCAGCAACTCAAAAAGCTGCTAAATGTTTTCTATCAACAAGCCGATGAACACCAACTTGATTTGTCTAACTTTAAGCTCATGGACTTTGGCACGCGCCGCCGTTTCTCCTACGACGTACAATCCGCCATTGTTTCAATGCTTAAACAAGAGTTTCCTTATCTTGTTGGGACGAGCAATTACAAACTTGCACACGAATTAGATTTATCCCCTGTTGGCACACAAGCCCATGAATGGTTCCAAGCCCATCAACAAATCAGCCCTGAGTTAGCAAATAGCCAACGTGAGGCATTGCAGAGCTGGCTTGATGAATACCCTAATCACCTAGGTGTGGCATTAACTGACTGTATCACCATGGATGCCTTTTTGCGTGATTTTGATGCTAACTTTGCAAACCGCTACCAAGGGTTGCGTCATGACTCAGGGGACCCAATCGAATGGGGTGAAAAAGCCATCGCTCATTACCAAAAATTGGGTATTGACCCGATGAGCAAAACGTTAGTGTTCTCTGACAGCTTAGACTTACAAAAAGCACTTGAGTTATATCGTTATTTTCATCAGCGGATTAACCTTGTTTTTGGTATCGGTACTCGTCTAACCTGCAATATTCCACATGTAACCCCGTTGAATATTGTGATTAAGCTCGTCGAGTGCAATGGTAAGCCTGTCGCTAAGCTCTCAGATAGCCCAGGCAAAACCATTTGTGAAGATGATGAGTTCGTCAACCAACTCAGAAAAGCGTTTGACCTACCTAAAATGGAAAAAGCCAGCTAATTAAGTCGCTTTTCCCTAGCTCTGAGTAAGAATTTGCACTTTTCTTGCCCAGAGCTTCAAAACCCCCTTTTTCTTTTATTCACTTACTATTACTATAGCTTTTAAGCTCAATAACCATGCTTCGCTTCAACAGAAATGTTTTATCGCGATTTTTTACTTGTTTCCTAACAAATGGCAAGTAACATAGAGCTTTGGCCCCTGAAAAATGGGTTTAATATTGAAGAAGCCTTATTAATCTGCTTCATCCGCCATTCGCATAATAACAATGTTGTTGTGCCTTTGAACTCGGTGTTGAATATTCCTATTACGAAAGTTGGAATACACCCTAAATAATTCGAGTTGTAGGAAGGCGGCTAGCAAATTGAGCCCTAGGAGCATACATAAGTATGTGACTAGGGTCAGTTTGTGAAGCCAACACACCTACAGCTCGAAGTATGACGGGTTGCAGATGCATAAGATTAACCATTATATAGAAGAGAGTGAATTATATGATAGTAGCGCCTGTAGTCGACGTACTGCAAGGCCGAGTGGCGGTAGGCACAGAAGTCACCGTTCAAGGCTGGGTACGTACAAGGAGAGATTCAAATGCTGGTTTTTCTTTCCTCGCCGTTTATGACGGTTCTTGCTTTAATCCGTTACAGGCTATCATTAATAATAATTTACCTAATTATAATGACGAAGTCCTGCATCTCACAACGGGTTGTTCGGTTGAAGTTACGGGTACCGTAAAAGAATCCCCAGGCCAAGGTCAATCATTTGAACTTGAAGCCACAAACGTTAAAGTGGTTGGTTGGGTTGAAGACCCTGACACCTACCCAATGGCAGCAAAACGCCACAGCGTTGAGTTCTTACGTGAAGCAGCCCACTTGCGCCCGCGCACTAACTTAATTGGTGCCGTTGCGCGCGTGCGCCACACTTTAGCACAAGCTATCCACCGTTTCTTTGATGAACAAGGCTACTTCTGGGTTTCAACTCCAGTGATCACTGCGTCAGACACCGAAGGCGCGGGTGAAATGTTCCGTGTTTCCACGCTGGATTACAACAACCTGCCACGTAATGACAAAGGTGAAGTTGACTTTAGCGAAGATTTCTTTGGCCGCGAAGCTTTCTTGACTGTTTCAGGCCAACTGAACGGTGAAGCCTACGCAACAGCAATTAGCAAAGTCTACACTTTCGGCCCAACCTTCCGTGCTGAAAACTCAAATACTAGCCGTCACTTAGCTGAATTCTGGATGGTCGAACCTGAAGTTGCTTTTGCTTCTTTAGACGATGTCGCAGGCCTTGCAGAAAAAATGCTGAAATTCGCCTTCAAAGCCGCTCTTGAAGAACGCCGTGATGACTTAGAATTCTTTGCACAACGTGTTGATAAAGACGTTATCAACCGCTTAGAAAGCTTTGTTAACTCAGACTTTGCACAAGTTGATTACACGGATGCCATTAAAATCCTAGAAACTTGTGGTCAAAAATTCGAAAACCCAGTTTATTGGGGCGTCGATATGTCGTCTGAGCATGAGCGTTACCTTGCTGAGCAACACTTTAAAGCCCCTGTGGTTGTGAAAAACTACCCGAAAGACATCAAAGCGTTCTATATGCGCCTCAATGAAGATGGCAAAACCGTTGCTGCGATGGATGTATTAGCACCGGGTATTGGCGAAATCATTGGTGGATCACAGCGTGAAGAACGTCTTGATATGCTCGATGCCCGCCTTGAAGAAATGGGCATGAATAAAGAAGATTACTGGTGGTACCGTGATCTGCGCCGTTATGGCACCGTTCCTCACTCAGGTTTCGGCCTTGGTTTTGAGCGTTTAGTGGCCTATGTCACTGGTGTCGGTAACGTGCGTGAAGTAATTCCATTCCCACGTACCCCAAGAAATGCAGCGTTCTAATAACGGCTTTTCTGTATTAACACCCTAATTTACGGGCCAGCTGATGTTGGCCCGTTACTTTTCAGCCCTAATATACTTTCGCTGTACAACTATCTCATCTCGTTACATCGAATTGCAGCCACATGATAACCAGATCACAATTTTTACGTTATCACCTTATTATTCTCCGTAAACAGCCAGCAATCTGCTGGTGCTAAGAATAATCTGCTTTTTAATCTCGCTATTCTCTTTTTACTAGTGATAAATAACCGCTTTACACTCGCTAAACTGCTCAAAAAAAACTCAATTCGTCTTTTGAAAAAGTTCCCTAATTTTTGTAATATTTTTTAAACTGGTAAGATGAGTGATTATTTATTGTTCTATTTTTTACATTTTGAAACATCTAGTTACCATTTGTTTCAGAATCTTTGATTTTGTAGCACTTTGAGGGTAGATAATTTTATTTAGCAATGGAACACTGGTCGCCGACATAGACGACACTAATCTCTCACAAATAGTTCCAATTATTTTTTGCGAATTATTTTTGGCAGTGGCAGGTGTCCGAATAACACCAATGAGGGTAATAATAATGATGAAACGCAATATTCTTGCAATGGTTATCCCAGCTCTGTTAGCTGCTGGTGCAGCAAACGCAGCTGAAGTATACAATAAAGACGGCAACAAATTAGACGTTTACGGTAAAGTTGACGTTCGTCACTACCTCGCTGACGGTAGCAGCAAAGATGCTCCAAGCCAAGACGGTGATGATTCACGCGTTCGTTTAGGTGTTAAAGGTGATACTCAAATCACTGACCAACTGACTGGTTTTGGTCGTTTCGAGTGGGAAACTAAAACTAACAAAGCTGAAAACGAAGGCGAAAACAAAAACCGTTTAGCATATGCTGGTTTACGTTTTGCTGATTTCGGTTCAATCGACTACGGCCGTAACTACGGTGTGGTTTATGACACGAACGCATGGACCGACGTATTCCCATTATGGGGTGCGGACACTATGGCTCAAGCAGACAACTTCATGACTAGCCGTAACCGTAACCTGTTAACTTACCGTAACAACAACGCGTTCGGTTATGTTGATGGCCTGAGCTTTGCTCTGCAATACCAAGGTAAAAACGGCGACAGCAACCTGTCTTCTGCTGGTATTAAGAAAGATAACGGTGACGGTTTCGGTTTCTCAACTGCTTATGACTTAGGTTGGGGCGTAACTCTGGGTGGTGGTTACTCTAACTCTTCCCGTACTCCAGAACAGCAAAAAATGGCTGACACTGGTGGTAAAAAAGCTGAAGCTTGGAACGTGGGTGGTAAATTCGACGCTAACAATGTTTACTTAGCGGCTATGTACGGTCAAACTAAAAACATGACTCGTTACGGTGCAGGCGGTGACTTTGAGTCAGGTGTTGCTAACAAAACTGAAAACGTAGAGTTAGTTGCACAGTACCTGTTCGATTTCGGTCTGAAACCATCTTTAGGTTATAACCAATCTAAAGGTAAAGACTTAGGCGCATACGGTAACAAAGATTTAGTTAAATATATCTCTGTAGGTTCTTACTACTACTTCAACAAAAACATGTCTGCAGTTGTTGATTATAAAATCAACCTGTTAGATAAAAATGAATTCACCAAAGCGTACGGTATCAGCACTGATAACGTTGTTGGTTTAGGTTTAATTTACCAATTCTAATTATCAGTTAACTGATAAGTTAGAAAACGGTAACATGTTTTTGTAAGCAGCGCTTCGGCGCTGCTTTTTTATTTCTCTTTTTTCATCTCTAGCATAAATTTCTCCTCCACAAAAATACCAGAATTAATACCAGAATTATCAATAAGACAGACTGATTCACCACCTTTATAGATATTTATGGTCAGATTACATGCAATTCCTACCTAGTTCACAAGATCTCGCCAATTTTTGGTAAAACGGTTGGCAAAAAGCCTTTATCACGTTACCCTGAGAACTCGACTCGTTCGACTAAACCCGTTTTCAGCTACACCCGCGAGTTTCGTATGGTCTGGGCAGATTACAAGCAAGGATAGCCAACCGCATTCTCACTTATGCCTTCATACCTTAGGAACTGTGTGGGTACCACTACAGAGCTTTGGAATCGACAACATGTTTGAAAAAATTACTTCTGCCCCTGCTGACCCAATCTTAGGTCTTGCTGATAGTTTCCGTGCTGATCCCCGCGATAATAAAATCAACTTAGGTATTGGCGTCTATAAAGACGAATCAGGGAAAACCCCTGTGCTTGATACCGTTAAAAAAGCAGAAAAATTCCTGCTGGATAACGAAAACACCAAAAACTATCTTGCGATTAGCGGAATGCCAGAATTTGGCCGTGTAACACAAGAACTGTTATTCGGTGCACAACATGAAATTGTCACCTCAAAACGTGCACGTACAGCGCAAGCTCCTGGTGGTACAGGCGCACTGCGTATCGCCGCTGACTTTATTGCCAAACAAACCAATGCAAAACGTGTTTGGATCAGCAACCCAACTTGGCCTAATCACAAAAACATCTTTGAGGCAGCTGGCTTAGAAGTTTTAACTTACAACTACTATGACGCAGCCAACCACGGTATGGATTTTGACGGCATGCTTAACAGCTTATCATCTGCGGTAACGGGGGATGTGATTGTTTTACACGGCTGCTGCCATAACCCAACGGGTATTGATCCAACCGCTGAGCAATGGACAAAACTCGCCGCATTATGTGCAGAAAAAGGCTTATTACCGGTTTTTGACTTTGCTTACCAAGGTTTTGCAAAAGGCTTAGATGAAGATGCCGAAGGCCTGCGCATTTTCACTAAAAACAACCCTGAAATGATTGTGGCGAGCTCATTCTCTAAAAACTTCGGTTTATACAATGAGCGTGTCGGCGCTTGTACCATCATCGCTAAAGACAGTGACAACGCAGAGCGCGCATTCAGCCAAGCGAAAGCCGTTATTCGTGCAAACTACTCAAACCCACCAGCACACGGCGCCGCAGTGGTAACAACCATCCTTTCTGATGACGTGTTAAAAGCTGAGTGGATCCAAGAGTTAACCGCAATGCGTGAACGTATTAAACGCATGCGCCAATTGTTAGTGAAAACATTGGAAGAAAAAGGCGCTAAACAAGACTTTAGCTTCATTATCAACCAAAATGGTATGTTCTCCTTCAGTGGCCTAACAAAAGAGCAGGTAGAGCGTCTACGTAGCGAATTTGGTATCTATGCGGTAAGCTCTGGCCGTATTAACGTGGCAGGCTTAACACTGGAAAACATGGTTCCTTTATGTG
Source organism: Providencia sp. PROV255 (assembly GCF_028478065.1). NCBI lineage: Bacteria > Pseudomonadati > Pseudomonadota > Gammaproteobacteria > Enterobacterales > Morganellaceae > Providencia > Providencia sp. PROV255. The sequence continues at coordinate 28,345 of NZ_JAMPMI010000018.1, read as the reverse complement.
ACGCTATCGTGAAAGTGCTGTAATTATTCGGATGCATTAAAAATTAAGCATTGAAAACGATAAAACAGCGTTTTTAATATCATGCCAGTCAGTTACGTTACTGACTGGCATTTTTTATAAAAAACTATTTAAGATGGCTAAGGAAGCGCTCCGTTATTTGTACCGCTCCCCAATTCTTCCGGTAATTATCATTAGTGATACTAAGGTCGAGATTTCGTTCGTAATCAATGCGCTCTTCAACAAGTAACTGAACCAAGCGATCAATGGTTTGCTCTATATGTTGTTTCGATAATTCCTTGTAATTATTGAAATGACGCACCTGCATGACACTATGCTTTGACCCAACATGGTTGTTATGAGATAGCGTCACTTGCCTTCCACTCTTTGAGCGATATGTTGTTTCTGCAACCTTAGCAGACAATTGTTTATAACTAACTTCTTCAGTATTAAAATCAATTAGAACCACTTGATTGCGTCCCTCAACATCCGTGATCTTCACATCACCTTTTCCATGACCGCTGACAATATAGAGGTCATCACCTTGAGTTCCCGTTAATTGATCTTCTCCATTTAAAGAGATTAGCACGTCTTGATGCATCCCTTGTGCCAGTAGTACATCATTACCTTGCCCGCCATACAGTACATTTTCACCGCCTAGGGTAATCAGCTTATCGTTACCACTACCCCCCTTAATAATACGCCCTTGTTGAGACATATCCATGACATTATCATTGCCGGCTAAGGTATCAATAAGCCAATTATTTCTCGTGCAATCCTGTTGTAATACAATCCCATCATCTTTCAATGTTAGGTTTAAAGGTCTCGCTCCGTCATTGGCTACCACGCCATTTAATGTGCTTGTAAGCTCATCAATGGGTTTCCAAGTGGTAAACTCCCCTGACTGTTTGGCTTTATGGAGTTTTTCAGAGAGATAATTAACGAGCGGGGTCATCCCGTGGCTCGTGGAGCAGTTAAATTTTTCATCCAGCCGCTCATAGTGGTGAATATTGAATTTACCCTCACCATCATCGATAGAAACCTTAATTTTGACAAGCTTGCCAGCTGATGATTCATAAAACTGGTATTCTGTATCACTCTTTTCAGTTGGCTGATGTTTAAAATTGATTAAATGAATATGGTTATTCCCAATCTGGTCTTTAATATATACCTTACCCGGCTGGTTACCATCGATGATATAGTGGTCATCCCCTACGCCTCCCAATAGTTCATCGTTTCCCTGACTTGATAGCAGCAAATCATCCCCAGACCCACCACTAATAGAGTTATCCCCCGCACCACCATATAAAATATTATTTCCAGCACTAGCTTTAAGATTATCATCGCCATCTCCCCCCAACAGGACATAACTTTCTAATCCTTTATTAATAATAGTGTCGTCACCACTTTGCCCATCAATGACATGCTTTTCAGATAGATACCCTATCGGTAATATAATTTCATCGTCGCTCGTGCTGCTTTCTTTAACTGGGTTTACTGGTGATAAGCGGTTTGCCTGTAAATTGACTTTAAATAAGTTGCTATGCTTATCTTGGATTAAAACAGCATTAGAGATCTTATTACCTACGTTGCTAAATTTAATAGCCAATTTTTTTTGCCCAAATTTATCTACGCTGTATAGCTGCCCATCATCCTTATAGAGTGAATAACCATTCTCTGTAGGTAACAATAGGCACAGGCTGTCTTTATCTGTAAAACTGTCATTTACTTTAGAGAAATCAAACTCAACCTCACCATACTCTTCTTTGCCTTGCACAATTTGATAGGTATCTATTCCATGGCTAACTTCAATATGGCTACCTAATTTTATCAGGGGTAATACGTTGTTTTGACTATTTCCACGGTAAGTTAAATGATTAGCATGGCCTATTGGCACAAACCATCCCCATGTTGGCTTTTTATAATGACGAGATTGGTTTATCGTTATGATCCCCGCAGATTCATCTATTTTGACGGATTTTCCTTCTGTAGAGGGAAGTTGATCACTTTCTTGTACATAGCTTAAGCTGAAATACTGGTTAGGATGTTTTTCATCTATCACTGTTGTCATCACCCAACCATCAAGTGTTTGTAGCTGATATCCATGATGCGGTGCCTTCAACGCCGCATCTTGCACATTTTCGAGGACAATGGTGACTTCACTTTCCACATGTTGAAAAAAATGGCCATCAATACTACTTTTTGGTTGTTTGAGGGTTAAAACCAAGTGGTTGCCGTCAATTTGAACGTGCTTTATTTCATCTAGAAAATACTCTAAAGTGACTCTGCTTTGTAAATAATTAGATTCTTTAATAACCACCTTTGCCTGAAACTGATGGCTACCTTCTGTATAGCTAGGGTTAAGAGACTTTCGCGTTTTAACTGCTTTCTCTTTTCTGTCGAAATAACGCTCTGTAAGGTACAAGTCATCAACATGTTCAAGCCACTCATAGCGGCGAATATGATAGTTGTCATTTCCATCACCACCAGCTGCAATTCCTTGCGTTAAAATGAGTTTATCATCCCCTTCTTTACCCTCTAAGATATCCTTACCTAGTCCACCATCCAGTATGTTTGCAGTGTCATTCCCCTGTAAATGATCATTGCTATTCCCCCTGACCATCACATTTTCCATATTTTGCAAATGCGCAACGGGAATAAAAGGATGATCCCCTCCTCTTTGGTAATGCAGCCTATTTTCGTTTAAGTCTACAGACACTCGGTAGCCATCGGGTAGGTTATCAATAATGACGATATCCTGCCCTCCTTGACCGTCAAGGTACTTAGTCGGCTTGTTATCTTCTCGCGATGTTAACGAGGCTAAACAGCTATCTCGGATAAAAAATAGATCGCTCTCATCTCCTCCCGCAAAGTATTTCTCACCTGATAACACCTGAAAGGCATTTTTTTGTACTTTTTTACCAATGACAACATCATTACCATTCGCTGTATTCCAGCTGGTTCCTTCGCTATTAGTATTTTCAATATATAACGCTGTCCGCTGGCTGTTATTCACTATATGCTCACTAAAAGCACGTTCGTTTTCTCTGAGCATATGTTGCCCTAAGACGCCAAACTCCGTTTTTTTCGAATAAAAACTAATTTGTTCCGGGTTAGAATTTATTAACTGATATTGCAGGGGTAATGATAATTCATTATCTAAAATTTGATGTCGTGCTTTAAATGCCTCAAATAACGGGCTCTTATAAGCAGAATTTAAAGAGTAACGCTCGTGAGTGGCGATACTTCCGATATTTTTAAGGTCAAATACCGCTTTCTCTTTTGATTGAAGGCGAAAATTATGGCGAATAGACCAGCCCATTTTTTCATATAAAACCTTTAAATTTTTAAACCACGCGGTGGTTCTGACAATTTTATTTTTTAAAATAAAATCAATCTCATCAGCCGTAAATGTGGGAGCCCCTTTACGTACAAACCGCACAGAAGTATCCCCCGCCCCCATATATAGATTTCCCAGCTTACCGTAGAAATAATTACCATAATTATCAACTAAATAATATTTCGGCTCATTTTCATAAGTCGGCTTTTCAATAATACTGAGGTGATGAGCAAATCCTGCCTGTAGAATATTATTTTCAAATAAAGCTAGATCCATATGCCAATCTTGCTCTTTGAACGCATTAATATAATGCTGTATATTCATCTCTTGCTGGCTACGTAAGGTTGGGTCTAAGCCTAAAGCACCGCGGATCCCTTCTTCTAATTCACGATCCCAATCAATATCAATAACTTGTTTGATGTTTTCAACCGCACGAACGCCGCTATAAATCCAGCCTCCTACCAGTAAGATCCCACCAATAACTAGCCCAGCGACTGGAATTGTAGAAGACCCCACTAAGATACCAATAACGGTGACCCCATTGATCACCGCACTCGCAATAGAGAAAGAAGCATTCACAATAAGGTCTTGGCGCTGTTTAGGGTCTGTTACACTGTCCAGTTTAGATAAGCTGTCGTAAGCTTGATAGATATCAATTCCCATCCCCACCAAATTGAAAATCACCACCGTCCCCGTGGCGATCCTCGCGCGGACTAACGAAGTCGCACCCTTACCTGATGCGATATTTAATAGCATTGGTTGCACTATCATATCGCCATAATTAAATAGAGCAGACGCAGCAAGTAAATAAAACTGTTTTTCTAGCTCTTTAATTTCTTCGTCACTAAGATCTGGGTTATCTAATTTGTCCAAAATTGCATACGCGCTGATCAGGCTTTGGATAGCACCGGTTGCGCCCATTAGTTGACCAGCACGATTGGCTATGCGCTGAAATTGAGGAAGCTTATGACCTGCTTGACGAACCTTAGCTAAAGTGGAAGGCGCTATAGTCTCCTGTTGAGCATCAACATTATTCGCTAAATATTTAAACTGTCTTTTCAATACCCCCGATTCAGCAAAATTAACTTGGCGCTCGACTAGCTGATGGATATCTGCTGATTTTAATTGCTCATGGAACACTTTAATGAAAGCGAGATCTTCTTTTCCACCTTCCATCAGTGTGAAATACATCGCTAGTTTATCAGGAGAAAAACGGATTTTATTATGTAAATCAATGGATTTTAGGTCGCCTAGAGAAATCGGTTTTCCTTTAATAGTTGCACCAAGTTGTTGTAATTTGGCAAAAGCAATTTTTTCACCATTGAGCGTGACCCAGCGGTTTTTTGGTAGTGTAAATTCAGCTTGGTCAATAATTGTTTGTCGTTGGTTACGCATAGAAGACAATACGGTTTTAAAACCTGTCGAATCCAAGTCAATAAACTGGAAGTCTGCTCTAAATTCGCCATTAGAAAGTTGGAGGTTTTCACTAAAATAATGCTTAATTTTCCGTTGGAATTGCTGCTGAGCTTGCTGAGAAGATCTGTTTTTTACACTTAACTGAATCCCTTGAGGATCAAATAAGCTGATTTCATAACCTCCATTACGTTGCACATGAGTGACGGTGTAAGTTACCGATTTCCCCTTTAAGAATATTATTACGTTATTCGTATCTGTAACTGCTGAAAACAGATTTCCTATCGGTTGATCCGCTATTGATATTCCATTTTTGTGAACTTCAATATTAATATATTGGCTATACTGTTCCATCTTTTTCAACAGTGATCTTTCTGCTGATGTCGATGTATTTTTCACTATAGCTTGCTCTATTTGCGATTTACGTTCAATAAAGTCTCGTGCTAAATGACCGTCTGCTAAATAAAATTCAATCGCGTATGTCCCCCCCAACGTTTGATCCATACCTCGGTTTTGAGAGCCAGAACGAATAACCCCATGGTTCAGTAACTCAACCTTATTACCATACATTAATTGTTGGTTAAATTGTGCCAATCGCTGTGCTTGGCTTTGTTCATAAAAATAAAACGCTTCTGTAAAAGAATATTTTTTGAATGGTGCATTTTCCCCAATAAAATTAGCTGAAGATAGTTCACTAAACTCATTTAACCTATTGTTAAATGAAATCAGTTTATGATTATCAGTCACTAACTCTAAAATTTTACCTTTATCTATTCTATCCCCAGCAGGAAATAGTTTCATTAATATATTCTGCGAACGCTCACTTAAGTGATTTAATATTGATAAATCATTTTTTATCGCGATCAATAATGTCTGAATATCACTCGCTTGTTGTTGATAACTACTTGATATTGAGGGTTCTAAGAGCAACTCTAGTGATAATATATTCGTTTCAGCGTTTTGACTTAGATATTCATTTAGTTTTCGGTTAACTAACGGGTCTGATACTGCAATTTTTAATTTTTTAATATCTATATTTCCATTTCCATCTGAAAAATACGTCAATAAATAAGCGTGATCTGTCTTATTGATATCTTGAATAGAAATTTCTTTTAACGCTATTTTTTCTAGTAATACAGTTAGCTGGTGGTGTGGCTGCCACTCTAATTTGGCAAACGGTTTACCGAAATTATTTTCAATATTATCAATGTATCCACTTTGAGTTTCTTTACCTTCAATAAAATTTCGCACAGCGATAGGAATACTTTTCTTACGCTGTATCTCTCTACTTGCATTAATATAGCTATCCGATATTTTTCTTTTTGGATTAAAGTATTCAGCATATTCCCCTTCACGCCAGTTAGCATTAAGAGGAGCACGATATCCCTCATTGATTAATAACTGTTGAAAATTTGAAAGGCTTTCAACATCATTAATAATAACCGCACCCGATGAATTCATTTGGAAATATGTACCTATCGACTGACGTGTTCCTGATAATTTATTTTTTCCTTTTAATTTATCCGGTAAGAAAAAAGTAATCGGAAAGTTATCTTTCATCACACTTCCAGGATTGGCATCATCAGCCCCATGATGTACTAACTCTAATCCAATGGGGCGCTCTAATTTTTTATTTAACTCTTGATTAATCTCCTTGATTTTTGCATTCGTAATACCATTATCTTTCCCCTCTCTTTTATTATATTCAGCTTCATTGTGATAAAGCTTTTTCTGTTCATTTGTGAGTTCATCATAGTTAACACTCGCTTTCCACTCTTGCCATGAAGGCATTTCTGACACTTTAACGTAATGCTCTAGCTCAGAAACTGGATAGATAACACTAAAGAGATCATAATCTGCTGTCATAGCTTTCCCTGTTTTAGGGTCACCGACTACCAGGAAAGGAGCTGTTTTATGACCAGACTGATAAAAGACTTGCCATAACTTAGTTTCTCCTCGTGTTATATTATTCAGAATAAAACTATGTGGTACATTATCCACTTTGGCAGTTGTTCTTCTTATATGGTCCCCCCTGCCTATATCCTCCAATGAAGTCACAGCCCCATATTTAAGTAGCTCATTCATACGCTCATGAGTTACTTCAAGTATTACCGGCTTTGCATGCCCTTGCTCAATAGACTGCGTTATATAACCATTATATTTTTCTTGCTCATCCCGGCCTGATTTTTTAGCAAACTGCTGCAAAATAGGAATAAAGCCACTATGAGGCCCCCAATCTGAACTTTTACCTTTAATCATGAGCCCTTTACTGCCATATAAGCCAGAAGCGATTAAACTTGTCGATTTATAATCAATAGGTCGCATACCTATAATAACATTATAGTCATTAGCAACTTGCGTAATGGCTCGTTGATGATTTTCTGGGATCCCTGTAATAGCCTTAGGTTCATTACTGGATAACGGTTTTAAATGCAAGTTGGTACGAATATAATCCCTTGCAATGTTTTGGTTATTATGGCTTTTATTGATATTTTCAAAGGTCTTGATGTCGAAATTTTTATTTATCGAATATATTTTATATCCATCTTGAGAGATAAAAACATCTTTTTTAATTTTTGCTATAGTTTCAGGATTATTAATTATCCGTGTATAAAGGTCTTGTCCATCTAAAATATCCGTATATGCTATAAACTCTGTGCTCCCTGTGACAACCTTAATTTTTAATAAACAATTTTCCGGATTAAATTCTTTATATATTATTTTACACTTACTCCCCTTCTTCTGATAAGTGATTCCCCTCTCAGCTAAAAGTACATTTTCAGTTATTTTTAAACTGGTATTATTTATTTTTTTAAAATCAATCCCACTATTTCCATTTTTTACAAACTCACTAACAGCTATATTATAATCATTCTCAAAAATAGGTATTTTGCTTTCTTTAGCAATTTTCTTAATATGACTATCTAAATAAGAAAAAAAATCAACCTGTTTGTTAATCATCGCAACACCATAATTAGGGTCAAAGAATTTATATTCCCATGATTTATTTTTATTGTTATACTTTGCGCTAACAACAACTACGTGGTTACCTAAAATCAATTGATAATAGAGTGGTGTTTTATTTTTAGCTGTATGGCCAATAACGACGTCCTTAAACCTCTTGACTGTCGTTCCCTTTAATGTATTGAATGAATAATTCTGATGTATATTATTTCCTTGAACACCTCGTTTTTTATTTATTAATTCTAACTTTAAATAATTATCTCTATTAACACTTTCAGATATCGAATCAATAAAAAAATTTGCATCAGAGACGGAGTATTTATTTCCTAATACCTCCCCACCCCGAATAAATCTATCTTTTAATTTTAAAAATATAGGGTCAGAACTAATAATCTCTCCTTCCTTTGTATTAAAGAAATCTTCTCCTACATATAGTGCATTGATATATTCTTTAAGTTTTATTTTTTGAGATTCATAAAGATACTGATAATACACTTTATCTTTTTTATTTTCATTTACTGCTTTATTAAAATTTTTATCAATTATATCATTAAGATAATCACGAAAAACTCTATTATTAATTTCATCATAGGCTAGGCTATCAAAATAAGTTTTATTCCTTAATGAGTTATTATGAATTCCCTGAATTTTAATAAAACCATAAATATAGTCATTCAATAAAACTTGGGCGTGCATTTTCAAAGCATCATACTTTACTTTATCTATTGCAGATAAACCCTCGCTATCAAAATTAATAATATCATATAAATAATTCAATTGCTGAATGTAATCAGCACCTTTATTGTTTATTTCATAGATTAAAAACTCATTTGTCAACCCATAACAATAACCTGGTGATTGACTATGATTGATACCATACTCAGTCATCATATTGATAAAAAATGTTTTGTTTTTAGGAGCATTAATATAATTATATAAATTATATTGCATGAAATTAATAGTTTGGTCATTTTCTTTCATCTAGTAATTATCCATAATTATTATTTAAAATAGAAAAATAGCAAAACCAATACTTTCATTCCATAAGTAATATAAAATTAGGAGTAAATTTAACTACACTCATAAAAATAAAAATGCCTCAATAATGAGGCATCAATGGATAATATAAATAGTTTTTAATTACCAAACTGGTTGTTCATCTTGCAAGAAAGGGTTTGTTTTTCGTTCAAAACCGAGATTAGACATCGGCCCGTGACCTGGTATAAATTGAAAATCATCACCAAGAGGTAATACTTTATTTTTAATAGAGGAGATTAAGTCTTGGTGGTTACCGCGAGGAAAATCACTTCGCCCGACTCCCCCTTTAAACAATACATCACCCATTGAAATTAATTTATCAGCGTGATTCACAAAAATAATATGACCAGGGGTATGACCGGGACAATGCAACACATCAAATGTGATATTGCCACAAGTTACTTTATCCCCTTCTTCTAACCAGTAATCTGGCGTAAAATCAGGGCATTCGCCAATGTAAAACATCGCATTTTGCTCTGCGAGGTTTTCAATCCAAAAAGCGTCTTCTTTTTGTGGGCCATAAATAGGCACTGAAAAGTGCTTAGAGAGGATAGCTGATGCACCGATATGATCAGAATGGCCATGAGTTAACAGAATTTTAGTTAACTTCAACCCAAGGTTTTCAATAGTAGAAATTAATTTTTCCGCTTCTCCTCCGGGATCAACAACAACTGCATCTAACGTATTTTCATCCCAAATAACTTGGCAGTTTTGCATAAACGGTGTTACTGGGATAATAGTATATTTCATCGAGCAATTACTCCGTAATCTATGTCACCTATGCACAGATTACCACGTTCTTGCTGGTCCTGTATCGATATGTATAAAATTGCTTCGAGGATAATAACCAACGCCACCCGCTTTCATTTTCAATGCGGCTTTACGGATATTGCTCAACTGTAAACCTTCAATATGGAAATCCATTGCCTGCCCGCGTGTGTGGTAGCTTTTTTTCGCCACACCAGAGCTTTTACTGCGTAATTTATTATTAGTCTCTAGAGAACGATAACCAGAAATAAGCTGCACAGGTTTATTTGTTCCCATCATCATTTGTAATAAATAGATTTGATCAAACAGTTTGGGGTCGATGGTTTTCACTTTGTCACAACGATAGTCACGGAAAAAATGATTTAAACGTGCTAGTTCAGACTTATTGTAGCGGCGCCCATCAAAAAATTCAGTTTTTAACGATTCGCCTGTATTAATATTTTGAAAACGTAAAATACGTGGTCGAGGGGTCGTCATTGCAGCAAATACATGGCTTGGTAATAAACTAAGGCCAATCGTTGCGGCCCCAATACCTAACCATTTTCTGCGGGATTGATCAATTATATCCATAGGTGATAGCTCAGACTCTAATAAATTCAGTATTAATCGATAAAATTTTGGCAACCTATTGAGTCTAGCAAATCATGCCTAGCTTTAATGTATAATAATGTAAAGATATGCATACTTCACAGAAATTTTATTGCAATTTTCGTCAAAAAGAGAGTTTTGTCACTCAAACCGCTCGAAACATGCAATTTAAAACACAAATTATGCTGCCTTTTTCAAAGGTGAATAAAATGGTAATGGCTGAATAGCCATAAAACAATAGAATAAACAGGATAAAAACGGATTTTAGTGGAATTTTGCTGAATGGAAATGTACGGCAAAGAATATTCAGACAGCTAATTTAAAATATCTAAGGGGAGAAAAACTCCCCTTTTAAATAAACAATTAGTGTAAAATCTTTTTCAATATTGGCAAATATTTATCTGCATTATTAATAGAATTATCATACTGATAAATATCGGCTCGATATTGTGGTTGCTGGTCTTTATCTACCCAAGCAGTTTGATAGTACAGAAAAACTGGGATCCTATCGGGTATATTCACATACCGTGTTGCGCCTTCTTTCAATGCACCATCAATTCGTTTTTGTTCCCAACCAGCATCACCTAACAAAATACTGGCTAATTCGCTTGCTTTATTCACTCGCACACATCCAGAGCTTATTGCACGTGCATTACGATTAAATAAACTATGGTTTGGTGTATCGTGTAAATAAATCGCATCTGAACTCGGCATATTAAACTTGTAGCGCCCTAATGAATTGGTAGGGCCAGGGGCTTGTCGAATGCGATATGGGAAATTCGCTGGGGTGATATTTTCCCAATCTATCGCATAAGGATCAATTTCGTACGAATCGGAGCCCCAACCTGAATACACTGTATACCCTTTACGGCTAAAATAACTTGGATCTTGCTTTCCTTTTGGTGCGATATCTTTACGAGCCATACTGGTTGGCACGCTCCAAGGCGGATTAATAACCACGTTATTTAGTGCACTACTCATGATCGGTGTTTTGCGATCAGCACGACCAACAATCACTTTTGAATCTAAAATCACTTCATCATTTAAATAGAAATCTAAAGAATAGCCAGGAATATTGACTAAAATTCCGGTACCACTACTTGCAGGAATAATACGCAAGCGCTGAATATTAAGTGCCATTAAACCCGCTTTCTGCTTAGGCTGCATATTTAGCCAAACACGCGTACCTTTTCCAACCACACCATCTGCTTCTAAACCATATTGTAATTGGAATTTTTTTACAGCCTCGACGAGTTCTTGGTCATAGACTTTCGACACAGCGCTCGCTGGTGTTTCTGATGATTCGACTGTTTGTTCAACCGCCTGTTCTGCGACTTGAGCCATTGTCTCAGGAGGTTCAATTTCTTCGGTTACACTTCCACCTTCAAGTAACCCTTCACGTTGTAAGATTTGACGTAACATAACCACATCATCGCTAGACTGCCCTGGCTTTAATGTTTTCGTTCCCACAATTTCCAAATTATCTTCAGGCATCGCCAATAATTTCAACATTTCCTTGCGCATTGGCACATACATTGGATGATTTGGCGCCTGTGATTTTATCCAACTACTTAGGTTATTAGACTCAACTGCATCTAGCCATGGTTTCATTTGAGCCGTCGTGGGCGCAATAATTTTATATGGCCGATTCGTGTATAACCAATACTGCCCACTCGCTTCTATCGAAGATAAATACTGTAAATAGCCAAGCATGGCATCAGACAAAATAGCGTCACGGCCCAACTCATTTAATTGGTTATTTTCCAATATCGCCAACCATTCCCCGAATTGCGGCTGAACGCCAGCAAGAGATAATTCTGCCAATTGCTGTTGAAATTGGCTAATTGCTGTTTCATCTTGCCACAATAGCTGCATTTGCCTTTCAGCATATAGTTTTGCTAATTGCGTAGAAAAAATGGGTTTCACATCCGTAGGAAGCGACTGTGTTATTTTGGCTAAACTTTCTGTTGGTGTAACTGAAGCTATCGTTTGAACTTCAGAAACACTTTGCTGCGTATTTTCTTCGTTTGAAAATGCAGGAAATTGTAACGCCATCAACCCGCATATTACTGAGACTTGCAGAGCTCGCACTCTTCTCTTCGCCATACATCCACCTTAATTTACTACATGGATAACAATATTTTTATTATAATTACAATTTTATTGTATTTGATTTTAGCAGTAATGTTATAGGAATAGACTAATTTTCCTTTTTTCAGATTATATGCAGTTACGTTAACAATTAGTGAGAAAAAGAATTATTTTCATCATAGATAAATTCAAACATTTATTGGTGCCTTAAACATAGATGAAATTTATTTTAATTAAAAGCTTTAACTAATGCTTTCTTTGCCACTTAATTCCATATATAAAAAGTGGTTTTTATCATGAGGAAAATATGTTTTCGGGTTTTATTCAAATTAATGAGTAATTTTGTAAAATCGCTTTTATACTATTTCTTAAATATAAAAGCCGGTATTTAGTAATAAATACCGGCTTTTATTTCATTTATAAAAACTATTATTGCAATGAGGGTGCTTGTACATTCGGGTTTTCTTGCCCGAATCCCTTTAGGCCAACAACATGCACATGCTCATGTGTGCCAATCACTTTACGAACTAATTTATACGTCGTGCCTTTCTCTGGGCTAATATTTTCTGGTGCGGCAATAATCAATTGCATTTCAAGCCTATCGCACAGCTCAAATAACGTCGCAATAGATTTAGCATCTAATCGCGCAGCTTCATCTAAGAATAATAAACGACAAGGAATAATATCTTTCGCACGTAAACGACGAGACTCTTCTTCCCAGCTCTGTACGACCATCACTAAGATCGACATCCCAGTACCAATCGCTTCACCCGTTGATAACGCACCACTTTCCGCTTTTAGCCAGCCATCTGAACCTCTGTTCACCTCGACGTCTAACTCTAAGTAATTACGGTAATCAAGTAGTTCTTCACCTATCGTTTGTGGCAACCGCTGCCCAACATCCACTTGTGGGTTAAGGCGTTGATACAATTTCGCCATCGCTTCAGAGAATGTTAACCGTTGGCTGGTGAATAAGTCTTGATGCATTTCACTTTCTTCAGAAAGCACACTAAGTAACAATGCATGGCTTTCACGAATATTCACATTGAGGCGAACCCCTTTAACCTGGCCAAACGCCACCGCTTGCAGCCCTTGGTTTAGCATACGAATACGATTCTGCTCGCGCTGAATGGTTTTGCGAATAATATTCGCCACACTTTTTGAACTGATCGCCAATTTTTGCTCACGCGCTGTTAGCTCTTCTGTTAAACGCGCCAGTTCAATCTCCATTTGCTCGATTGCATCAATCGGGTCATCTGTACGAATAATATCTTGGCGAATACGTTCACGTAGGTGTTGGTATACCGCGATAAAGAATTTTATCTTCCGATCTGGGTGTTTTGGATCTTCAGATAAACGCAATACATCGCGTAAATGTTCGTTATCCGCAACCGCTAAACGCAGCGCACCCAAGGCTTTATCCGACATCGAACGTAAGCTATCACCGTCAGTATAGGCCAGCTCACGGCGATGTAGACGACGCTCAACGCCATTGTCTTTCACCAAGCGCATGACCGCACACCAACCTGCTTTTGCCGTCACTACCTGCTCACGCAGCATATAGTAGTCTTTTTCTAACTTACGAAGACGCTTCTGTAAGTTATCCATTTCAGCTTCACATAATGTCAGCTGTTTTTCTAACTGGTTAATACGACTACGATTTTCCATGACCCGCTGGTGCAATTCATCGCGTCGAATGCGAGCACGTTCTTGAGCATCAGGATCTGCTTTTACGCCAATCTCTTGCATTTCAACTTCGAGTTCTTTCAACATCTCTTGTTTGGTATCGAAAGAACTGCGTAACGAAGCAAGGACTTGATGGAACTGTGCACTTTGTGCTTGGTGCTGACGCAATTGTTCACGAGCACGTGTACGTTCAGTTTCTGCCTGCTCTAAACGTTGGCGTAGTTTTTCATTCAAGTCCGCATTTTCATTCACCATCCCCGTTGAATCACTGTAACTAAAGTGAGCACGGCGCTGAACGACTTCGACTAATGCAAAAGCTTGTTGTTTAGCATTTTGTTGGCTGTGTTTTGCTGCCTCATAATCTTTACGTAATTGCTCATGTTGTTCAGGGTCACTGAGCAACACGGTCACAATCGGTTCTAATTTTTCTAACGCATGACCATGCTTATTCAGAAAATGCGCTGCTTCTTCCGCTTCCGTTAGCTCTTCGCTTATCTCTTCGACTCTGTCCACCAATGTTTCATCGAGTAATAACCCCATCTGAGGTAATAAGCGATTAAGAGCCGCAAGGCTTTCTTTGCCTTGTGCAAATTGTTGACGTTGTTGCTGAGTTTGCTCTTCAAACTGTACCAAAGCACGTTCAATTTCCGAACGTTTCTGATTAAGCGTACGAATTTCAGCTTCAGGATCATCTTCAAAGGCCACCGAAATATGTTGACCAATAAACCGACTGAATGCTTGGTGTGAACGCTGAATTTTCTGTACGTCAAATGACAGGTTCGCGTAACGCTCAGCCAGCTCATCACGCTCAGCAGTTAATGACTCTAAATGACTTTCACGAGCAGCACGACCAAACAAAGGCAATTCAGGATAACGAGAGTAACGCCATTGACGCTCAGACGAACGGACTAATACCGCACTTTCAAATTCTTGTGCATCAAAAACGCTGTCATCGAACGATTGAGGATCCCCTTCGATAAAATAAACATCATCAGGGCAATCTTGTAATGTTTCGAGCTGGCTACGGACCACAGATAAGTCTTGAACCACAATACCATGACGAGCAGGGCCATATAATGCAGAAAAATAAGCCGCATCTTCAATGGTAATATCATCATAAATTTCAGATAACAAAACACCATTAAAGCGCTCTGCCAACGCTAACATGCGGCCATCTTCCGCACCGCTTGGCTGGCTTAGCCGCTCAATTTGCTTTTCGAGATCTTTACGTTGCGCAGCAACTTCATCTCGTTCAACCGTTATTTCCCTTTCTTGTTCGAGGAGTTGCTGCATAAATTCAGTCACTGCAGTACTTGACTCAAACGTTTCATGAGATTGCTCATTAAGCTGTGTTAGTGCTTCTTGAGCCATAATCCATGCGGGAGCTTTAGATGAAAGTTGGCTAATACGCAGGCGAATTTGTTCCAATTCTTGGCGCATTTGCATCCGCCTTTCGCCACTCTCATTCACACCAACACTAAGTTCCTCTTGTTGTGCTTCCATTTCAGCCATTAATGCGTCAAGCTCATCTGGCTCATAGCTTTGCCCATGACGTTTACAAAATTCCGCCAACATACGTTCTGCATTTTGCTGGCTATTCAAACGCTGTTGTAATTCAGAGAGTTGCATACGTAACGGTTGCACTCGCTCCGCTAAATGCTGTTGAGATGACCAATCACGTAATAATGTACGCGCTTGTTGGTATGCATCACTGCGGCTAACTTCCCCTATCATATTTTTAACTAATTGATAGGCTTGTTCAAATTGGCTATGAGCAGCATCCGCTACACTTATTTTTTGCTCAAGCGCTAATAACGCTTGAGTTGCTTGTTGCTCACGCGCTTCGAAGGTATCTAACCATTCATCTGCATTATCAATGGATAATTCAGGAAGTTGACACAATTCACGAGCACGCGTTAAAGCATGCAACGCTTGTTGGTACTGAATAGCGCGTGTTTGTTGTACATCCAAAGCTTGTTGGTAATCGGCGAGTTGATTTTTTAGTTCATCAACTTCAATTTCAGCGGCTTCAGCTCGTGCCTCATACTCTTCTTGAGTTTCAGTCGCTTCAGCAACGACTTCACTTTGTTCTTCAAGACGATAAGTCAGTTCTTCGATGTCTGCTTGATAGCGATCGATTTTTTCTTGTTGACGCAGCGCGGCTTGCACTAAATTTAAATGGTCACTGGCTGCTTGGTAGTCCGCTTCTAATTCTGTAGAAGCCCCATTCTGCTCATTCAACTCACGCGCCATTTCGACACTGCGGACTTGTTCAATTCGCAATTGTTTACGGCTGGCTAATAGCTCATTGCGCGCAGCTAGTGCTGCATCAAGGTGAATGCGTCTTTCATTGGAATGGCGCATATAATCCGCAGAAACATAATCAGTCGCCTGGCTAATTAAATGTTTGAATAAGTCGCGGTCTGATTGAGTGACACGAATGGCTTCTAATGTTAAACGGTTTTCACGCAAAGCTGCTTCCATATCTTGGAATGCTTTACGTACCCCACTGTTTTCTGGCAATAAATAATCACGTAATGAGCGGGTGATTGCGCTAGAAATACCGCCATATAGTGACGCTTCAATCAGTCGATAATATTTGCTTCGATCACTCGCGGAACGTAAACGTTTAGGTAAAACCCCTAATTCAAACAGGGTCGAATGGTAATCGGTAATTGAGCTAAACTGCTTAAATAAAACGCCTTCCTGTTCCTCAAGACGTTCTTTTAGTTCATTGAGTGGAATGACTTTGGCTTGTCGCCCATCGATAACTTCCGTCAATATTTCCGTTGGAACTGTCGCCAATGGAATGCCTTGTACCATAAATGGCTTAATATCAACTTTCTTATCGCGCCCAGCGACTTGCTGTAAACGCACACCCACCATGACACGCTGATGCTTCGAGTTTAATACATCCAAAATAGCGTAGCAGACACCTGGGCGTAATTTCCCGTGTAAGCCTTTATCCCGCGAACCAGATGTCGCACCGGCTTCCGTTGTGTTACGGAAGTGAAGTAAGGTTAAATCGGGGATCATTGCGGTAATAAACGCCGCCATTGTGGTTGATTTACCCGCACCATTACCACCCGATAACGTGGTCACTAATTCATCAAGGTCAAAGGTTCGGGCAAAAAAACCGTTCCAATTCACCAGCGTCAGTGAGCGAAATTTTCCGCGTTCAATCATTATTCTTCATCCTCATCACTTTCTGCCGGTTCTTGACTCTCTTCGCCATCCTCTTCATCACCATCTTTTAGTGATAATTCACCGTCAAGAGAGATAGCTTCACCATCACGGATCATCCTTAACTGTGCATCTTGTGGGTTATCACCACTGCGTACATCGGCACCAAAACGAAATACAGATTCGCTAATAATAAATTTACTTGAATCATTTTGCAGAAAATGCACCATTCCCAAACGGCGTAAGCGATTGAGTGATGTTCTTAATTTTTCCTGCAATTTTTGTTTATCTAGGTCAGAACCTGTCGAACGTTGATTAACAAATTTAAGTAATTTGCTTTCATCCGCTAATGATAACAATTCTTCAAATAACTCTTGTGAGGTAAAAATACCTTGGTTACTCAAGCGTTCAGGGCTGAGATAGAGATAACAAAGAATTTTTCCAACCATCATATCTAATTCAGATAACACGGAGCGAGGTATTAAGGTTGTTGAGCGCGGACGTAAATAAAAGAAACCTTCAGGGGCGCGAATTAGCTCTACGTTATACCGTGCATAAAATTGTTCTAATGCTTCCTGAAAATCCATTAAAAATGCGTGGTTATCAAGGTCATCAACACTAATATGGCGACCTGAACGCAATTGGCTGTCTAGCTCTGGAAAAATCGGGTTAGCTAATGCTTGAGCCAGCTTAACTGGCATAAATTGTTCAATATTTGTCGATGACATGTGCCTGTACCTTGGCTCCGTGATCATTAATAGCTTGCCATTCTGCCGGTAATCCCGCCAAATCAGCCTCTGCGATACCTAATTTAACAGCTTGGTCGATAATAATTCGAGCAACATCAAAATGACGTTTTTGTGGGTATTGCAGTAAGTAGTCATGCAACACACGGCCCACATCGAGTGGCCGCTGCTCTGTTTTATAAATGGCTAACTCAATTTCCATTAGCTCTGCAAGCTTGTCATTTAATTCACTAAACTCTTCAAATTCAAGCTCTGGGGGTAATTCACCCATGACTTCTTCATCATGCAACGCAAGCTCTTCATCACGCATATCGAATAATCGATCCGCATTGGCGTAAGTGAGTGCCCAAGGGCTATCAAGGTAATGCTGAACAGATTGACGTAACCGCTGAGAAAAAATTCTATTTTTGTCCATATCGATGGCCGTACGGATAAACTTATGAACATGACGATCATAACCAATCCATAAATCGATAGATTGTTGACCCCAGCTAACGATACGATCTAATTTATTTTGCAGGTCAAAAACCAGCCTATCCACTAAATCCGAGAACGCTGGCGCATTCATATTGGCTTCTTGAATACGTAATAAATTCGCTTGCAGTTTATCCCCTGCAGCTTCCAATGTGTCTTGCAACTCACGCAATGTACCTGATGTTTCTGAGAGTAATTGCTCACAGTTAGCGATAGCTGCCTGCCAGTCTTGATTTAATAATGCCGCAATATCTTCTTTTACTGAATTTTGTTGTTCATCCATAATGCGTTGCGATAAATCAATACTGTCAAAAATTTCAGCAACTGAATATTTTAGTGGAGCAAACACATAACGATGCCAATAAAATTCATCGCCCCCTTCCTCAGCAGCCTCAGCGGCACGTTGTAGTTCTCCAGCAACAATAGAAAGCTGCATGGAAAGTCTTAATGTTGAGAACTCTCGCTGACGAATATAATAATCGCTGATACCAATCCCCAAAGGGGTTAGGCGGTAAATTGCATTACCTTCAACAATGTCACTAGCAAAACGGTTAAATATCTTCTGGCGAACCATATCATTGATAGCATTATTGGCTCTTACCGCCAAAGATTCAGTCGTCTGTTCAAACCCTTTGCAAACCTCACGAAAGGCATCAATCAGCTCCCCTTCACTCATTTCACCATTGACTCTTTCACTGTTTAATACCGCTACCGCGAGCAAAAATGCTAAACGTTCAGCGGGAAGTGAAATCGAAAAATCATTTTTTCGTGCCCAAGACACAAGTTCAGGGACGGTCTGGGAAAAATCACTCATAAATCGTCCTTTTGTATTTGTTTGCGTGCCATGACATGAATATAACGCCCCATGCTAATATAGGGTTCTTCACGGCAATACTGCTGTTCTAATGCCAACAATGCCGGAAAATCTTTCTGCTGTAACTGCCGACTTTGTAAATAGTCATGGAATACCCTGACACCACTTTTACCGATAATTTGCATATTACACTCACCCAACCAAGCATCAACTTGATGAGGAAAAAGCGGTTTTTGTGGTGATAACGAGCGTTTACGACGACGTTGAATATGTGGCGTTGCAAGATGAAAATTTCCCAAAATTGCGTTACGCATCACCAAGCCATTTGCATTATAGAACATGACAGAAAATACGCCTTCAGGTCTAATTATATCTACCAGTTGTTCAATTGCATATTTTTGATCGCTAATCCATTCAAGTACTGCATGAAATAAAACAAGGTCAACCGGTTCATCAATATACTGAGCTATGTCTTGCGCTGCACAATGAATAAAACGCATGTTATCGCTTATGCCTTGTTCCTTGGCGAGTTCACCGGCGCGCTCCAACATCTCTTCGGATAAATCGCAAAGTATCACTTGATGTCCCATTTCGGCTAGTTTGCGTGAAAAATGCCCTTCTCCCCCGCCTGCATCAAGTATTTTTAGGGTTTTCCCTTCAAATTGGCTGCACAATAATTGAGTTAAATCTTGCCAAACTACCGCTTCTCGTATTTTTCCTTTTGTCGTTCCGTAGATATTTTTTGCAAATTTATCGACAATATCATCAAAGTTGCGGTCTGCCATGTGCTATCCGGTTGCCTATCATCTATTATTTAAAGCGGTTTATGCGCCAATTTGTCGCGAAAAAACGTAAAATGGTTGATTACACCCTGATACTGGGAAAATTAATGCTAACCAGAAATATTCTCACATTGTATTGCACTTATCACATACAATGCGAAGCGACAGTTAAAGCAGGAATTATAACAGATAATCGCTATATTTTTGCATAGTACTTTATTGTACTCAGCAAATTTCAATTTAGTGCTATTAAACACTAATTTGTTATTTTTACGCCAATTTAGCTGCTTTATTGCGTTTTTTTTCTGTAAACACCACCACAACGATTGTTCGATAACCCTTAAGAATAGGCTTAGTTATGTTATTTCTCTTAAAAAAATATATTGGTTCGCTATTGATGCCATTACCATTATTGCTCATCGTCGGGTTTATCGGGTTACTTTTGCTTTGGTTCACGCGCTGGCAACGTTGTGGGAAAGCATTTGCTACCCTAAGTTTAGTTTTAATAACCCTATTAGGGTTACAGCCTATTTCAGATACTTTGCTTGCTCCTGCAGAAAAGCAATTTAATAAACGCTATGAACTTATCACTGAAACTCCACCTCAAGAGGTACGTTACATTGTTGTACTCGGAGGCGGTTTTACATATAACCCTGATTGGAGTCCAAGTTCTAACCTATTGAATAATAGCTTACCTAGAGTGACTGAAGGCGTCCGCCTTTATCTTAACCACCCCGGCAGTAAACTCATTTTCACTGGTGGTAAAGCAAGTAGCCCTATCAGCAGTGCCGAAGTTGCCGCACAAGTCGCTCAATCCTTGGGGGTTCCTGCACAGGATACGATCCCACTCACTGAACCCAAAGATACACAAGAAGAAGCTTATGAAGTTGAAAAAATTATTGGGAAATCGCCTTTTTTATTAGTAACTTCTGCTAACCATTTACCTCGAGCGATGACTATGTTTACTCAACGGGGAATGAACCCTTTCCCAGCCCCTGCAAATCAGTTAGTTATCACGAGTGAAATCAATCCATGGGAGAAATATATCCCTTCCTCGTATTACTTCGGTCACAGTGAACGTGCTTGGTATGAATTTCTTGGTACGCTTTGGTGGCATTTAAAACCCAATAATACACAAACGTTAGAAGAGCAACTTGCCACGCCTGAAGTTGTTACCGCTGAATAGTAACAAAAAAGGTGTAATCTATTGAGATTACACCTTTCATTTAGCTAAATCGCATATTGGCCATTCCCGCTATCAGGAAAATGCTGACTACGGAATAAATTGCTTTCTAACTAGTTCAAGATCTTCAGGGGTATCAACACCAGCGCCTGGCGTAGTTTTCGCAACATCCACATGAATTTTCTCTCCATACCAAAGCACCCTAAGTTGCTCTAACATTTCGATTTTTTCTAATGGACTTGCTTCCCACTTAATATAACGGCGAATAAACCCTGCACGATAGGCGTATATACCAATATGACGTAAAAAGGTATCACCTATCGTGTCTTGGCTTTTCGCAAAGTTGTCTCTATCCCAAGGAATGGTTGCCCGAGAAAAATACAATGCATAACCTTCGTGATCAATAACAACCTTCACAGCATTTGGGTTAAATGCTTCATGGGCATCATAAATAGGCACAGCTAGTGTCCCCATTTCAGCTTTGCTCCCCCGAAGGTTATGAGCAACTTGGCTAATAATCTCAGGTGGAATTAAAGGTTCATCACCTTGTACATTCACGATGATTTCATTGTCAGAGAAAGCGTAAGTATCAATAACTTCAGCCAATCTTTCAGTTCCAGATTGATGATCTGGATCCGTCATACAAGCTTCACCACCTGCTTCAATCACCGCTTTAGCAACATCAGAGTGATCTGTCGCAACTATCACTCGACTCGCCCCCGATTTAATAGCTTGCTCCATCACTCGAACAACCATCGGTTTGCCATGGATATCGGCCAAAGGTTTACCAGGTAGACGTGTTGACGCATAACGAGCAGGAATAATAACCGTAAACATGATGATTACTGGCCTTCATCTAATGAAACAGGGCGCGCTTCATTTTCTAGCAATACAGGAATGCCATCACGAATGGGATAGGCTAGATGATCAAACTTACAGATAAGTTCAAGGTTTTCTTTGTTATAACTCAATTTGCCGTGGCATACAGGACAGGCAACGATTTCAAGTAAACGGTGATCCATGTTTTCTCCCGAATGGATTTTAACTCACTTGGAGTCAGGATATCACATGCAGATATCACCGTTAACTTTAATCTTCCTGAATAAGATCTCCTGCAGGAGATGAGAGGATAAGCAGGAGAAATTGTTCTGTTTATTATTTAATAAGCAATAACGTCAGCTGCCGTTACGCCATCCGAATTACGAGTAACAGAGAACTCAACGTTTTGACCTTCGAATAATGATTTGATTTTTTTATTAGCAATTGACTTTGTTGTCACAAACACATCATCACCACCATTGAATGGGGAAATAAAACCATAACCTTCTTTTGCGTCAAACCATTTAACTCGACCCATATGTAATTGAAAATTCATATTAAAACTCCTTTTGTTCTGAGAACAATATTTTTTTTATCTTTGTATCATTACTCTTTCTTGCTTCCCATTTATAAATTGCCGATCTATTAATACATCAAAGAGTAATTAAACTTTACCAATTCATGCGCACAAATCATTGTGCATATTTTATAACGCTCATATATGTAGATTTCAGACACCGCAAATCTACTGCGAAGTTAACAGTCTATTTTGACATTATGATGACAAAACGCAGTGACAACGACTTTACAGTGTAGATTGTGCGAGGATATGAAGACTAACTAAAGAACGGAGCGTGAAATTTAAGCTAGTATAAAATCCAATTATCAATGTATTGCATCTAGATACATAATAAGTGGATCTATATCACATTGGCGATATTATTATCACAGAGAAACGTTATAGACAAGTTTTTTTGTTATTTGTGATAAGTTTTTTTATTCCGCTTAAGATTTTTTCAGCATCAGTTGTCTGTAATTGTGCTTGGACTGGCAGGAACCACCAATTCGGCTGAGCAAAAGCACGGCATTTCACCGCATCCTTTTCAGTCATTAATAAGTTTTGTTCATTTTTAACTAACCGTGAAAGCTGTTTTAATTCATATGACTGGTGGTCAGCAAAAGCATGAGTGTTAATGACGTCTACCCCTTTGTTTTCTAATGAGGTAAAAAAACGAGGTGGATGACCAATGCCTGCCATTGCGATAACCGCAGGTAATTGTGTAACCGCTCGTTTTTCCCCACTAACAAGGTTACAAGCAACATCACCTTCAAGGGCCATTAAGGCTTCATTTTCTTGAGCTTCACCGCCGTTAACAACAACAGCATTAACACTTTTCAAACGCCCAGCCCTTTCGCGCATAGGCCCTGCAGGTAACCACCAACCATTACCAAACCGACGTTGACCATCAATAACGACAATTTCGTAGTCACGTTGCAAAGCATAATGTTGCAACCCATCATCAGTAATAATCACATCTAATGGAAATTTCTCTAATAAGGCTTTAACTGCATCACTACGCTTGGGGGCAACCGCTACAGGAGATTTAGTACGATGAAAAATTAATACGGGCTCATCTCCTGCAACTTCAGTTGTCGTTGTTTCATCGAGTATCAGCGGGTACTTTTCAGATTTACCACCATAACCTCGAGAAACAACCCCTACACGGTAGCCTTCTTTAGTAAGTGATTCCACTAACCAGATAACAACAGGGGTTTTACCATTTCCCCCCGCTGTCAGGTTTCCAACCACTACTACTGGAATTGGGGCTTTCCATGAACGTTTTAGCCCGATTTTATAAACCATATCTCTAATTACCGTTACTAACCCATAAAGGAAAGATAACGGCAGTAATAAGAGATACAGCCATGATTTACCAGACCAAATACGTTCTATCATTGTTTAAATTGAATACTATGTAATTGTGAATATGCACCATCTTGAGCTAATAGCGATGCATGGTTACCACGTTCAATGATTCGTCCATCTTGTACAACTAATATTTCATCCGCATTTTCTATCGTCGATAACCGGTGGGCAATGACCAAAGATGTTCTATTTTTCTGTAACTCGTCGAGGGCCGCTTGAATAGCACGTTCAGACTCTGTATCTAGTGCAGACGTCGCCTCATCAAGAATAAGAATTGGAGCGTCACGTAGAAGTGCTCGAGCAATCGCTATTCTTTGACGTTGTCCGCCAGAAAGCATCACACCATTTTCGCCAATAACGGTATCTAGACCTTTTTCAAGTTTAGCAATGAAATCCATTGCATAGGCCATTTCTGCAGCTTTCTCTATTTGCTCACGGCTGTAGCTACCATCTGTTGCATAAGCAATATTATTCGCTATCGTATCGTTAAATAGATAAACATGCTGAGAAACTAACGCGACTTGGCTACGTAATGAAGACAATGTGTATTCGCGGATGTCATGGCCATCAATTTGAATAGACCCTTCATCAATGTCATAAAAACGAGTAATCAAATTTGCAATTGTGGATTTACCTGAGCCTGATCGCCCAACTAGAGCAACTGATTTTCCTGCTGGCAAAGTAAACGAAACATCGTCTAACGCAGGATGCTCTTTGGTTGCATAGGTAAAGGTGACATGCTCAAATTTAATATCACCTTTAACTTCTTTAAGTACTTTGGTTCCGTTATCTTTCTCTTGTTCAGAATCTAAGATAGCAAATAAAGTTTGGCAAGCCGCCATACCACGTTGGAATTGAGAGTTAACATTCGTTAATGATTTTAACGGACGCATCAATGCAAACATTGATGAAAATACAACAGCAATTGTACCTGAAGTTAGCTGATCACGAATTTCAGGAAAACTCGCAGCATATAGGACAAATGCTAATGCAAATGATGCAATTAACTGAACAATAGGGTCTGAAATTGCTGAAGCGGTTACCATTTTCATATTTTGGCGGCGCATATTGTTACTGACTTTATTAAAGCGCTCAGTCTCAACTTTCTGCCCACCAAAAATTAAAACTTCTTTATGGCCTTTTAACATCTGCTCCGCGCTAGCCGTCACATGCCCCATACCCGTTTGCATGTTTTTACTGATCTTACGAAAACGTTTGGAGACAATACGAATAGTGACTGATACAACAGGAGCGATCACGATTAAAATAAGGGAAAGTTGCCAGCTATAATAAAACATCATCGCAAACAACCCGATGATATAAGCACTTTCCCGGATAATTGTAATTAATGCCCCAGAAGAAGATGATGCAACTTGTTCTGAGTCATAGGTAATCCTAGATAACAGTGTTCCTGTAGATTGCTGGTCAAAAAAACTAACCGGCATTCCCATCATATGACCAAATAATTTACGGCGCATGTTCATCACGACTTTACCTGCAACCCACGAAACACAATAGGTTGAAACAAAGCTAGACCCACCACGAACAACCATTAATCCTAACACCGCGAGCGGAAGCCATTTTAAAACGTCATTATCTGCCTTATCAAAGCCTTCATCCAATAAAGGTTTTAATAAAGAAATCATAAACGCGTCACCTGCTGCGTTTATGATAAGTGCTATTGCTGCAACGATTAAACCCGCTTTAAAAGGCGCTATTATTGGCCACAAGCGACGAAAAGTTTGTTTTGTCGAAAGGTCTTTATCATTCATACTTTTAATTACCAGACTTAATGTAAGCGCACTATTCTACTCGGGAAATAGCGGTAAGCCAAACCACAGATGATACCAGCGGGGCTGAATTTCATAGCGATAACGCGAAATCTGAATTTTTTCCTTTTTAAACCATAAAGTTAACTGCCCATCTTCTGCTGTATTTAACCATTTAATGTTACTATTTTTATATCTAAAATAGACTTTTGGAGATGGAATTTTCCATGCACTATACCTTGCTGATGATACTACCACCATTGAAGGTTGAACATTTCTTAACAATAAATCTGTTGATGAAGTGCTGCTTCCATGATGTGGAGCGAAAAGAAGAGTCGAACGTAATCGATTTTTGTACATTTCAACAAGTGATTTCTCCCCTTGTTTTTCGATATCCCCTGTTAATAAAATTTTATGGTAGCCATCCGTTAATTGAATGACACAAGAATCATTGTTATGCGATATTGGCGCTAACTTTTCAGGCCATAATACTTCAAAAGTTAATATTCCCCACCGCCATTTTTGACCTTTAAAACATGGAAGGTGAGCCATATTTTTTATCTTATTAAGTTTA
The DNA here is from genome assembly GCF_028478065.1 of Providencia sp. PROV255. Classification (NCBI taxonomy): domain Bacteria; kingdom Pseudomonadati; phylum Pseudomonadota; class Gammaproteobacteria; order Enterobacterales; family Morganellaceae; genus Providencia; species Providencia sp. PROV255. Next base: position 2,189 of record NZ_JAMPMI010000018.1, on the reverse strand, counting down.
TTATTTTTTTTCCTGTATGCCGAAGTTTTTTGTGGCCCAAAACTACTTCTTACACTTAGCCATGGATATTGCTGGATTAAATAATTAGCCCCTCCAGTGTGATCTAAATGATTATGGCTTAAAATTACTCCAATTGGGGTTATATCATGATATTTAAGGAAAGGAATAATTTGACGCTGTGCATTGCTATCCCCTTTCCATGCATTACCTGTATCATAGAGTAATGCCACATTATTTTGTTCTATCACAACTGCCAAACCGTGTCCGATATCTAATACCGTCATTCTCCAGCCTTCTTTGAATTGTTTACCACTTCCCCTTTCTAAGAAAATCAAAATAACCACACAACTAACAAGCCCGAAATAACGCTTATACCACTTAAATAAAACGACAATGATACTTAGCCAACATATTAAGAATAAATAATAGGGGACATTGATGAATTCTGACCAAAAAGTACTTAAATAAGGTAATGGTTTTAGTCCTAAGGCTATAACGCTATCTATCACATATAAAAGCGACTGCTGAACTACTTCTATTGGCACTAAAAATACGACAAAAATAGCAGGAACAACACACCAGGAAACGAGCGGGACAAACCAAAGGTTAGCCACTAAACCCATTATGTTAATACCATTAAATATGATAAGTTGCATTGGAATAAGTAATACTAGTAAGCCAATTTGTAAGTGTATTAATCCTATAATTTTTCCCTGAACACCTTTAGCTAAATGATATGGTAGTGGAAATATCGATAACCAATAAAGAATGGCTAGAACAGCGAAACTAGACAACCAAAAACTATCTGACAAAATCGCCAATGGATCAAATAATAATATTCCCGCTATACTCCAAAGAGCCCATTGCCAAACAAAATACCTTGCTGGTTTATTTTTAATATATATCCATAATAGTAAGGCAAATAATGCTCGAGTCGCAGGGATAGCAAACCCCGAGATCCACGCATAAAAAACAGCTAACCCCAAACCTATTACTGTTGGTAGTATTTCATTGATATATTTTATTGGTAAAAAATATTGAATTCCTCGAGTAATAAAAATGCCAAACAAGTAAGCTAAGCCAATATGCAAACCTGATATGGCCATTAAATGTGTTAAGCCCGTTTTCTGTAGTAAATAGGCTTGATCTGCGGCTAATAAACTTCTATCACCAAACATTAACCCATAAATAACTCCTTTATTAGACAATGGATTAATTAGTTCCATGTAGTTATAAATGATTTTTTGCCTTACAGAACACCTCATTTGTAATGGTTTTACTTTTTGGCTTTTCAAAACCCCTATAATTCTATTAGCTAAATAGTAGCGTTGTAGATTAAATCCACCTTCATTTAGTGAGCTGTGCAATGGCCTTACTTTACCATTGATTCGCCAAGATTGCCCTGCGCAAACAGATTCTTTTGTTTTCCATGTAGCATATAAAGGCGGAAAAACAATACGGTTGTTAATTTTTTCAATACGTACTTTGATTTTTTGCTCTTTGTTATTCAAAGGAGTACCAATAATAACCACATCAATATCATTATTTTGGTTAGATAGATAATTAACATGATTAATAATGTTAACTCCATGCCAATTACCCCACAGGAAAAACATAATAATTAATGCTAAAAATTTACCTAACTTACCAAATACAAAAAACATTATTATCAACGTAAAAAATAAAAAAACAAATAACAATTCACTCAACATTATAATTTTAGGTATAAATAAAAGTGGTAACGTACCAAAAATCAATGCAATAGAAGCCATTGTTATCGAAACAGGTAAACTTTTACTAAAGATTGAATTATATTTTTTGAGTCGATTGTTTAGCCATCTTATTATGTAGATGATATTTTCTATCAATTTTTGTATCCCTACATAGCATTTATTCGCTTTAGTTTATTTATTTCTATTATTTTTTTAAAGTTTCCTTCTTTTATTTTACGTAGCGCTTTCCAATATATTTTTCACCGACAAAAAAGTACATATTCGTTTGCGAGGAGCTTCGCAAAATATGGATATACCACTCAATATGGTTTTGAATTGGTTTTAATATTTTTTATAAATATAGAGAGGTGTTGGTGTTGGTGTTGGTGTTGGTGTTGGTGTTGGTGTTGGTGTTGGTGTTGGTGTTGGTGTTGGTGTTGGTGTTGGTGTTGGTGTTGGTGTTGGTGTTGGTGTTGG
>NZ_JAMPMI010000017.1:0-19493 GCF_028478065.1 Providencia sp. PROV255 | reverse complement strand
GGTGTTGTTGTTGGTGTTGGTGTTGGTGTTGGTGTTGGTGTTGGTGTTGGTGTTGGTGTTGGTGTTGGTGTTGGTGTTGGTGTTGGTGTTGGTGTTGGTGTTGGTGTTGGTGTTGGTGTTGGTGTTGGTGTTGGTTAGATATAAAAAACAGTGCCGTATAGAATACAAGCACTGTTTTGATGTAATAATTAAGATTTACAGCCTAATTATTGGCCGTAAATATTTACACGATCACGTAATTCTTTACCTGGTTTAAAATGAGGAACATATTTACCTTCTAGTTCCACTTTATCACCAGTTTTCGGGTTACGGCCAACGCGTGGAGCACGGTAGTGAAGAGAAAAACTGCCGAAACCACGGACTTCAATACGTTCACCGTTAGCTAACGTATCCGCCATATGCTCAAGAATTTCCTTTACAGCTTCCTCAACGGTTTTTGCTGAAAGATGAGACTGCTGGCTAGCCAGTCTTTCAATTAATTCAGACTTGGTCATAGTACCTCCCTAAACTACCGTTACAAAGGGACAACACTACTGTTGTCCCCACTTAATTATTCGCCTTTAGCTGCTTTGAAAGCTTCAGCCATAGCATTGTTGCCGAATGCTGTATCTTCTTGTTTGTTCACAGCTGCGACAGCGTCTTTCTCATCAGCTTCGTCTTTAGCGCGAACAGACAGGTTGATTACACGGTTTTTACGATCAACACCAGTGTATTTAGCTTCAACATCATCACCAACGTTCAGAACCAGAGTTGCATCTTCAACACGGTCACGTGAAGCTTCTGATGCACGCAGGTAACCTTCAACGCCCAGTGTCAGCTCAACAGTTGCACCTTTAGCATCAACTGCGATTACTTTACCAGTCACGATTGCGCCTTTCTTAGTTGCTGCTAAGTAGTTATTGAATGGATCTTCAGCTAACTGTTTAACACCTAAAGAAATACGCTCACGCTCTGCGTCGACTTGCAGAACAACAGCTGCGATTTCATCACCTTTTTTGTATTCACGAACTGCTTCTTCGCCTGCAACGTTCCAGGAGATGTCAGACAGGTGAACCAGGCCATCGATGCCGCCGTCCAGACCAATGAAGATACCGAAGTCAGTGATAGACTTGATTTTACCTTCAACGCGGTCGCCTTTGTTGTGAGTCTCAGCAAATTGCTGCCATGGGTTAGATTTGCACTGTTTCAGGCCCAGTGAGATACGACGACGTTCTTCATCGATATCCAGAACCATAACTTCAACAACATCACCAACGTTAACAACTTTAGATGGGTGAATGTTTTTGTTAGTCCAATCCATTTCTGAAACGTGAACCAGACCTTCAACGCCTTCTTCGATTTCTACGAAGCAGCCATAGTCAGTCAGGTTAGTAACGCGACCAGTCAGTTTAGTACCTTCTGGGTAACGTTTAGCGATTGCGACCCAAGGATCTTCGCCCAGTTGTTTCAGACCCAGAGAAACACGAGTGCGCTCACGGTCGAATTTCAGAACTTTAACATTGATTTCATCACCAACGTTGACGATTTCGCTTGGGTGTTTAACACGTTTCCAAGCCATGTCAGTGATATGCAGCAGGCCGTCAACACCGCCCAGATCAACGAATGCACCGTAGTCAGTAAGGTTCTTAACGATACCTTTAACTTCCATGCCTTCTTGCAGATTTTCCAGCAGTTGATCGCGCTCAGCGCTGCTTTCAGATTCAATTACAGCACGACGAGAAACAACAACGTTGTTGCGTTTCTGATCCAGCTTGATTACTTTGAACTCAAGCTCTTTGCCTTCCAAGTGAGTAGTATCACGAACTGGACGTACATCAACCAGTGAACCTGGTAAGAACGCACGAATACCGTTCAGTTCAACAGTGAAACCACCTTTAACTTTACCGTTGATAACACCAGTTACAGTTTCAGCTTCTTCGTAAGCTTTTTCCAGCATCAGCCATGCTTCATGACGTTTAGCTTTCTCACGAGACAGGATAGTTTCACCGAAACCATCTTCTACTGCATCCAGAGCTACATCGATTTCATCGCCAACTTGGATTTCTAGCTCACCCTGAGCATTTTTGAACTGTTCTACTGGGATAGCAGATTCTGATTTAAGACCTGCGTCAACAAGGACTACGTCTTTATCGATGGCAACAACAGTACCACGGACGATAGAACCAGGACGAGTTTCAATATTCTGCAGGGATTCTTCAAAGAGTTGAGCAAAAGATTCAGTCATATTAATGATCTTCAAGAGTTTTAAATTAACGTCCACTTAGCTTCCCGCCAAATGGGGTTGTTTCACATACCCCACAACATTCCATGTCGCAAGGTTGATGCTATGCTAATAATATAATCACATAGCGATAACTGCGTATATTATCTAATTATAAGCTAAAATAAAGCCTATTATCACGATAATTGTAGAATTTTTTTTGCATAGGTGTGTGCTTTTTCAATAACTTCCCCAATAGACATACTTGTGGAATCCAGCACTAATGCGTCTTTCGCGGCAATAAGGGGGGCAACAGAACGGTTACGATCACGAAAATCACGTTCTTCAATTTCGCTCAAAAGACGTTCAAAATTAACATCAAAACCTTTCTCTTGCAACTGCTTCATCCGCCGATGAGCCCGTTCTTCAGCTGAGGCATCAAGAAAAATTTTTACCGGTGCATCGGGGAAAACCACCGTTCCCATATCACGGCCATCAGCAATAAGCCCAGGTAATGTTCTAAATGCACGTTGGCGTCGAAGTAAAGCTTCACGTACGCGAGGAAAAGTTGCTGTTTGGGATGCCGTATTTCCTACTGTTTCGGTTCTAATTTGATTTGAAACATCTTCCCCTTCCAGAATGACTTTCAGTACATTGTCTTCAGGAACAAATTTCACATCTAAATTTGCAGCCAAAGGAACTAACGCATCTTCGGATTGGATATCAACATGGTGATGTAACGCAGCTAACGCTAATACACGATAAATTGCGCCTGAGTCTAAAAGTTGCCACCCAAATTCGTTTGCTAATGCTTGGCAAAGTGTACCTTTACCTGCTCCGCTTGGTCCATCAACGGTGATTACAGGGGCTATCGCCACCATAAAAAATCTCCTTTTCTGCAAATAGCCGAGCTACCCGCAATTAAAATCTGTGAAAGTATTATACCAATTCAGTAGATTTGTGAAATAAGCAGGTTCTGATGATTGCTAAAAAATAAGAAAAAATTGATATTTGAACCATAAAAATTAGGTTGATATCAAACAAAGTAATATCAACCTAATCAATAAATTAATGACTTAAACGTGCCAGCTGTTCGAAGTAATCAGGAAATGTTTTTGCCGTGCAGCCCGGATCCAAAATTGTTACTGGCGTATCTGATAATGCAACTAATGAAAAACACATTGCAATACGATGGTCGTTATAGGTTTCAATTTCAGCATGTTGTAATTTTTTCGGTGGGACCACACGTATATAATCATGCCCTTCTTCCACTTCAGCGCCAACCTTTCTTAGCTCTGTCGCCATCGCATATAACCTGTCGGTCTCTTTTACTCGCCAGTTATAGATATTACGTATCACTGTTTCGCCTTCAGCAAATAAAGCGACGGTGCCAATGGTCATTGCCGCATCAGGAATCGCATTCATATCCATGTCAATGCCCGTCAATGTTCCGCGTTCACATTCAACGTAGTCATCACCCCAACGAATAGTCGCCCCCATTTTTTCTAATACATTGGCGAATTTAGTGTCCCCTTGCAAACTATTGCGCCCAATTCCTGTGACTCGGACCACGCCCCCCTTAATGGCGGCCGCAGCGAGGAAATAAGACGCTGATGAAGCATCACCTTCCACTAAATATTCGCCTGGTGATTGGTATTGTTGCTGCCCTTTGATAACGAAATATTCATATTGATGATTTTCGACATTAACACCGAACGTTTTCATTAATGCTAATGTGATATCAATGTAAGGTTTGGAGACTAACTCGCCAATAATTGTAATTGTTGTGTCTTGCTCTGCACGCGGTGCCGCCATTAACAGCGCAGTTAAAAACTGGCTGGAAACAGACCCATCGACTGAAATTTGGCCACCGATAAAACCACCTTTTAAACGTAGTGGTGGGTAATTCTCTTGTTCCAAATATTCAATCTCTGCACCGCCTTCCCTCAGCGCATCAACCAAATGCCCAATTGGGCGCTCTTTCATGCGAGGCTCACCCGTTAAAATAATATTATTACGGCTTAGTGATAGTGCTGCAGTCAGTGGGCGCATTGCCGTTCCCGCATTGCCTAAAAAGATTTCTAGCTCATCTGGATGAGATAAATTTCCACCTAAACCTTCCACACGACAACGTGTTTTATCTTCAGACAGTTGGTAGCTAACACCTAACTGGGTTAATGCATTCAGCATATGGCGAATATCATCACTGTCCAATAAATTAGTGAGTGTGGTCGTTCCTTTAGCCATCGCTGCTAATAACAGTGCGCGGTTTGAGACACTTTTTGACCCTGGCAAATTAATTGTGCCGTTAATTGAAGGAATAGGTTGTAATGTCAGGGATTGCATAAAAAGCAGTTTCTCCAGTGAAGTTTGCAAGTAAATAAAATTTGGCTCTATTTTCTTTTAAGTCAAATGCTAAGAGCACAAATAACCGACTGAACATCCTATTTCAGTCGGCAAATCTCGTTATTGAGCGTTATGACGTTCGAAATCAGCCATAAAATCAACCAAAGCCTGAACTCCCGCTAATGGCATCGCATTATAGATTGATGCGCGCATACCACCAGCCACTTTGTGGCCTTTCAGCGAAAGTAAGCCTTGTTCTTTGGCTTCTTCAATAAATTTCGCATCAAGAGTTGGGTTTTGCATTTGGAACGGTACATTCATCCAAGAACGGTTTTCAACCGCAACACGGTTAATATAGAACTGGCTATCATCAATTGCATTGTAGAGTAATTGTGATTTTTCATAATTACGCTTAACCATTTCTTGCAAACCGCCTTGCTCTTTTAACCATTTGAAGACCATACCTGCGAGATACCAAGCGAAAGTCGGTGGAGTATTAAACATTGAATCATGTTTTGCTAATACCGTGTAATCAAATACGGATGGAGTCTGAGGTGAAGCTTTACCGAGTAGGTCTTCTCGGATAATAACGATAGTTAGTCCTGCTGGCCCAATATTTTTTTGAGCCCCTGCATAAATTACACCATAACGGCTTACATCAATCGGTTTAGATAAGATAGAAGAGGAATAGTCAGCAACAATAATTTTATCTTCAGGGAAGTCAGGTTCCTCATGAATAGCTAAACCGCCTATGGTTTCATTTGGGCAATAATGGACATAAGCTGCATCATCACTTAATGGCCATTCTTTCATGGGTTTTAAACTCACTACACCGTCTTTTTCTTCAGTAATTTGAATCACATTAGGAGAGCAGTATTTTTCAGCTTCTTTTGCTGCAGACTCGGACCAATAGCCGCTTACAATATAGTCTGCTGTCGTTTTATCACCTAATAAATTCATTGGTAACGTTGCAAAATGGGCCCGTGCCCCGCCGTGACAAAATAAAACTTTATAGTTATCAGGGATGTTTAATAAATCACGTAGATTTTGCTCTGCTTCTGTTGCCACTTCGACAAAGTCTTTTCCGCGGTGACTCACTTCCATCACAGAAACGCCTAACCCCTTCCAATTACAAAATTCTTGTTCAGCACGACGCATGACTTCAACAGGTAGCATAGCTGGACCTGCACTGAAATTATAAACCTGACTCATTGACCTCACCCTATCCATCTTCAATTATGGTTAATAAAATTCACTCAGATAGTTAAAGTTGTACCACTCCAAGCCTTTAGCTGCAACGGTTATTGTCAGCAAGTCCAAAAAAGAAAGAGGGGTTATTTTTTGATAATGAGGAAAAGAATTTTGTTAATCTTGTCACACTCTCAACAAGCATCATTTTATGGAGAAATTAACAATAAATAAGCGATAATATCCCGAATTACGTCATTGCGCTGTATTTCGGGATATTCATTGAATATGTCTTTTATTGAGGATTAAAAATTAGCGAATAACTTTGCTTACGATTTCAATCGCTTCTTTTTCTATTTGACGTAAATGCTCTTCACCACGGAAACTTTCACAATAAATTTTATAGGCTTCTTCCGTGCCTGATGGCCTTGCTGCAAACCAGCCATAATCCGTCATGATTTTTAAACCGCCGATTGGTGCATTGTTACCTGGCGCAGCGGTTAAACGCTGTGTAATTTTATCTCCCGCCAATGTATCTGCTGCAACCATTTCAGGTGATAATTTACTTAGCTTTACTTTTTCTTCGTGAGTGGCTTTCGCTTGGATACGGTTATAAATCGGCGCGCCGAATTTCTTAGCGAGATTATTATAACGTTGTTGAGGATTTTCACCTGTAACAGCCGTAATTTCAGCTGCGAGTAGGCAAAGAATGATACCGTCTTTATCCGTTGACCACGGTGTGCCATCAAATTTTAAGAACGATGCTCCAGCGCTTTCTTCGCCACCAAAACCTAATTTACCGCTAAATAAGCCATCAACAAACCATTTGAACCCTACAGGTACTTCGACTAGTTCACGACCGATGTCATTAACCACACGGTCAATCATGGCGCTCGAGACCAATGTTTTTCCGACGGCAACATCTTTACCCCATTGAGGACGATGTTGAAATAAATAATCAATAGCAACAGCAAGATAGTGATTAGGATTCATTAGCCCATCTGGCGTGACGATGCCATGACGGTCGTAATCTGGGTCATTGGCAAACGCAAGATCAAATTTTTCTTTCATCCCAAGCAAACCCGCCATCGCCCAACTTGATGAGCAATCCATGCGAATAACACCATCATGGTCAAGTGGCATAAAGCGGAAAGTTTGGTCGAGTTGGTCGTTTACGATTTCAATATCGAGTTGATAATATTCTGCAATTTTTTTCCAATATTCAATACCGGAGCCGCCTAGAGGGTCAACACCAATTTTTAAACCTGACTTAGCAATTGCTTGCATATCAACAACATCACCCAATGCACAGACATAAGGCATGATTAAGTCTTGCTGGGTCACATATTCGCTTGTCATTGCTGTATCAAAACTGACTCGTTTTACACCTTCGAGGTTATTGGCTAGCAATTGGTTGGCATTTTTCTCAATCACAGAGGTTAAATCGGTATCAGCCGGCCCGCCATTTGCTGGGTTGTATTTAATACCGCCATCTTCAGGTGGGTTATGTGATGGTGTAATCACAATGCCATCTGCAATATCTTGGTGTGATTGGTTATAACTTAAGATAGCATGAGAGATAGCTGGAGTTGGAGTAAACCCATTATTCTCCTGAACAATAACATGAACCTGATTTGCCGCTAACACTTCAACCACAGTCATAAATGCCGCTTCTGATAACGCATGGGTGTCTTTGCCCACAAAGCAAGGGCCTGTTACGCCTTGCTTTTTGCGTAAATCAGCAATTGCTTGTGCAATGGCTAGTATATGGTTTTCATTAAAGTTTTTACGCAATGAGCTACCGCGATGCCCTGATGTTCCAAACTTAACAGCCTGAGATGCATTTCCAGGTTGTGGTTGCTGCGTATAATATTGAGCGGTTAATTGAGCGACATTGATCAAGTCACTTTGAAACGGAAGCTGCCCTGCACGTTCATGTATTGTCACTTGTTTTCTCCCAAAGCACTGATGCTTTGTTATCAACACCAGTGGCCTGTCAGTTTTTAAATAGTATTACAAACTTTTTCAATCACATTGGCTGGAAATTGCATTTCCTGCATGATTGCATCAACCATACTACGCTTACGATTAGTATTCGTATTTGTGATCACCCAATAGGGTGTTCCTGGTATATGACGCGGCTTAGATTGCTTGCCAGCTGCAAGTAATGTTTGCTCATCACCAGCAAAATAAATACGAGTTCGGCCATGCATTAACTCTGTTGCACTCGCAAAACGATTTGAATCTAAACTATATAAGGTAGATAAAATCAACATAAAGCGGTCAATCGCTTTACTTTTTTCTGCATAAGCGTCAGATAACAGAAGCTCTCTAATGACTCTAACAGGATTTAATGCAACAGCGGGTGTACTCATCGCAGGTTCAGCCTTAATGACGGCATGTTCCTGACTAATTTCTTTTGCTTGTACTGGCTGCCCGGATTTGAAATTTAACATACGGCGCAAAATATCCGATGCACTTTCACCGATATGCTGTGTATGGCTCGCAATATAGCGGTAAAGCTCTTCATCAACTTCTATCGTTTTCATTTTTTCCCAGTACTTATTTAACTAAAATTTGCGGTGTGATTATAAGACAGATTTAAAAAAAACAAAACAATTAAAATTTCAATAACTTAAAGTAAACACTTTTCTAAGTTCAAAGATAATTCAGTGGGTTATCATGCCATTAATTTCAATATTTTACTTCCGTGAGCGAATTCAATTTTCTGAAATTTATTGGCTATAAACCTCCTAGTTATCGACTATTAACTTACCTTAGCCAGGATCGCAGTTTATTCGACCATTTGGATTTTACTCAGAGCCGTGACATGATAAGACCACATGTACCACTGACGAATTGATCAAATAAATATGACTGTGTTACTTAACCATACTATCCATAAACCTGAAAATCCAATCTCAAATAGCCCTATAGTACTCATACATGGGTTATTTGGTGACCTCAATAACTTAGGTGTTTTAGGTCGTAATTTACAACAATATTTCGATACGATTCAAATTGATGTTCGTAATCACGGTGACTCATTCCGTGATGAGCAAATGAGTTACCAGCAAATGGCCCAAGATGTTATTACATTAATAAAATCTTTAGGGTACGAAAATGCTATTTTAATTGGTCACTCAATGGGTGGCAAAATAGCCATGGCTGCAACTGCAATCGCCCCTAATTTTATTGATAGCATCGTTGCTATTGATATGGCGCCTGTCGCTTACCAAGTCCGTCGTCATGATAAAATATTTGCGGCTCTTGATGCCGTCACGGAAAAAAATGCGAAAACTCGCCAAGAAGCTACCGTGATTATGCGTAATTATATTAACGAAGATGGCGTTATCCAATTTCTGCTTAAATCTTTTAAACAAGGTGAATGGAAATTTAATTTGCCTGCCCTCAAAGCGAATTATGAACATATTATTGGTTGGGAAACCGTACCCGCTTGGAATAAACCCGTATTGTTAATCCCCGGAGGAAACTCCCCTTATGTGCAAGCGGAATATAAAGAGCAAATAGCGCAACAATTTCCACAAGCCAAAGCATGGGTTGTCGCCGATACGGGCCACTGGGTTCATGCAGAAAAACCAGACCATGTATTAAGAGCTATCCATCGCTTTTTATCTATTCCTGATCCTGAATAATTAATCATATTTAAATATAGATATTGGAAAGACATGTATCTTTTCAATATCTTTAAATATATTTGTAGTTAAATATAATTACTTTATTAATTACACAATAAGACTAACTTCAATACACAGCGAATTATAAACCCTGTATTATCCAAATTCTACACTACCTTATTACTATCTAGTGCATATTTTATTAATGCAAGTTTGGATTTAAAAATTCAAATAACTTAAGGAATTTATTAATATAGAAAATGGATAGTCTAAAATCAAAATCAACATTATATTTCATTAGTGTCATTGCTAAGTTATCAGGGCAAGTAAATCCTAAAGAACTAGAACAAACACTCAATCAATCTATTGGTTATAATGAAAAAATTAACATTATTAAATCGAAACACAACATTCGCTGTAGGAATAAATATCAGAAAGATAAAAATATAGCTAAAATCGTTTGCCCAGCAATTTTATATAATACCAAAAGCGAAGCTTTTCTATTAGCTAACCGCAATCAAGAACAAGTTCTCATTCAGCAATTTGGGAATAAACCGCCAGAGATATGGAGCATTGACGAGCTAAACCAACAATGGAGTGGCCATTGGTTACAGGTAAGCCTTAAACAAGGGCAATTTGACATCACTTGGTTCCAAGCTGAATTTATGAAATACAAATCCATTATTTTGTGGGTTTTATTTTTTTCATTTATATTGCAAATCCTCGCATTAGTCTCCCCTATTGTTATGCAAGTGATTATGGATAAGGTGCTCGTTCATAATAGCTTAGTCACCTTGGACGTTTTAATTTTTGGGTTAATGGTTGCTGCACTAATAGAAGTAACGTTAAAAGGGTTACGTGAATATATTTACCATCATACAGTTAACCGTATTGATATGACACTCGGCTTAAAGCTAGTTAATCATTTATTGAGATTGCCTATTCCCTTTTTTAAAAGTAGGCAAATAGGCGCGATTGTCACTCGCGTAAAAGAGCTCGAAACTATTCGCGAATTTTTAACCAGTAGTTTTTTCACGCTATGTGTTGATGTGTTGTTTTTATTTGTATTCATTTTCGTGATGAATTTAATATCCACAACACTCACAATAATATTTTTGTGCTCTATTCCTTTTTATCTTTTATTGGCTTGGTGGCTAACGCCTAAAATCGAGTCTGCCGCACAGCAACAGTTTACTAATATCGCCATTAATACCTCTTTTTTGACCGAAAGTATTAATGGGATAGAAACCGCCAAAAGTTTATCCGTCGAACCGAATTTTACGCGTCGCTGGGATGGTCAAACCTCAGATATGAGCCAAACTAACTTTGTAGCAGGACAAATTAGCTCCCGTTCCGAGCATCTCGTAATGGCTATCGAAAAAATTACCAGTGCGATTGTATTATGGGTTGGTGCCTCTGAAGTTTTAGCATTGCAGATGACAATTGGCCAACTTATTGCTTTTTATATGATGGTTAACCATGCTAACCAGCCTCTCATCAAACTGACCAAGCTATGGGGAGACTATATTCGCACGAGCGTCGCTATCGAAAAACTTTCCCAGATTATCAACTTACCCATCGAACAATCTCAGCAAGAAAATAAATTACCTCTTCAAGGGCATTTAAACCTAAAAAATATCTCGTTCCGCTACCAACCGAACATGCCGTTTGTTCTAAAAAACTTTAATTTAAATATTGCAGCGGGAGAAACCATTGGCATTGTTGGCACATCAGGGTCAGGCAAGAGCACTCTTGCTAAATTATTACTACGGCTTTATACCCCTGAAAGTGGAACCATATTTGTGGATGGCACTCCCATATCCGCGATTAACTTACACTCTCTTCGTCAGCAAATTGGTATTGTGTTGCAAGAGAATTTCTTATTCAGCCAATCTGTTTTTCATAATATTGCTCAAACCTCACCTAATGCCTCCATGGATGAAGTGGTTCATGCTGCCAAAATGGCGGGAGCACATGAATTTATTTTGAAATTACCCAAAGGCTACGACACTGTTCTTGCTGAGGGGGGATCATCTCTTTCTGGCGGTCAACGCCAACGCATTGCAATTGCTAGAACGCTGCTTTCAAACCCTAGAGTAATTATTTTTGATGAGGCGACTAGCGCTTTAGACGACGAATCCCAAGCAGTTATTCAAGAAAATATGCAATTCATTGCCAAAGGAAGAACCGTCATCACAATTGCTCACCGCTTATCAACCATTCGCCATCACCAGCGGATTATTGTGATGCAACATGGTGAAATCATTGAGCAAGGTAGCCATCAGCAACTTATTGAACAAGGTAATTTTTATAAACACTTGTGGACTCTACAGCAGTCTCTGAAATCAGACATGGACGTAAAATGAAACATCGATTAGACAAAAACCGTTATAACAGCTTTTTGCCTTCACACTTGGCGATATTAAAAACTCCCCCATCTTACTTGGCACTTTACGTCGCTATTTCTATTAGTGTGGGTATTTTTCTTGCTGTGACTTGGTCGTTTTTTGGTAAGTTGGATATTCAAGCCACCACGCAGGGTAAACTTATTGTTTCAGGGCGAACACAATTAATTCAAGCGTTTGAATTAAGCCGTTTAGAACATATTCATGTTACTGATGGGCAAACAGTAAAACAAGGCGATCCTTTAATTACCGTCAATGTGTTAGGTGTTGACCAAGATATTCTAAGTTTAAATTATCAACACAACTTCCATTTGGCCGAAATAGTAATTTATCAAGCATTGATTTCACAACAGCCTATTGAGCAGTTACCTCTATTTAATCAATTAACTGAACTAGAGCAAAACAACACGCGGGCTAGCTATCAAACACAAAAATTAGAATTTGATTCATTAATGAATGAACTTAATAATGAAATTCAATTGAATACCGTCAATCAACAAGCCCGAAAAGATGAATTACTTACCATCAACTCCCTTATTGTCAATATCAAAAAACGCCTCGATGCACACCATTCGTTAACTGAAAAACAGTTAATCAGTCAAAAGGAATTTTTAGAACAAGAGCGAGAGCTATTAATCGCTAAAAAAGAAAAAGTGACCAAATTATCTGAGCTTTCAATTCTGAAAAGCCAGCACCATGCCTTAAATGAAAAAATAGACCGGATAAAAGCCCAAAAAAACCAAGAGTGGGATGAGAAATACAAACAAGCTGACTTTAAACGAGCTTCTCTTGAGCAAGAACTATTAAAAAATAAAGAAAGAAATCAATTAGAAATTATACGAGCCCCCGTTGATGGCACTATTCAACAGCTTGCTACACACACTTTAGGAGCTGTATTGCAACCCGCACAGCAACTAATGGCTGTTGTTCCTAACAATAATGTTCAATTAGCTGAAATTAAAATCTTGAACAAAGACATTGGGTTCATCCATGAAGGGTTGAGAGCAGAGGTGAAAATAGATGCATTCCCTTACACACGTTATGGCACGATTGAAGGTGAAGTGATTTCCATATCGCGCGACAGTACTCTCGATGAAAAGCTTGGATTAGTGTTCTTAGGGCAAATTGGTCTTAACCAAAAAGAACTATCCGTTGATGGTGAATCTATTGAACTGACTCCCGGTTTATCCATTGTGGCAGAAATAAAAACGGATAAACGCCGTATTATTGACTACTTGCTTAGCCCTATTAATGAATACACCTCAAACGCGATGAGAGAAAAATAATCGATGGAACAGTTTAATAATCATGGCTTGGATGCCTTAGTTTGGGTGGCTAAATATTACCAAAACAATGTTTCATCAGATCAACTCAGGCACGCAATTGGTATGCAAACTATATCTCCTACAGAGTGGGAAATTAGAGAGTGTGCACATACATTGGGGTATGAAACCGAGCTTATTACTGCACGATACACACAATTAATAACGCTACCTTTACCCGCTTTAATCTATATAGATGGTTTTTGGCAAGTTATTAGCCAAGAAAATGAATTAATTCTCATTAACCCTACTAATGAGGAACGAAAACCTATTCATAACTCTATTGGACATCAAGAAACTGAATATGATGTATTACTCATTAAGGAGCAATTAGAGCCAGAGCAAAAAAAGGCCTTTGGCTTTAGCTGGTTTATTCCCTCTGTTTTGCGACAACATGTTAAATTACGAAATATTTTTATTCTCTCTGCCATTATTCAGCTTTTCGCCTTAATTAGCCCGCTGTTGTTTCAGAATTTAATCGACAAAGTGTTAGTTGGTCGCAGTCTCTCAAATTTACATGTCATTGCATTAGCGATTTTTGCCATTGCTGTTGCAGAACCGATATATGGTTTTATTCGTAATAAAATTTTTAGTCATAGTAGTAGCCAGATCAGTGCTGAGTTGTCAGGGAAAATTTATCGCCACTTAATGGCCTTACCGTTAAATTATTTTAAGTTAAGGCCAACAGGGAAAATTATTGCCAGAATCCGTGAATTAGCCCATATAAGGCAATTTTTAACGGGCTCAACACTGATGCTGTTTATTGATTTTATCTTTGTCATCCTTTTTGTCGCAGTTTTATTTTCCTACAGTAGTTTGATGGCTTGGATTTTATTGGGCTCAATGGGGGTATTTTTTGTTTTATGGATGATACTCGGCCCCATTATTCGCCAGCAAACTGAAAAATCTTATCAAGCGGATGAAAATGGTCTCACTTTTCTCACCGAAAGTATTACTGGGATTGAAACCATCAAAACAACCGCAACAGAAAAATACTTTAATCAACGTTGGAAAAAAATATTTAGCAAACAGCTAACTCAAAGCTTTAAAGTCTCAATGCGCAGTGAAGTAGCCTCTCAATTAATGACATTTGTGAGCAAAATAACGACTGCGATCCTTTTGTGGGTCGGTGTCAAAGAGGTATTAAATGGTGGAATTTCTCCTGGCGAATTAGTGGCATTTAATATGCTAAGTGCACATGTTACGCAGCCCGTATTGCGGTTTGCTCAGGTTTGGCAAGATTTCCAACATACCATTATTTCATTACGCCGAGTGGGAGATATTCTTGATGAACCGGTAGAAAATGAACGTAAAGGGATTGCAAATACATCAAATATTCACGGAAAAATAGAGTTTCAAAATATCCGTTTTCGCTATCAACCTGATACACCTGAAGTTCTCAATAATTTATCCTTAATGGTTAATGCAGGTGAATTTATTGGTATTACTGGCCCCTCAGGTTCAGGAAAAAGTACCTTAACGAAATTATTACAGCGGCTTTATGTCCCACAACATGGGCAAGTTATTGTTGATGGCATGGATTTAGCTGTCGCAGATACCGTATCATTACGCCGAAAAATGAGCGTCGTATTACAAGAAAGTACCTTATTCGTTGGTTCTATCGCAGAAAATATCCGTTTGAGTCATCCACAAGCGACTGACGAGCAGGTGATTCACGCAGCAAAATTAGCGGGAGCTTATGAATTTATCATGACATTGACTGATAATTTTAATTATCCCTTATCAGAAAAAGGCTCCAATCTTTCAGGTGGTCAACGTCAAAGGATTGCACTTGCGCGTGCATTACTCACCGAACCCGATATCTTAATTCTCGATGAGGCCACTTCTGCACTCGATTACGAGTCACCGGATGTGCAAATATTGATTAACGATTTATAGCTAGCAAAGCCGCACTACAAGCCAGCCAGCATTTTTGCGATTTGCTTATTTTTGCCTATTTCTATCGATTATCCTCTATTTTGTGACACAATTTTGTCACATTCACACTCTTCAGATATTTTCAACACAACTCCGACTAATATTGATATAAACCCGCCAAATGCCCGCATATCATATAACCTCATAATAGGAGGTCATATGAACAACACTCAGTTACTTTTACTTGCACTAAATTGCATCAATGAAAATAGAGAGCCATCTCACACCGAGCTATCAAAAATTTATGTTTTTTATAGAACTGATGTAGGTTGCAAAGGCATTTCGATTGATGAATTTATGCTTAACCAGGATTGGCAACTCGCTGATGAACAAAAGGTTCAAAAAGTGATAATATTTATTGAAACATATCTTCATCTGTCATTAAAAAAGGCTAAAGATAGAAAAAATGTCGAACAAAACTCTCGGTGAATTTATTAAGCACTTACGCTTATCCCAAAACATATCAACATCGGAAATTGCAAAAAATCTCACTATTTCCGAGGTCGACTATATAAAGTGTGAAAATGGCGAAATATCTATCTATGTAGACGACTTGATGATTATTGCAGATATGTTGTCCGTTGAAGAATCAACTTTGATAGAAAAATACAAAGATTAGGCCAAATTGCTTGGCCTTTTGCTTACCCTTCATTTTCGTGTCATAATTTCGGCATCGGCACCGTTCGTCACAGTGATTATTCCTCCCTACTATACAATTCCCACTGAAAAATTATGCACATCCTCGTAGGATTATTGAAAGTACATAAAGATAAATTAATGTCCAGTTAAGCGCCTATTGTAACCACATCAATTAGACTTAATATGTATAACATTAATAAAACTATTTTTATCGCTCCTTCTAATTATCTTAAATAGTAGAAATTTATAATAAAACTAATGTAATATAATTTAATACAACGACTGGGGACCTTTTAATGAATTTAGCAATAACCAAAACACGCCATAAAGAATACTTACTAATATTACCTATAATTTCTTTGATTATTCTTTTTTTTAATCAATCACCTACTTCATTATCTTTGTCAATTATTATTAATATAATGTCGTTAATAGCCATACTAGCAAGTGCATTTAGTGTTGTAAGACATGCTGACGTTCTTGCTCACCGTTTTGGTGAGCCTTATGGTTCACTTATTCTGAGCCTTTCGGTTGTTATTCTAGAAGTTGGCTTAATATCCGCATTAATGGCTACAGGTGAATCTGAACCACAATTAATGAGAGATACACTATACTCAATAATCATGATAGTTATGACTGGTTTGGTAGGATTCTCTTTACTTTTAGGTGGTTATAAGTTTGCTACGCAATATGTTAATTTAAATGGTATTAAACAATACCTTATCGCAATTATCCCATTAGCAGTGCTTACCCTAGTGTTTCCTTCTAGTGTTCAAAATACAGAAATTTCAATAACTCAATTATCTATTGTTTTAGCATGCATATCTGCTCTAACATATTTTGTATTTTTAATAATACAGACAAAAACACATAAACAATTATTTGTATATGAGTATGAAGACGAAAGTGATGATGGAGATCCTAGTCATGGTAAACCTTCAAGCCATAGTAACTTACATCATGCAATATGGTTAGTTATTCATCTTGCAGCTGTTATCTCTGTTACGAAGATGAATGCTAATAATCTTGATTATTTGCTAACAACAGTCAACGCACCAAAGCAATTTACAGGATTTCTAATTGCCTTATTAATTCTATCACCAGAAGGTTTGGGAGCAATAAAAGCTGTACTATTGAATCAGGTACAACGTGCAATGAACATATTTTTTGGTTCTATATTGGCTACGATATCTCTTACAGTCCCCGCTGTTGTAACAATTTCAATTATTACTAATAATGAAATTGTTTTTGGCCTTGATTTGCCTCAAATTATAATACTAACTACCACCTTAGTTCTATGTCACATTTCATTTTCATCAGGAAAAACCAATATTTTAAATGGAGCCTCATTATTAACTATATTCATTGGCTATATATTAACGATAATTTATTAATTATTTATTGATAGTATTTAAATCCCACTCTGCAAGAGCTGGGATTTAAATTTGCTAGTGATAAACACCCTAACTATATTTTAACTAATTTCAATAACCTACGTATTTACATTATAATCATCAAACTCATTAGTTATTTTATTAATCACTTAAAAATTGTTCTACATTTATATCTATTTTTATGCATTGACAATAATGTATCAATATCAATTATACCCCACTGATACCAATATACTTTTTATTCATTTTCACAACCAATCACTTCAAAAGAATCATTTGCCGTATACCCTGTGCTACATCTTAGACTTTTAATCCTAGCCTATGAATATTGACACTAAACTTTTAGTATTCACACAAAAACCTCATTAAGAATAGTTAAGAACTATTAATTTACTGTTTTTTGTATATACATACAGCTAAGTAAATTTAGTCATCACTTTCGATTAATCCATAAAAGATAATTATATTTTGATGTTATTTATTTTTAATATAATTTAATTGACTTTATTGATATTACTTCTAATAATAGATTAAACCTGTTAATTTAATATGTATTACCACTGGAAAATAACAAGGAATATTTATGAATAAAACACTAATTTCTGCTTGCGTAATAGTGGCAAGTACAATCTCCTTTAGCGCTTTTGCTGCCGATAAAACAACCTCAATTCCAGAAAATATGACATGTAAAGAATATGTGGACCTAAATCCAAAAAGTTGGGCTCCAGTTGCATTATGGGTAACATCACAAGATACCCAATTTAAAGGTGGGGATTGGGTAGCACTATCTGAACAAAGCGTTGCAGAAGTCCCTTTAATCCTTGATTTTTGCAAGAAAAAACCTGAAGGCACCCTACAAGATTATCTGGCAAGTAAAAAATAAATTGTCTGATATTTAAAGCCGTGGAAATAAACTGCGGCTTTTTTATTATCAATTATAACAATACATCATTTTCGCCAAGGCCATATTATTTGCGTTCTACAGCTTCCTGCTCTACCCTTTCCGCTTGTTCAGTAATGCGTTTAGCTTCTTCTTGCGTTAATACTCCGATCTAAATATCGATATAAACTGGAGTACTCAAGATAACGTGTTTATCGGTGTTCTTGGGAAGAATGAGAAGAAAACGTATATTGAAGAAACGCTGGAAGAGATATTTAACGATGGTGATTGGCTTCCTGAAACCCAAGAAGCCGAAGTGGAATATTTTGATAAGTGATCTAAGTGCGCCAACTACTATAGCTGGCGCATCATATTAAAGCTTATATCAATTCACAATCAACCTACCATGTAAAGGCTGGATTGGCCGATTATTTGAATGCTCCAGAGCTTGTTGAAATTTCTTTATTTGTTCTCTTGATGCATTTATAGGCTGCTTCATGACTAACCATACTACACCTTCAGTACACGGCGGAGTGGTTAAAGAACCACTAAAACGGTAATAGCTTTTATCATCTGGATAAAGTGCTGTTAAGTCGATACTTTTACCTAACTCTTTTTCCTGATTTTTTTCTTTTGGTATATTACTCAATACTTGCTCTATAGCTGGGTTAGCGTCACCTTCCTCTAACATGATTGCTAGTACTGCAACTCCTCCATCATCTTTGGAATGAACAAAATGCAGCTCCAGTGGATATTGTTTACCTTTTATTTCATTTTCACTTGGGCTATGAAAGTGAAATTGCTTTAATTGATAAGTTGCCCCATCAATAGAAAAATCATCGTCATCATTAACATTGATTTGTATTGAGTGCCCATTGTTGACGATTTTTTGTGCGTGCGTATGTATATTTATAGCTAATGGCTTTAATTTTCCATCAATAACGTTATCAATGTTAATTGGTGATTGATTAAATCCACTTTCACAAACTTTAAATTCATCACTCAATTTCCCCCAGTTTTCAGGTGCGCCACTACCTTCATAAGTCCATAATGAATTCGCTTGTGATGAAAAAGCAAAAACAGCCAAAATGCATAATATAGTTTTATTATAACTCATGTAATAATAACTCAAGTTGTTAATATGAGTTTTAAAACTACACTTTGATTCACACAAATGGCATTGGGATTTATCTTATTAATTCAGTAAAAAGTACACCTTAACCAAAATAAAGCATACTACACTCCACCATAATCAAAATACTATTCCAGAAATCAGTCTAAATTTCTAAATCCATTTCAGCTTCTTCTTGCGCTAATCGCTCTGCTTCCAGCTTAGCGAGTCTCTCAGCTTCAGCTTGCTTTTGATTGTAGAAGGAGTTAGGTGGCATTTCGACACGCATGTCTATCCAGCGCGATTCAGGTACGTCACAAAGTTCGTAGTTTTCGAAGTAAACAGGCACGCCTTCTTCATCAAAGTGCTTAATGCGCTTGTTCTGGAAACGTTCTGGCATATCTGCGTTCTGTTGGTGGAAAACAAAAACTT
>NZ_JAMPMI010000016.1:0-96007 GCF_028478065.1 Providencia sp. PROV255 | reverse complement strand
ACGTTTTTATTTTGTTCGTGTTTTTTTTAGCCAAAAAGGTATTTATAAGTTAAATTTGGTCTGTGCATTGACTATTTCAGCAGCAATTGTACATCTACTCACGTAATATATGTATCTAAGAATTATGCTTTGAGATGAATTATGGAATTAAATAAGCAACAAACAGCCTCACAAAAAAATCGCTCTTATATTATTGCAGAAAATCTTGGCCAGTTGATTTTAACCAGCACCTATTTACCGGATTCCATTTTACCTAGCGAATTAGAATTATCAGAACAATTCCAAGCAAGTCGAACAGCTATAAGAGAAGCTATAAAAATATTAGCAGCAAAAGGTATGGTATTAGCACGCCCCAAAATAGGCACCCGTGTTATGTCTCCTTCAAATTGGAATTTTTTAGACCAAGATCTCTTAACGTGGTGGTCTAATAGTGAAGAGCAATCTGTTGTAATGAAGCACTTTAAAATGGTTCGACTCGCAATAGAACCTCAGGCTTGTTATCTTGCAGCGATACATGCAACAAAAGAGCAAAAACAATCATTACAACTATTATCTAGTGAAATGCAGCTACTCGCCAAAGAATTTGACAGAGAGCATTGGGTAAAAGTTGATTATCATTTCCATTTAACTATTTACAAAGCTTGTGCCAATCCTTTTCTTATTTCTTTTGCTAATTTATTCCGTTCTATTTATCAGCGTTACTTTGATGTCATTACTAATAATGAGGTTATAGAGGTCGAAATTCATCAACAACTTGCCAATGCAATTATTCATGGTAAAAGTACAATAGCACTCGACCTTTGCTATAACTTACTAACAATTACCCAAAAACAAGACTAACAACACAATATCCCATTGAAGCTTTAATTTATTTGTATAGGTAACTGATGTTCAAAACAGCGAAAAATATGTCTGGCCTTCCATGGATTGCGGCAATGGCCTTTTTCATGCAAGCGCTCGATGCCACCATTTTGAATACGGCTTTACCCGATATTGCAAGAAGCCTTGATCACTCGCCGCTTGCAATGCAATCAGCTGTAGTCAGCTATACGCTTACTGTTGCGCTATTAATTCCTGTAAGCGGCTGGTTTGCTGATAGATTTGGTACAAGGCGTATATTTATTTTAGCAGTTTCCTTATTTTCTCTTGGTTCATTACTTTGTGCCCTTTCGCCATCCTTAAATTTCTTAGTAACCTCTAGAGTTATTCAGGGTATTGGTGGGGCAATGATGATGCCAGTCGCCCGTTTAGCCTTAATAAGGGCTTACCCTCGAAGTGAGTTACTACCCATATTAAATTTTGTCACTATTCCAGGTTTAGTTGGCCCAATATTGGGGCCTCTGTTAGGTGGTATCTTAGTCACCTATGCAACTTGGCATTGGATATTTATTATTAATATTCCTATAGGTGTTTTAGGTATTTTTTATGCCTTGAAACATATGCCAGACTTTAAAATGCCAAAACGTAAATTTGATACGCTTGGGTTCTTATTGTTTGGCTTTGGCTTAGTCATGCTATCTGTCAGCTTAGACTTATTTGGTGATAAATCGCTTCCTACCTCTGTTCCTGCAATTATTGTCTTAGTGGGTTTTCTCTTCTTATTTATTTATGTTCTTCACGCAAGGCGAGTTAAGCATGCAATAATTCCACTAAATCTATTTAAAACGCGCACTTTTTCTATTGGGATCAGTGGTAATATCGCAACACGCTTGGGAACAGGCAGCATTCCTTTTTTAATGCCATTAATGTTGCAAGTGGGTTTTGGTTACGAAGCCGTTGTGGCAGGAATGATGATGGCGCCACTAGCAATAGGTTCAATCACTGCTAAATCTGGGGTTACTCGGATCCTGACTAAATACGGCTACCGTAATACATTATTTGTTATCACCATAATTATTGGATTAATGATCGCCCAGTTTTCCTTGCAATCACCAAGTATGTCGATTTACCTGTTAATTGCACCTTTATTCATTTTAGGAATGGTGATGTCAATACAGTTTACCGCGATGAATACTATTTGCTTGGCTGATTTAACAGACAATAATGCAAGTGCGGGAAATAGTATGTTAGCGGTGACTCAGCAACTCTCGATAAGCTTCGGTATTGCAGTCAGTGCCGCAATCTTAAATTTCTATGGTGGACAGCCTAATAGCAATACGGTCGATAATTTTCACTATACTTTTATTACCGTTGGTGTCATTACGCTTATCTCAGCTTTTGTCTTCTTATTATTAAGTAAGACAGACGGTGATAATTTAATAAAAAATAAAACCAAAAAAGCGAAGAATTAATATTTTTTAACCGATTGGCGCTCAATTAGCTCAGGGGTAAGAACCAAAATGCTCGCCTTTGCCTCTGGGTTATCCATACGATAAATAAGTTGGTCAACAGCCTGTTGGCCTAACTTATCTTTTGGCTGATGAATTGTTGTAAGTGGTGGGATCATATAAGGCGAGAGATCGATATCATCATAACCAATGATTGAAATATCATCAGGCACTTTCAAGCCCTTTTGGTATATCGCTTGATAAGCACCCACCGCCATCGCATCATTACCTGCAAAAATAGCCTCGGGAGGGGTAGGTAAACTGAGCAGTTTATTCATGGACTCAAACCCACCAGCAAATTCAAAATCACTGAAAATGATATAATCATCATAAATATTAATGCCGCCATCAGTCATGGCTTGAATAAAACCTTGATGACGTGCTCTTGCTGGTGATTTATCTTGTGGCCCTGCAATACATGCAATACGAGTGAAACCTGCTTTAATAAGGTAACGAGTGGCTATTTCCCCACCAAGAAAAGAGTTATCTTGAATAATGTCTCCATCTAACTCGAATGGAGACCAGTCCATCATAACCGTTGGCACAGCGGGGTAACGAGCCAAAACATGTTTTGATGGCCCCTGTACTTCTGTGCACATAATCAGTAACCCATCAACACGCTTTTGTAGCAATGTTTCTAAGCTATGATTCATTCGCTGAAGGTCGCCCTCAGTGTTGCACAAAATCAAACTATAACCGCGTTCGTAGCAACTACGTTCTACACCCCGCACTACCTCAGCGTAGAATGGGTTATTACTTGTTGTCAGTAACATCCCAATCGTATTCGTGCGATTCATTTTTAAACTACGTGCCAGCGCAGAGGGGGCATAGTTTAACTCTTCAATCGCATTTTTAACGCGTACAGTAATGCTCTCGCTGACATAGCGATTTTGATTAATAACGTGAGAGACGGTGGATGTCGACACCCCCGCAAGGCGTGCCACATCTTTCATTGTTGCCACAAGTTAATCCTGTTGAGTCAAAAACTGGTCAATTTCTTTACGCCATGGAACAGAGGGTTGAGCTCCAGGGCGAGTCACAGCTATCGCTGCTGCCGCATGGGCAAAAATAATCGCTTCTTCGTCAGCCTTACCTTCCAGCAGTGCAGTAACGTAAGCCCCATTGAATGTATCACCTGCGGCAATAGTATCCACTGCTTTTACGCGAAATGCAGAAATTATTTTACCTTCTGCACCTTTTTCACTATACCAAACGCCTCGAGAACCGAGTGTTATCATCACTTTACTGATACCTTTTTGATGTAAGACTTCAGCCGCATCCTGAGCACCTTGATTATCATTAACCGCAATGCCTGTTAAATGTTCAGCTTCTGTTTCATTTGGTGTGATAATATCCACTAATGATAATAATGAATCAGGTAAAGATTGAGCGGGTGCAGGGTTCAAAATGACTTTTGTATTGTTTTTCTTCGCTATTTCAGCAGCCATTTGTACTGTTTCAATGGGAGATTCCAGTTGCATCAATACCGCATCCGCTTCCACAATTTTTTGCTGATAATGTCCTAACCTTTCCTTGGTAAGTTGCGCATTTGCACCTGCATTGATACCAATCGTATTTTCCCCTTGTTGATTCACATAAATGAGGGCGACACCTGTCGTTTCACCTTCAATGGCATCAATACATTCGGTTTTAATGTTATCGAGAGATAACTGTTTTTTTATACTCGCCCCAATATCATCATCACCAACACAGGCAATAAATGTTATGTCAGCACCACTGCGACCAGCAGCAACAGCTTGGTTAGCGCCTTTTCCACCAAACGCAACTTGGTAATGATCACCTCTAACTGTTTCACCCGGTTGAGGGAAATGCTTAACATTTAATATATGATCAGCATTGATACTACCGAGAACCACCAGCTTTGCTGTACCCATAACGTTTATTTCCTTTTTTGATGACCCAATGAATTGCAAACTAAAATAAACCGCCGCAGTATGCCGCGGCGGTTTTTATCTTATTGTTTTACCACTAATTCTAATTCAACCGGAACCGTTGGAGCCACTTTTTCACCTTTTAAGACTTTATCTGCAATCTGAACACCAACAATCCCAATTTGGTCTGGGCGCTGTGCAATCGTTGCACCTAATTTTCCGCCTTCAACGGCTTTGATACCATCATTTGTTCCATCAAAACCGACAACCAGAACATCGGTACGGCCTGCGGTTTGCAGAGCTCTTAACGCCCCTAATGCCATTTCATCGTTTTGTGCAAATACAGCTTGAACAGCTGGATGTGCCGTTAACAAGTTTTGCATTACGTTCAAGCCTTTTGTTCTATCGAAATCAGCCGGTTGGCTCGCCAGTAAATTGAATTTGTGCTCTTTCGCACCGGTGTTAAAACCTTCACCGCGCTCACGTGCGGCTGATGTGCCTGAAATGCCTTCTAATTGAATAACTTTAGCCTCACTGCCTGTTTTTTGTGCAATGTAGTCAGCGGCCATCTTCCCGCCCATGCGGTTATCAGATGCTACATGGCTGACAACTTCACCTTTGTTAGCCGCTCTATCTAAAGTAATTACAGGTATATTCGCTTTATTCGCCATTAATATTGAGTTACCCACTGCATCTGAATCTGTTGGGTTAATTAACATTAATTTTGTACCGCGAACGGTTAAATCTTGTACGTTTGCTAACTCTTTGGCTGGGTTGTCTTGAGAATCTAAAACAATCAGCTCATAACCGAGTTTATCCGCTTCTTTTTGTGCGCTGTCTTTCATCGTCACAAAGAATGGGTTATTCAATGTAGAAATTACGAGTGCAATGCTATCTTTCGCCATCGCATTCACACTAACCGTTGCACTCAGTGCAACTGCAGATAATAACGTTGCTAGTTTGTTCAGTTTCATAATAATTTTCCTGTAGGGTTACTTTTTATTATCAACAAGTACAGCAAGTAAGATGACGACAGCTTTAACAATCATCTGGTAGTTTGACGAAATACCTAATAAGTTTAATCCATTGTTTAAGAAACCAAGGATAAGCGCACCAATCAATGTTCCGACGATACGCCCCTTACCACCAGCAAGGCTGGTACCACCAAGTACAACCGCAGCGATAGCATCAAGTTCATACCCATTACCTGCCATTGGCTGAGCTGATGATAAACGTGCAACTTCAATGACACTCGCCAATGCCGCTAGCAGTCCACATAAGGCATAAACCACTATTTTAATGCGGTCGACATTAATACCAGAAAGACGAGTAGCCGCTTCATTCCCACCAAGTGCGTAGATATAACGACCAAGGCGAGTATGGTGCAACATATACCATGCCGCAGCAAAAACGATGATCATTAACCAGACTGGGGTAGGAATACCAAATGGGCGGCCAATACCAAACCAACCAAATAAGTCTGCGTTATCACTAAATCCTGTATTGATAGGGCTGCCGTCTGTGTAAACTCGTGTCACACCGCGCAGCAGTAGCATCATGACTAAAGTCGCAATGAAAGCTTGGACTTTTCCTTTTGCAACAATCACTCCTGTACATGCACCGATAGCGGCACCGAGTGCTAGTGCTCCCGCAACAGCCACTAATGCGTTAACTTCAGCCCCGACCATTGAGGCTGCAACTGCTCCCGTTAAGGCTAATAAGGACCCAACAGAGAGGTCAATTCCAGACGTTAAGATAACTAATGTCATTCCAACGGCCATAATGGCATTAACGGAGGTTTGTTGTAGGATATTGAATAGGTTATTAACCGTAAAAAAATTCGGGCTTAATGTTGATACGATGGCAATCAAAACTAATAGTGCGATTAATGATTTTTGCTCCATCAGCCATGCTTTGCTGAACCAACGTTTTGATGATGCGGTAGTTGAACTCATACTGATAACTCCTGAACTGAGCCATAATTTTTACCCACGGCGGCTGCCATTAAGGCTTCCTGCGTCGCGTCTTTGGCTGAAAATTCACCACTGATATGACCTTCGTGCATCACCAAAATGCGGTCACTCATTCCTATTACTTCAGGCATTTCTGAAGAAACTAAAATGATACTCAGCCCTTCTTTTTTAAATTGGTTAATTAATTGATAGATTTCTTTTTTAGCACCAACGTCTACACCGCGAGTTGGTTCATCAAGGATCAGTACTTTTGGTCTTGTCATCAAGCCGCGCGCAATGGCCACTTTTTGCTGATTACCACCTGAAAGATTGCCAATTATTTGGTCCATTGACGGGGTTTTAATATTGAATAACCGAATGAAATCGCTAACGGTTTGCTGTTCTTCCCCATGCTTAAGGCTTCCTCCCGCACGACTGAAATAACGTAATGCTGTCAATGACATATTTTCTTTCACTGACATACCTAATACTAATCCATCACGTTTACGGTCTTCTGAAATATAAACAATGCCATTATTCAGCCCGTCTTGTGGTGTTTTCAGTGTTACGAGTTTGCCTTCCAGTTTTATCGTGCCCGATTTTTTTGTCGCCGCGCCGTAGATGATTTTCATCAACTCTGTACGCCCCGCGCCCATCAAACCCGATACACCTAAAATTTCCCCGCTCCTCAGGGTAAAGTTGGCATTTGTTACACCAGGCCCAGATACGCCTTCAAGTTGCAGCCTAATATTTCCGGTTTCTACCTCAACTCTTGGATACTGGTCTTCAAGTTTACGACCAACCATCATTTCAATGAGTTTTTCTTCTTCTAATTCACTCACGGGTTTCTCACCAATAAACTGGCCATCGCGAAACACCGTTACATCGTCGCAAATTTCAAAAATTTCTTTTAAACGATGGGAAATATAAACAATACCGCAGCCTTGAGCTTTTAAGTCTTCGATAACTCTAAATAAGGATTCTGTTTCTGTGTCGGTTAGCGCATCTGTGGGTTCATCCATAATAATGACTTGTGATTGAAAGCTCAGGACTTTAGCGATTTCCACCATTTGTTGTTCGCCGATAGAAAGCTCTGCAATAGTTTGATGGCTATCATAATCAAGGTTAAGCCGTTTAAGCAGTTTGTCAGACTCACTGAACATTTTTTTCCAGTCAATTTTGCCAAACGCATTAACATACTCTCGACCAAGAAAAATATTCTCTGCGATGGTTAATTCAGGTATTAAATTAAGTTCTTGGTGGATAATCCCTATTCCTGCTTCTTGGGAGCTTTTAGGGCCATTGAATGCGACTTCTTTACCTAAATAGCGGATTTGACCAGCATCTTTTTTATAAATACCCGTCAGCACTTTCATCATGGTTGATTTGCCAGCCCCATTTTCCCCCACCAGCGCCATGACTTTTCCTGGGTAGACATTTAATGTCGCACCACTGAGGGCCTTTACCCCTGGAAATGATTTATCGATCCCGATAAGTTCTAATAAAGGTTGCATAATCACCTCAGAAAGTCACACCAGAACAAAGAATAATGTTAGCGAACGGTGAACATTCTCCGGTACGGATCACCGCTTTACTGTCATGAGTCAGCTGTTTAAAACGTTCATGGCTGCAATAAATAATTTCAATCGTATTATTTTGGGTGACTTCTAACTGTTGTAAGTGAGCTAAAATAGCGTCTTCCATTTGTGGGTTAATGGTACTGATTTCCTCAGCTAGAATGGCTTTTTCGACTTGCATCTCTTGAGTAATGACACTTAAAACTGACATGAAATCGGGTAAGCCTTGAGTAATGGCTAAATCAATACGCTCCGTTCCTTGAGAAATAGGCAAACCTGCATCAGCAAGCGTTATTTGGTCCGTATGACCTAACTTGGCAATTACAGAGGTAACGTTGGCATTAAGTAAAACACCCTTTTTCATTTTTCACCGCCATTCTAGTAAGCGAAACGTTTCGCTCATGTAATCATAGTAAAGATAAGTCACAACTCAATATTGATGGTTGATATTTGTGATCAATATCGAAACGTTTCGTTCGCATTAGAAATACTTAAAAACAATAACTTATTGAATCACTTGTAGCTGAATCGTTTTTTCTTATTTATTGGGGCATGTCAAAGAAAAATGGAAAAATAGGTCGCAGTATGTAATAAAAGAAATTGATAGTTTTGATATCAACACCTCTATTAATAAAAGGAATGAATAATGCAGCTTGCTGAACGAATTGCCCAACTAAGCAATTACCTTGAAAGCGGTTTATATGAACGCCAGCAGGCTATTCGTTTGTGCTTATTAGCCACATTAAGCGGCGAAAGCGTATTTCTATTAGGCCCTCCGGGTATTGCCAAAAGCTTAATTGCACGAAGAATGAAATATGCTTTTCGTCATGCGAATGCTTTTGAGTACTTAATGACACGATTTTCAACACCCGAAGAAATCTTTGGCCCTCTTTCAATACAAGCGTTAAAAGATGAAGGGCGATATGAACGTTTAACTAAAGGTTATTTACCTGACGCTGAAGTCGTATTCCTTGATGAGATATGGAAAGCAGGCCCTGCCATCTTAAATACTTTATTAACCGCGGTAAATGAGCGCAAGTTCCGTAATGGTGATGAAGAAAAATCTATCCCGATGCGGTTATTAGTAACGGCATCCAATGAATTGCCTGATGCAGATAATAGCCTTGAAGCGCTATTCGACAGAATGCTAGTACGTATTTGGCTGGATAAAGTGCAAGAAAAACAAAATTTTCGCGCACTATTAACAGGAAAATCATCACTGAATGAATCTCAAATGCCGGAACATTTAAAAATCAGCGATGAAGAATACCAACAGTGGCAACAAGAAATACCCAAAATTACGCTACCCGATCACTGTTTTGAATTAATTTACCAATTACGTCAGCAACTAGATGCAACAGACAAACGGGTTTATGTTTCAGATAGGCGCTGGAAGAAAGCGGTTTATTTATTACAAGCAAGTGCTTTCTTTAATGGTCGTAATAGTGTATCTCCTCTAGATCTTGTGTTATTAAAAGATTGCCTCTGGTATGACATGCAATCTATGAATGCGTTACCACAACTATTACAGTCATTATTACAAGAAGATGGCTGGCAGCAGCGAAAGTTGACTCGAGAAATAGAGCAGACTTATCAGCAATGGATGTCATCGACCCAAGACCAAAACAACCAAGATGCATTTAAAGTCAATAAAAACAATGCGATGTTTGCTCGTAAAGCGTCATATGTATTGCCCGAAAATATCAGTGATGGTCGAATTACCCTATTTTTACATCGTCCACTGCAACTACATAATATGAAAGTGACTTTTGTAACTACTGATAAAAAATCCCTGATAACGTTTTTAAATAAAGGAACGACATTATCCGCTCACCTAAATGGGATTGGTTTTGCACAAGACATTGCCG
This sequence comes from Providencia sp. PROV255, assembly GCF_028478065.1. Classification (NCBI taxonomy): domain Bacteria; kingdom Pseudomonadati; phylum Pseudomonadota; class Gammaproteobacteria; order Enterobacterales; family Morganellaceae; genus Providencia; species Providencia sp. PROV255. The sequence goes on along the minus strand of NZ_JAMPMI010000016.1, from coordinate 86,391 downwards.
CTGAGGTGAATAATTTAAACCAGATACAGTTATTAGATATAAGTCATCAATCATCTACTTTATATATTCAAGATAAAGCCTCATCACTCACGCCAAATACAAATAATCAAGAATGGCTAGACAAGCTAGATAAAATTCAAGGAGAAATTCAAGCCGCACGCTATCAGTTTGAAAAACAGCAGCCCAACTTATTTATTGAATCACACTGGCTTGCAGATATTGAACAAAGCTTCATGAAACTCACAGAGAAACTAAACCAATTACGTAACCAAATCACGGGTAAAGTGGCTGAATAACGATGATGAGTTTAGCCACACTAGAAATGCTGCTTTCGGTTAATGAAGGTCAATTAATCGAGGAGATAATTATCTCTTTGTTAGCAACCCCTCAATTGGCGGTCTTTTTTGAAAAACACCCTAGATTAAAAAAAGCGTTACTAAAAGATTTATCCGGTTGGAAAAAAGATCTCAAACAGCGTATGCAAGATGCGCTTGTTCCTGCTCAACTTTCAGAAGAGTTTGAACTTTATCGTCAATCTCTTGGCATATCGACAGACGCCTTTTTTATCCAATTACCAAGTGTCATAGCAAAACTTCACCAACTGGATTCTCCTTTTTACCGTGAAGCACATCAGTTACAGAGCGGGAAAATAGAAAATCGCAGTGCAAGGCAATCACTGTTTGTACAAAAATGGCGAGTCAGTTTAATTTTACAAGTGACGACTCTACATAAAGAAATGTTAGAACAAGAAAAAGAACAATTGCTGGCGGAACTACAGCGCCGATTAGCACTAAGTGGCAATTTAGAGGATATCTTAGGTGAAAATGAACGTGCTGCAGGCCGGTTGTGGGATTTAACCAAAGGTGTGAACATGACTTCCGCTTATAATGACCAATTATTAAGCCGATACAGTGAATTTTTACGTCAGCAGCCTGAATTAGAAAAAATAGCACAATTATTAGGCCGTAGCCAAACTGCACAAGCAATCCCTGATGATAGCGTGGTACTAGAACCGATGACTATCATGGAAAAAGTGCCTGAAACTGTTCCTGAGCAAGTTAATGGCTTAAATCAAAGTGACGATATTTTACGGTTATTACCTGCAGAACTCGCTATGTTAGGTCTTGAAGATATTGAATTTGAGTTCTATCGAAAATTACTTGAAAAACAGCTTCTAACTTATCGATTACAAGGAGATAGCTGGCAAGAAAGGAAAGTTCTTCGCCCAATAACACATCACCATGATGAAGAACAACCGAGAGGTCCATTTGTTGTATGTATTGATACTTCCGGTTCGATGGGCGGTTTAAATGAACGCTGTGCAAAGGCTTTTTGCCTCGCATTAATGAAAATTGCGCTGGCGGATAACCGCTCATGTCATGTGATGTTATTTTCCACAGAAATTGTGCATTACGATTTACTTTCTATTGATGGCCTAGAGCAATGTATTCGATTTTTACATCAAACATTTAAAGGTGGGACTGATCTTGCGGCTTGTTTGCAAGAAACAGCAGTAAAATTGGAATCAAAGCAGTGGATAGATGCAGATGCCGTAGTGATTTCTGATTTTGTTGCTCAGCGTTTACCTGATGAGTTGATTCAAAAAATAAAAGCCATGCAGAAGAAAGGTAAATACCGCTTCCATGCGGTATCTGTATCAAATTATGGGAAACCCAGCATCATGAAAATCTTTGACCATATTTGGCGTTTTGATACTGGGTTAAAAAGCAGGTTGTTACGCCGATTTAGTCGCTAATTACAGCATACCTTCAACGGATTCTTGCATTTCAGCACCCCATACACCACATTGCACTTGGCCAATGTGTTGGCGTTGGAGAAGTAGCATAACTAAGCGTGATTGGCCAATACCACCACCGATAGTTTGCGGCATTTCACCTTTCACTAATGCTTGGTGCCACTCTAATTCCATACGTTTTTCATCGTCAGTTAACTTTAATTGACGGGTCAAACACTCAGGACTTACGCGAATTCCCATTGAAGAAAGCTCAAATGCGTCCTGTAAAACAGGGTTCCACACAATGATGTCGCCGTTCAAACCACAAAAACCGTCTTCATTTTTTGTTGTCCAATCGTCGTAGTCTGGCGCACGAACATCATGTGATTCACCACTAGATAGCTTACCACCGATACCAATTAAGAATACTGCACCTAATTCTTTCGCGATTGCGCGTTCACGCCCTTTCGCATCTAAATCAGGATAGCGCTGTAACAATTCTTCACTGTGAATAAAGTGGATTTGGTCTGGCAGGAACGGTGCCAACCCAAACTCTTTACTTACGGCAGCTTCTGTTTCTTTTATTGCCTTATAGATTTTACCCACTGTCTGCTTCAGATAAGGAAGTGTACGTTCCTCATCTGCCATCACTTTTTCCCAATCCCACTGATCAACATAGACGGAGTGGATTGGGGTTAAGCGATCCTCGTCCGGACGCAACGCTTTCATATGCGTGTATAGACCTTGGCCTTTACTAAAACCGAAACGTCCTAATGTTTTACGTTTCCATTTAGCCAAAGAATGAACCACTTCAAAGGTTGCACCTGGAATTGATTTCACTTTTACTTGAACGGCTTTTTCACTGCCCGATAAGTTGTCTTGAGTACCATCCCCTAAACGGCTTAGGATTGGTCCTTGAACTTCAATTAACCCTAATTCTTTTTCAAGTAAACGTGAGAAATACGATTTCACAAAACTAATTTGTTGCTGATGTTCGATAAAAGACTTGTCCATAATTTATTCCCATAATTTGTTAGCTGTGTTAGCTGATGTATAGATTAAGCAACAAAATGAGGTATAAATTCAATATCCATCATTAAAAAAAGCCTTTACTGTTTATTTTAAATAAAAAAACAGGTATAAAAATGAAGAATCGTTAAAATAGAGGTGAAATAATGCCGGAAAATTATCAAATCGATAATCTCGATCGTGACATACTTCACGAATTAATGGGAAATGCGCGCATACCGTATGCTGAATTAGCAAAAAAATTCGCAGTTAGCCCCGGAACAATTCATGTCCGAGTCGAAAAAATGAAGCAAGCAGGAATTATTAAAGGCACACGTATTGATATAAACCCAAAACAATTAGGATTCGATGTTTGTTGCTTTATTGGCATTATTTTAAAAAGTGCAAAAGATTACCCAACCGCACTAAAAAAATTAGATGCCTTAGAAGAAGTTGTCGAGGTGTACTACACAACAGGGCAATACAGCATTTTTATTAAAGTCATGTGCCGTTCTATCGATTCTTTACAAGACGTACTTATCAACAAAATTCAGACCATTGATGAGATACAATCCACAGAAACACTGATCTCCTTACAAAACCCGATCTTACGAACAATCAACCCGTAGAAAAAAAATGATATAACCACATTATCCACAGGTAGATCCCAGCTCATTCACAGCGTACAATAGCGCCCTATTATTGTGAAAGAGAATCACCATGACAAAAGTAACCTTAATAAGTGGCAGTACAATGGGCAGTGCGGAGTATGTTGCCGAGCACATGGCTGAGATTTTAGAAGAACTCGGTCATGAAACTGAAATTCAACATGGCCCAGAGCTTGATGACTTAACACTTGAAGGCATATGGCTGGTGGTGAGCTCAACACATGGTGCAGGTGATCTGCCTGAAAATATTCAACCTCTTTTTGATTCAATAGAAGAAAGCGCTCCTGATCTAAGCGAAGTCCAATTTGGCTCTGTTGGGATCGGTAGCTCTGAATATGACACTTTCTGTGGTGCTATCCACAAAATAGATGCGTTATTAATCAAGCAAGGGGCTAAAAGGATCGGTGAATGTTTGGAAATTGATGTCCAACAACACGAAATACCGGAAGATCCCGCTGGAGAATGGGTTAAAATTTGGGCAAACGAACTCTAAATCGATTAAAAAAACAGCAATCAACTGTGGATAACTCAGGGAAGATCCCGGTATTAACCCGTAGTTATCCAGAGTATAAGTTTTTAGGCTCCCAAGGCCTGTGTATAAGTACCCATTTTGATCCCAGCTTATACGCAAATGGATCACGGATCATTCACAGTATATGATCCTTTACAGTTTTATGATCTTTAAAGTGAAAATCCACTTATCCACAGAAACCGGTGATCCTAATAAAAGATCTAATAAAGAGATCTTTAAATAAAAAGATCTTTATATTATATAAGGGGGAAACCTAAAGCTTGGTCTCTTCCTCAAACTTGAGTAGAATTCTCTCCTCAAATGCACAATCCGCATTTTCTAACGTTTAAGGTCCACACATGTTTTATCCAGAGCAATTTGACGTCATCGTAATTGGTGGTGGTCATGCCGGTACTGAAGCAGCAATGGCAGCTGCACGTATGGGGCGTCAAACCCTATTACTGACTCACAATATTGATACATTGGGCCAGATGTCTTGCAACCCAGCCATCGGTGGGATCGGTAAGGGACATCTGGTTAGAGAAATTGATGCCCTAGGTGGTCTAATGGCCATCGCTACAGACAAAGCGGGTATTCAATTTAGAACATTAAATGCCAGCAAAGGGCCAGCTGTTCGTGCAACCCGAGCGCAAGCTGACCGTGTTCTGTATCGCCAAGCTGTCAGAATGGCTTTAGAAAATCAGCCTAATTTAATGATTTTCCAACAACCCGTAGAAGACTTGCTTGTTGAAAACAATCGAGTTACAGGGGCAATTACCCGTATGGGCTTAAAATTTAAAGCCAAAGCCGTGGTATTAACCGTTGGTACTTTCCTTGATGGCAAAATTCATATTGGTTTAGAAAATTACAGTGGCGGTCGTGCAGGGGATCCCCCTTCAATTTCACTTTCTCAACGTTTGAGAGAATTGCCTTTACGTGTTAATCGTTTAAAAACAGGAACGCCACCACGTATTGATGCAAGAACTATTGATTTCAGTCAGTTAGCTCAACAGCTAGGTGATGACCCAATGCCCGTTTTTTCATTCTTAGGTTCACAAGATCAACATCCACAACAGATGCCTTGTCATATCACCTATACCAATGAAAAAACCCATGATGTGATCAGAAATAACCTAGATCGTAGCCCTATGTATGCAGGGGTTATTGAAGGGATCGGCCCACGTTATTGCCCTTCGATCGAAGATAAAGTCATGCGTTTTGCAGATAAAGACTCACATCAGATCTTTTTAGAGCCAGAAGGCTTAACGAGCAATGAAATTTATCCTAACGGGATATCCACCAGCTTACCATTTGATGTTCAAATGCAAATTGTTCATTCCATGAAAGGAATGGAAAATGCACGGATCATTCGTCCTGGTTATGCTATCGAGTATGATTTCTTTGACCCTAGAGATCTAAAACAAACGCTTGAGAGTAAATTTATTGAAGGTTTATTCTTTGCTGGCCAAATTAACGGCACAACAGGTTATGAAGAAGCCGGAGCTCAAGGGCTATTAGCGGGCCTTAATGCTGCACAACATGCCTTTGGTTTAGACGGTTGGTTCCCTCGTCGTGACCAAGCTTATATCGGTGTTCTCGTTGACGACCTTTGTACTTTAGGGACAAAAGAACCTTACCGTATGTTTACTTCACGTGCGGAATACCGTTTGATGCTTCGTGAAGACAATGCCGATTTGCGACTCACTGAAAAAGGCCGAGAGTTAGGCTTAGTTGATGACGTACGTTGGGCTCACTTTAATAAAAAAGTTGAACTGATTGAAAAAGAACGTCAACGCTTAAAAGATATTTGGGTTCATCCTAAATCAGATAACCATACTGAGATAGATGGAATTTTAACCGTTCCATTATCGAAAGAAGCAAATGGGGAAGATTTACTGCGTCGTCCAGAAATGACGTATCAAATGCTAACCTCGCTTAACCTGTTTGCCCCAGGTATTGACGATCCTCAAGCTGCGGATCAAGTGGAAATCCAAGTTAAATACGAAGGTTATATCGCTCGCCAAAAAGAAGAAATCGAAAGACAACTACGTAATGAAAATACCTTGTTGCCTGTTGACCTCGATTACAAACAAGTAAAAGGGTTGTCGAACGAAGTCATGGCGAAACTGAACGACCATAAACCGACATCTATTGGTCAAGCATCACGAATTTCAGGGATTACGCCTGCAGCAATCTCTATCTTACTTGTTTGGCTGAAAAAACAAGGCATGCTACGCCGGAGTGCTTAACATGGATTTATTATCGAAACTTAATCAATTGTTAGCAAAAACCGATATTGACTTAACGGAAAAGCAAAAACAGCAGTTAGTTGACTATGTTGGGTTATTAGCTAAATGGAACAAAGCCTATAACCTGACTTCAGTACGTGACCCACAACAGATGTTGATCCGTCATATCATGGACAGCATAGTGGTGAACGGTCAACTCAACGGAACAAAATTTATTGATGTAGGAACGGGGCCAGGCTTACCTGGCGTTCCTTTAGCTATTGTTCGGCCTGATTCCCATTTTGTTTTATTGGACAGCTTAGGGAAGCGGATACGCTTTTTAAAACAGGTTCAACATGAACTAGGGCTAACGAATATCGAACCTGTTCAATCGCGTGTTGAAGAGTACCCAATTGAAAATGGTTTTGATGGGGTGATTAGCCGCGCATTTGCTTCACTGAACGATATGCTGAGTTGGTGCCATCATTTACCTTCATCTGGCGGTTGTTTTTATGCACTTAAAGGTGTCATTCGTGATGATGAAATGGCGCTACCAGAAGGTTTTGTGATTGAATCTATCACAGAGCTTGAAGTGCCTGAACTTGATGAACAGCGGCATTTGGTTAAAGTTTCTATAAAATAAAGTTGCTTTCTGTCAAAATATTTTGTCTTTTAGAGCGATAGTCGGTGTGTTACAAAGCACCGGCTATTCTTGTTTTTAGCTAGAGAGTAAATATTTATATTTCACGTGTTATTTACATAGAAATAACGAATAAGTTTCAAAAATAAGGTGTTGAAAGAAAAAATATAGGGAAATTGGCAATTTTGACTTAATCGATTTAGCTAGATAAATAGTTAATAGTGAAATATTTGATTTATCACTTTTAAATTTAACTTAAAAATCTACTTCTTTAATTGTTTGATTTACAGATTAAATCTATTTTTTGTTGTCAGTAAAGTTGAAAGAATAAATAAAGAGAATAAAGCTAAATGTGATATTTATCACATTAATGTGAATATATGCAGCAATTCATTAACTATTTATTAATTATTACAGCGACAATTCTGCGCCAACTCGAAAAAATTAAATATTTATTCACCTTTTCGCTACTTACTGATTGAATTCATTTCGCCTGCCCGTATAATTTGCACGTTTTTGTCTCTTGACACATTTACGCAAAGGCAGTTTTATACAACACTTAGCGTTTCTGAGGCTGAGAAGAGCTGGGAGTAAACAAAAAGTTATGTCTGTATCCCTTTATGACAACAAACACGCTGCAAAGCAGTTGTCTGTTCAGTTTATAACTTTAGTGATCCTCAGTGGGGCTTTCTGTGCAAATAGTATAGAATGGGGGGCCTCTGCTCTTGCTGGTGGGTTAGCATGCTGGTTACCAAATATCGTATTTATGCTGCTAGCACAATTTCAGAAAGCAAAAGGAGAGGATGAACCTGTCCGCATTGCCTGGTTCTTAGCATTAGGAGCAGGGCTAAAGGTTGTTACAACTATCGCTGTCTTAGTTGTTGCTTTCGGTGTGTTCAAAGCGTCATTAACACCACTGGGTTTGACCTATTTAGCGGTGCTAATTGTTCAGATTGTTGCACCAGCCGTTTTTAAACGGTAAGTATTTTTAAACTACAAAAGGGTAAGAGGCATCATGTCTGCATCAGGAGAAGTGATGACTACAGAGGATTACATAGGCCACCATCTGAGAAACCTTCAGTTGGACCTGAGTACCTTTAAGTTGGTCGATCCCCACGCTAGTCCAACATTTTGGACGTTGAACATTGACTCGCTTTTTTTCTCGGTAGTTCTCGGGGCTCTGTTCCTGTGGCTATTTAGAAGAGTTGCAGTTAATGCGACTAGTGGCGTACCCGGTAAGTTACAGACTGCAATAGAACTGATCATTGGTTTCGTTGATAACTCAGTCCGTGATATGTATCACGGCAAGAGCAAAGTTATTGCTCCTTTAGCATTAACGGTGTTCGTCTGGGTATTCTTAATGAACCTAATGGATTTACTCCCAATTGATTTCCTTCCGTATATTGCTGAGCATTATCTCGGGTTACCTGCATTACGTGCAGTGCCAACCGCAGATGTTAGTGTCACATTATCGATGGCTATTGGTGTGTTTATCCTAATCCTCTTCTACAGCATCAAAATGAAAGGAATTGGCGGATTTACAAAAGAGCTCACAATGCAGCCTTTTAACCATCCTGTCTTCATTCCAGTCAACTTGATTCTTGAAGGGGTAAGCCTGCTGTCAAAACCTGTATCACTCGGTCTGCGACTGTTTGGTAACATGTATGCAGGTGAATTGATCTTTATTCTTATCGCGGCTCTGCTACCGTGGTGGTCACAGTGGTTGTTAAGCCTACCTTGGGCTATCTTCCACATACTGATTATTACGCTACAAGCCTTTATTTTTATGGTTCTGACGGTTGTCTATCTGTCGATGGCATCTGAAGAACACTAATTTAATTTTATCAATAATTGTATTAACTGAAACAAACTGGAGACTGTCATGGAAAACCTGAGTATGGATCTGCTGTACATGGCTGCCGCTGTGATGATGGGCTTAGCGGCGATCGGTGCTGCGATCGGTATCGGCATCCTAGGTGGTAAATTTTTAGAAGGTGCTGCTCGTCAGCCAGATTTAATTCCTCTGCTGCGTACACAGTTCTTTATCGTAATGGGTCTGGTCGATGCTATTCCGATGATTGCTGTTGGTCTGGGCTTGTATGTAATGTTCGCTGTTGCCTAATTAACGTTACGGAACACTGTAAGAACATTAATTCACTAATGAATATGAGGTATTGTCTGTGAATCTAAATGCAACAATCCTCGGCCAGGCTATCGCGTTTGTCCTGTTTGTTTGGTTCTGTATGAAGTATGTATGGCCACCGATTATGGCGGCCATTGAAAAGCGTCAAAAAGAAATTGCTGACGGTTTATCTTCCGCAGAACGTGCTAAAAAGAACCTGGAACTGGCGCAAACCGACGCAACCGACCGACTGAAAAAAGCGAAAGCTGAAGCTCAAGTCATCATTGAACAAGCGAATAAACAACGCGTTCAAATGATTGATGAAGCAAAAGCAGAAGCGGAAGCAGAACGTGCAAAAATCGTCGCACAAGCGCAAGCTGAAATTGATGCTGAGCGTAAACGTGCACGTGAAGAGTTACGTAAACAGGTTGCGATGCTTGCTATCGCAGGTGCCGAGAAGATCATCGAACGTTCCGTGGATGAAGCTGCTAACAGCGACATCGTTGATAAACTAGTCGCTGAACTGTAAGGAGGGAGGGGCATGTCTGAAATTGCTACTGTAGCTCGCCCCTACGCCAAAGCAGCTTTTGACTTTGCTGTGGAAAACCAAGCTGTTGCTAAATGGCAGGAAATGCTAGCCTTCACCGCTGAGGTGACGCGCAATGAACAGGTTGGGGAGCTGCTTTCTGGTTCTATTGCACCAGAAACATTAGCTAAAACGTTTATCTCTGTTTGTGGAGATGAAATTGACGAGCATGTTCAGAATCTGATTCGTGTTATGGCAGATAACGGGCGTTTAACGACGCTGCCAGAAGTGTTGACGCAGTTTATCCAATTGCGCGATTCTCTGGAATCAACCATTGAAGTTGATGTGATTTCTGCTAACGAACTGAGTGAACAGCAGTCAGCTAAAATTTCTGCAGCGATGGAAAAACGTCTGTCACGCAAAGTTAAGCTGAATTGCAAAATTGATAAGTCTGTTATTGCTGGAGTGATCATTCGTGCTGGAGACCTCGTTATTGACGGGAGTATCCGCGGTCGCTTAGAGCGTTTAACTGACGTCTTGCAGTCTTAAGGGGACTGGAGCATATGCAACTGAATTCCACCGAAATCAGCGAACTGATCAAACAGCGTATTGCTCAGTTCGATGTTGTGAGTGAAGCTCACAATGAAGGTACGATTGTATCCGTTAATGACGGTATTATTCGTATTCACGGTTTAGCCGAAGTCATGCAGGGTGAAATGATCGCGCTGCCTGGCAACCGTTACGCTATCGCACTGAACTTAGAGCGTGACTCTGTTGGTGCGGTCGTTATGGGTCCTTATGCCGACTTGGCAGAAGGCATGAAAGTTAAATGTACTGGTCGTATTCTTGAAGTTCCAGTAGGCCGTGGCCTGCTAGGACGTGTTGTGAATACACTGGGTCAACCAATTGATGGTAAAGGTCCTGTTGATAACGATGGCTTCTCTCCTGTAGAAGTTATTGCGCCAGGTGTTATCGACCGTCAATCCGTTGATCAACCAGTTCAAACTGGTTATAAATCAGTCGATGCCATGATCCCAATCGGTCGTGGTCAGCGTGAGCTTGTTATCGGTGACCGTCAAACAGGTAAAACTGCTTTGGCTATCGATGCAATCATCAACCAACGCGACTCAGGCATCAAATGTGTGTACGTGGCTATCGGCCAGAAAGCGTCTACCGTTTCTAACGTAGTTCGTAAATTGGAAGAACACGGCGCACTGCAAAACACTATCGTTGTTGTTGCTACAGCATCTGAATCAGCTGCTCTGCAATACTTAGCGCCATATGCTGGTTGCGCGATGGGTGAATATTTCCGTGACCGCGGTGAAGATGCACTGATCGTATACGATGACCTGTCTAAACAGGCTGTTGCATACCGTCAAATCTCACTGTTGCTGCGTCGTCCACCAGGACGTGAAGCTTACCCAGGTGACGTTTTCTATCTGCACTCACGTTTACTTGAGCGTGCTGCTCGCGTTAACGCTGAATACGTAGAAAACTTTACTAAAGGCGAAGTTAAAGGCAAAACAGGTTCATTGACAGCTCTGCCTATCATTGAAACCCAAGCTGGTGACGTTTCTGCATTCGTACCAACAAACGTAATTTCGATTACAGATGGTCAGATCTTCCTGGAATCTAACCTGTTTAACTCTGGTATTCGTCCAGCGGTTAACCCAGGTATTTCAGTATCTCGTGTTGGTGGTGCTGCTCAGACTAAAATTATCAAGAAACTGTCTGGTGGTATCCGTACCGCACTTGCTCAGTATCGTGAACTGGCAGCGTTTGCTCAGTTTGCTTCCGACCTCGATGACGCGACTCGTAAACAGTTAAGTCATGGTCAGAAAGTAACTGAACTGCTGAAACAGAAACAGTATGCACCAATGTCAGTAGCAGAGCAGGCACTGTCTCTGTTCGCGGCAGAACGTGGGTTCTTGGATGATGTTGAGTTAGCGAAAATTGGTGCGTTTGAAGCTGCTTTAGTTTCTTTTGCACAGCGCGAGCATGCTGACCTTATGAACGAAATTGGCCCGGCTGGTAGCTATAACGATGATATCGAAGGCAAGTTGAAAAAACTGCTCGAATCATTTAAAGCAACTCAGTCCTGGTAATACTATTCGGCCCAGTTCCTAGGGCCGTCTGGTTAATAAGGAGAAGCAGAAATGGCCGGCGCAAAAGAGATACGTTCCAAGATCGGAAGTGTACAAAATACACAAAAGATCACTAAAGCGATGGAAATGGTCGCTGCGTCCAAAATGCGTAAAACGCAGGAACGCATGGCGGCCAGCCGTCCTTATGCAGAAACCATGCGCAGTGTGATTGGTCACCTAGCGTTAGGTAATCTGGAATATAAACATCCATATCTCGAAGAGCGTGAAGTTAAGCGTGTCGGGTATCTGGTTGTTTCAACAGACCGCGGTCTGTGTGGTGGCTTGAACATTAACCTGTTCAAAAAACTATTAGCAGATATGAAGTCATGGTCTGAGAAAAACGTTCAGGTTGATTTGGCTTTAATCGGTTCTAAAGCGGTATCATTCTTCGGTTCTGTGGGCGGCAATGTCGTGACTCAAGTTACCGGAATGGGGGATAACCCAACGCTTTCGGACTTGATTGGTCCAGTTAACACAATGCTACAAGCCTATGATGAAGGGCGTTTGGATAAACTGTATGTGGTGACGAATAAGTTCATCAATACAATGTCTCAGGAGCCAACTATTCTTCAATTGTTACCATTGCCTGCAAGCGATGATGAAACACTGAAGAAGAAGTCTTGGGATTACATTTACGAACCCGATCCTAAGGCGTTGCTGGATACCCTGCTACGTCGTTATATCGAGTCGCAGGTTTATCAGGGCGTCGTTGAAAACCTGGCTAGTGAGCAGGCCGCACGAATGGTAGCGATGAAAGCCGCTACTGATAATGGTGGAAACCTGATCAAAGAGTTGCAGTTGGTTTACAACAAAGCTCGTCAGGCCAGCATTACTCAGGAGCTTACCGAAATTGTTTCGGGTGCTTCCGCGGTTTAACAGCTAGGTTTACGAATTACGTAGAGGATTCAAGATGGCTACTGGAAAGATTATCCAGGTAATCGGCGCCGTTGTGGACGTCGAGTTCCCTCAAGATGACGTACCAAAAGTGTACGACGCTCTTGAGGTTGTTAACGGTAAAGAAAAACTGGTGCTGGAAGTTCAGCAACAGTTAGGCGGTGGTGTTGTCCGTTGTATCGCAATGGGTACATCAGATGGCCTGAGCCGTGGTTTAGAAGTTGTAAACTTAGAGCACCCAATTGAAGTACCAGTAGGTAAAGCAACTTTAGGACGTATCATGAACGTTCTGGGTCAACCTATTGATATGAAAGGTGATATCGGCGAAGAAGAGCGCTGGTCAATTCACCGTGCTGCACCTAGCTATGAAGAATTAGCTAACTCAACAGAACTGCTGGAAACCGGTATCAAAGTAATGGACTTAATCTGTCCATTCGCTAAAGGTGGTAAAGTTGGTCTGTTCGGTGGTGCGGGTGTTGGTAAAACAGTAAACATGATGGAACTGATCCGTAACATCGCGATTGAGCACTCAGGTTACTCAGTATTCGCAGGTGTTGGTGAGCGTACTCGTGAAGGGAACGACTTCTATCATGAAATGACCGACTCAAACGTTCTGGATAAAGTATCACTGGTTTATGGCCAGATGAATGAGCCACCAGGAAACCGTCTGCGCGTTGCGTTGACTGGTCTGACTATGGCTGAAAAATTCCGTGACGAAGGTCGTGACGTACTGCTGTTCGTTGACAACATCTATCGTTATACACTGGCAGGTACTGAAGTATCAGCACTGTTAGGTCGTATGCCTTCAGCGGTAGGTTATCAGCCAACGCTGGCGGAAGAGATGGGTGTTCTGCAAGAACGTATTACCTCAACTCAAACGGGTTCTATCACTTCCGTTCAAGCGGTTTACGTTCCTGCGGATGACTTAACTGACCCATCACCAGCAACTACCTTTGCTCACTTAGACGCAACAGTTGTTCTGAGCCGTCAAATCGCATCACTGGGTATTTACCCTGCGGTTGACCCTCTGGATTCTACTAGCCGTCAGCTTGACCCACTGGTTGTTGGTCAAGAGCACTATGATGTTGCTCGTGGCGTTCAGTCTATTCTGCAACGTTACCAAGAACTGAAAGATATCATTGCAATTCTGGGTATGGATGAACTGTCTGAAGAAGACAAACTGGTTGTTGCTCGTGCTCGTAAGATCCAGCGCTTCCTGTCTCAACCATTCTTCGTTGCTGAAGTATTTACCGGTTCACCAGGTAAGTTCGTTTCTCTGAAAGACACTATCCGTGGCTTCAGTGGGATCCTGAACGGTGATTACGACCACCTGCCAGAACAAGCGTTCTATATGGTTGGTACCATTGAAGAAGCTGTGGAAAAAGCGAAAAAGCTTTAATCCAGCTGACAGGAGGTTGATATGGTAGCTGCAATGACATACCACCTGACTGTAGTGAGTGCTGAAAAACAAATGTTTGAAGGCATGGTACAGAAAATTCAGGTGACAGGTAGTGAAGGTGAGCTGGGGATTTACCCGCAGCATACCCCGCTGCTGACTGCCATAAAACCGGGCATGGTACGTATTACCAAACAGTTTGGTGAAGAAGAGCTAATTTACCTCTCCGGCGGTATTTTAGAAGTACAACCAAATGGTGTTATCGTACTCGCTGATACAGCGATCCGTGGTAAAGATTTAGACGAAGCTCGTGCAGTGGAGTCTAAACGCAAAGCGGAAGAACACGTCCGTAAAGCTCACGGCGATGTTGATTATGCTCAGGCATCAGCAGAACTTGCAAAAGCAATAGCGAAACTTCGAGTCATCGAGTTAACTAAAAAGCTAATGTAATGATAGCGGTATAGTAAAAAAAGCCAGTTGGTTAAGTCTAACTGGCTTTTTTATTTGAGCGAAATATGTAGTAATTTATAAAGGAAATAGGTTTACTTTCATCCCTAAGTTGGAGTTTCAGGAAAAATGACTGTGCAAAGAAAAAGTGTCGTGATTTTAGCTGCCGGTAAAGGCACACGGATGTATTCAGAGCTACCTAAAGTTTTGCATTTGCTTGCAGGCAAACCAATGGTTCAGCATGTTATAGATACAGCAAAATCCATTGGTGCATCAGATATTCATCTGGTATACGGACATGGCGGTGATTTACTGAAAGAAAAACTAGGTGAGCAAAACCTCAATTGGGTATTGCAGGCCGAACAGCTCGGCACTGGCCATGCGATGCAACAAGCCGCGCCAAGCTTTCAAGACGATGAAAATATTGTCATGTTATATGGCGATGTACCATTAATTGCTAAAGATACCTTAGATCGCTTAATTGAAGTGAAGCCAGAAGGTGGTATTGGCTTGCTGACGGTTATTTTAGATAACCCAACAGGGTATGGCCGTATCATTCGTGAAAATAATGAAGTTGTCGGTATTATTGAGCAAAAAGATGCGACTGAAGAGCAACGTAAAATCCAAGAGATTAACACTGGGATCATGGTTGCCAGTGGTAAAGATTTCAAACGTTGGTTGGCACAGCTGAACAACGATAACGCACAAGGCGAATACTATATTACTGATATTATTGCATTAGCACATAAAGAAGGTAATAAAATTGCAACCGTTCATCCTAAACATTTAAGTGAGATGGAAGGGGTGAATAACCGCCTACAGCTGGCTGCGTTAGAAAGAGTTTATCAGAAAGAACAAGCGGAAAAACTGTTATTAGCCGGTGTTATGTTGATTGACCCTGCACGTTTTGACCTGCGCGGAAATCTAACTCATGGTCGCGATATTATTATTGATACTAACGTGATTATCGAAGGTAACGTTACATTAGGGAATAACGTACATATTCAATCTGGCTGTATTTTGAAAGATTGTGTAATCGGTGATAACTCAGTGATTAGCCCGTATTCAGTCATAGAAAACTCTGAATTATCAGCTGAATGTACGGTTGGTCCTTTTGCGCGTTTACGTCCAGGTGCTAAATTAGCAGCCAAAGCACACGTCGGTAATTTCGTCGAAATGAAAAATGCCTCTTTAGGTTTAGGTTCTAAAGCGGGTCATTTAAGTTACCTAGGCGATGCTCAAATCGGTGATAACGTCAATATTGGCGCAGGTACCATAACTTGTAATTATGATGGCGCCAATAAACATAAAACTGTTATTGGTGATGATGTATTTGTAGGTTCAGACACTCAATTAGTCGCTCCAGTTTCTGTAGCAAAAGGTGCAACAATTGGCGCGGGTACGACGGTAACTCGTGACGTGAATGAAGACGAACTCGTTGTCAGCCGTGTAAAGCAAATGCATATTAAAAACTGGCAACGTCCAGTTAAGAAAAAATAAGTAAATATTGAGGAGAGGTAGCGTTATCTCTCCTATGATAAAAAAGCTATTTAAATAGCAAAAATTAAAATAGCTACCCAAGGTAGCAATATAAAAATAATATCCCCATTTTCTACAAGGCTGGGGAGCAGTGAAAACTGTACAACAATTAGGTTGCGACAAATAAAGGTTTCTCAAGAAAGAAACCTTTTGTCTAGGAATCAAAAAAATATGTGTGGAATTGTAGGTGCTGTTGCACAACGTGATATTGCAGAAATTCTGTTAGAAGGTCTTCGTCGTCTTGAATATCGTGGTTATGACTCAGCGGGTATGGCTGTAGTTGATCACGAAGGTCATTTGCAACGCTTACGTGAAGTCGGCAAAGTGCAAATGTTAGCGGAAGAAGCGGAGAAAAACCCAGTATCGGGTGGAACGGGGATTGCACATACCCGTTGGGCGACTCATGGTATTCCAAGTGAACGTAATGCTCACCCACATACCTCTGGTTATATTGCCGTTGTTCATAACGGCATTATTGAAAACTATTTAGAACTGAAAGATGAACTGAAAAAACTCGGTTATGTCTTTAGTTCAGAAACAGACACTGAAGTGATTGCCCATCTTGTTCACCATGAACAACAAAAAGGTGGCTCGCTGGTGGAAGTGGTTCAACGTGTTATCCCACAATTACGCGGTGCTTACGGTACGGTAATTATGGATAGCCGTATTCCTGAATTATTAGTCGCTGCACGTTCTGGTAGCCCATTGGTTATTGGTTTAGGTGTCGGTGAAAACTTCTTAGCATCAGACCAATTAGCATTGTTGCCTGTGACTCGCCGCTTTATCTACCTTGAAGAAGGGGATGTTGCTGAAGTTACTCGTCGTACTGTTCGTATTTTTGATAAAAATGGTGAAGCGGTTGACCGCGAGCAAATTGAATCAAACATTCAATATGATGCGGGCGATAAAGGCATTTACCGTCATTACATGCAAAAAGAGATTTATGAACAGCCGATGGCGATTAAAAACACCCTTGAAGGGCGTTTTAGCAAAGACAATGGTATCGATTTAAGCGAATTAGGCCCTCGTGCGAGTGAAATTTTATCTCAAGTTGAACATATCCAAATCGTAGCTTGCGGAACATCTTACAATGCTGGCATGGTGGCGCGTTATTGGTTTGAGTCTTTGGCCGGTATTCCCTGTGATGTGGAAATTGCTTCTGAGTATCGTTATCGCAACCCTGCACACCGTAAAAACAGTTTAATGATAACACTGTCTCAATCAGGTGAAACCGCAGATACACTCGCAGCCCTGCGTTTATCTAAAGAATTAGGCTATTTGACCTCTTTAGCAGTGTGTAACGTTGCGGGCTCTTCACTGGTACGTGAATCTGAATTTGCCCTGATGACCAAAGCAGGGGCTGAAATTGGTGTGGCATCCACTAAAGCGTTTACTACTCAGCTAACTGTCTTACTGATGCTAGTGGCGTATATGGGTCGCTTGAAAGGCGCCAACCCTGAGCTCGAAGAAAACATTTCTCACGCTCTACATGCATTGCCTGCGCGTATTGAAAGCATGTTATCGCAAGATAAAGTTATCGAAGCATTGGCAGAAGATTTCTCAGATAAACACCATGCGTTGTTCTTAGGCCGCGGTGATCAGTTCCCTATTGCCGTTGAAGGAGCACTGAAATTAAAAGAGATTTCTTACATTCACGCAGAAGCGTATGCTGCTGGTGAGTTAAAGCATGGCCCATTAGCGTTAATTGATGCCGACATGCCTGTTATCATCGTTGCACCTAACAATGAACTGTTAGAAAAACTGAAATCAAACATCGAGGAAGTTCGTGCGCGTGGTGGTTTGCTGTATGTATTTGCTGACCAAGATGCGGGCTTTGAAGCCAGTGAAAATATGAAAATTGTTTCTCTGCCTCATGTTGAAGAGCTCATCGCACCTATTTTCTACACCGTTCCTCTGCAACTGTTGTCTTATCACGTTGCATTGATTAAAGGTACAGACGTAGACCAACCCCGTAACTTGGCGAAGTCGGTGACAGTTGAGTAATCAATAAATTGATTAATAAAGGGCTCATTATTTAACCGTAATGAGCCTTTTTATTTTTTTGTCATAATATAATTTCTATTTTTTGTTTTTTTTAATATAACATAATAAAAAACAAGGAAATAAACATATGGAAATTATATTTATTGATATTATTGATAAGGAATATGAATTTGTATGCCAACTATATTGGCAGCTTGAAGAAAATGGCCGATTTTCATATTCAATGATTAAGATAGAAGAAAAAACACAATTAAAATCCAAAGAAATAAAAGCTATTGTGGCTAGAAGCTGCAAAGCTTATTGTTTAAAACTAAAATGTGTAGCATGTGGTGAAATGGAATTTTTACGAGATAGGAGCCATTTTTCACATTTAATTAATTTTGAACATATTTGTGTTGATTGTATTCGTATAGAGAATGAAAAAGAAAGGCAAGAAAAAATTGAATATATTGATAATCTATTATTTTTAAAAAAAGAAAATGCTTTAAGTATCAATGATCTTTCTTTTGAAAATAGTGTTTTTTTACTTGCACTTATACGGTGTTGTGCTGATGAAAATCTAATGTATTTAGATAGCTTGGATAATCAAAGGTATAAAAAATTAACACCGAATTATAAGTTTGACCTGTTAATCATAGAACAGCTTTATACTGCAGGTGTGATTGCAGTAAGTTCAGTTACTAATTTAAAGTATATAAGTGTTAGTGAAGATTATATTTTAATAATATATTTATGTGCTGGGAAGTTATTTTTAAAGAAACTAATAGTTTATCTACGATTATTGACCTACTAGAGCTAAAGTTAGCTAATATTTATTACTTACAAGAAAATAAAAAATCACTGATTGAGTTATGTAAGAAAAATAATCTATTTGAGTGTTTTTTTTATTTGAATTATGAAATGGATGAATATAATTTTACATCTTTTCAGATTGGTGAAAAAACAACAAAAAACATCACCTATTTATTAGAAAAATTATCTGTTGGGCAAGTTTTCTATATTATATCTAAAACGGTTACTGATGCTTTTTTATATCACCAAAAAAAATCGACTAAAATCAACAAAGGGCAAGCTGCGAACTCTGTTGTTGATGCAATGAAGCGAATGCATGAAAGGTATCTAGCTAATGGATGGTCTCCCTATTCAAAATATCGGCCTCGTCATTGCCCTCAATCGGTACTTTGTCAGGTTTTATTTGTATTTATCTTGCAAACAGATGATGGCGGTATTCATAAATCGTTAAAACAAATTATAACTGACGATGATAAGGGGATTTTCTTGAATCATTAAAACTGATTTTATGTCTTAATGATTCAATCACCTAATCTTGCTGCATAGGAAAGTAAAACACATTTTTCATACTAGATAATTTTAAAATAATATCAGCACCAAGAATGATAAAATTAAGTATTATTATTTCTTCTTAAATCCACCTTAATTATTATGTTTAGTGTTTTTTATTTAAATTAAATATATAAATGTATTGGGAAATAAATCCGTAATATACTGATGGTAAGAATAACCCGACAATCTGTTTTTGCCGGGTTATTCTTTATTAAAATGAAAATTTACTTTTTTTATTATATCTTTCTATTAATATGTCTTTCCCATTTTTTAAAGTGATGTTGTGAGTAAATAGATTATCATTTATTGTTAGTTTTTTGTTTTTATTGGTTATTTTGATGATGTAATTATTTATTTTATATATGGAACCATCCGGTTCATTTTTTAATAAATCAAACATATTGATAAAAATTGCATTTTCACTATTTATTTTGTTTTCATTATGATTTTGTATTAACTCTATTTTTTTTGAGTTTGGTGAACTATAAATAAAATAAAGGTTTTTTTTTATTAAATCATTTTTAAATGCGCTAATATCGTATTCTAATGATTCTTTTTTTATGAGGTTTTGTGCTTTATTTTTGTGTGTGTTTTTTAAATTTTTTGTGTTTGTATCTATCTTTTCAAATTTCATCTTTAATAAAGAGACACAGTTAGTGTTGATGGGTTTTTCTTTTATATTGTAGCTGAATGATTTTTTATTATTAATAATACTATTGTTATTATTTATTTCTATAAAATATTTTAATCTATCTATGTTCATTTTTAATGATCTCCATTTGGTTTATAATTATTTTATTGGAGTGGAGTCATTATCTATATCAAAAAAAGAGACTTAGGCTAACCCTTTAATAAATTTTCCAAATCATTAAATATAGATTGCCATTCATTATCATTAATTTCCATGAATCCCATATAGCGCAGCATAAAAGCGCCTTCAGTGGCTAGAAAAACAATTCTGGCCTGTTTACCTTTTTCTGTTGAGGTGTCTAACTTAGCAAGCCGTTCACGATACCAAGTACGCGTACTTTCCAGGTATTCAGGGGTTTGTAATAAGGATGCCATTAAGGAAGCGCCTTTTGCCATTGCAACTTTATCGTGCTGGTGGGTAGCTTGCATATGAGCAAAAATTTGCCCTTCAGGAGAGTTATCTTGCAGCGTCACTTGATTAAAAATTTCATCGTAAGACTGGCCCCAACGCTCAAACATTGCATCAATTAAGGCATCTTTATTGCCAAAACAGTACTGAACACCGCCTTTAGAGATCCCCATCGCTTTGGCAACTGCATCGATAGTGAGAGCGGTAGCACCTTGTTGTAGAACAATATCTTCAGCGGCATCAAGTAATTTTTCTCTATCGATTGTTCGTTGACGTCCCATTTAGAAAAACCTCTTTTCAATACGTACGTATGGATTTATATTGTAGCACGATCAGCACAAAAATCATGATCAAATAAACTCATTGAGAGAATTTTATGTTAACCGATTATAAGCGCTGGATAGTGCTTCTATTAGTTTCAAGTGTACTGTTTCTTATCGTTATTGATGTCACTGTACTGTATACCGCGTTACCTAAATTAACCCATGATTTAGGCGCTACGTCATCTGAAAAACTGTGGATAATGAATGCTTACCCACTGGTGGTCGCTGGGTTATTACCTGCTGCAGGGATGCTAAGTGATAAAGTTGGTCACAAGCAAATGTTTTTATTGGGGCTACCGTTATTTGGTTTAGCCTCGTTGTGTGCTGCTTTTTCACCAACAGCAACAAGTTTGATTTTGTCTCGAGGTTTTTTAGCTGTTGGCGCAGCGTTAAGTATGCCTGCCACCCTTGCTATTGTCAGGCATGTTTTTTTAGATCCAAAAGAAAGGGCATTAGCTATTGGAATATGGTCTGCGGTTGCATCTGGTGGTGCGGCAATTGGTCCTTTGATCGGCGGTATCTTACTTAACCACTTTTGGTGGGGCTCTGTTTTTTTAATTAATGTTCCAGTCGTTTTATTGGTTATTCCGTTTGCGTGTTACTTGATCCCTAAGTGTGGTGGTAACAGCGACAAAAAAATCGACATTTTCGGTTCTATTTTAGTCTTAATTGGCTTAATTGGCGTTATTTATGCGTTGAAGGAGCTCGGAAAACCTTATACAGACTGGCCTGCGGTATGGGCTTCAGGCGTTATTGGTGTTTTCTTTTTGGTGGTATTTAGAAATCGACAAGTTAAATCAATATCCCCAATGATTGATTTTACGCTATTAAAGCATCCTAAATTCAATGCAGGGCTGATGATGGCTGTGTTATCTATCGTGGTTATCGTTGGTGTTGAATTATTGCTCAGCCAACGGCTGCAACTGGTTTTAGGTTATACTCCGTTTGAAGCGGCTTTATATATCATTCCAATTCCATTGGCTTCAGTGATAGCTGCACCATTGGCAGGTATGTACCTTCATAAATTTGGTGAGATAAAACTCACTGTTTTCGGGTTTACTTGTACGTTAATTGGTGTCGTTGGTTTAACGATGGTGTACCAAACTTCGACAGGTATTTTGTTACTTTCATTCCTCTTTCTTATTGGGTTTGGCCTTGGTGCGATATTCACGACGGCGTCAACGACAGTGATGTTAAATGCCCCTGATGAAAAAGCAGGAATGGCAGCATCAATTGAAGAAATTGCTTATGAAATTGGCAGTGTCTTAGGTGTCACCTTTATGGGGGGATTAATGAGTGCTATCTATACGTTAAAACTCTCATTACCTGAAGACATGACTGTCAGCGATAAAGTTTATGACAGTATTGATGAGGCCTTATTAGTTTCTGAATCACTACCAGAAAATACTGCATCAGCATTGATAAATCAGGCAAATATTGCCTTTGACCATGCTTTCTTAGGGGTGATGGTAGCAACTATTTTTGTTCTGCTGATCAGTATTATTGTTCTGCCTTATTTGTTACGTTCCAAAAAGGCATTAGTAAATTAATTAGGTTGATTTTCCCGCAAAAAGGGAGCTTTTACTCCCTTTTGCTCTTTATTTTATTTTGCGGATTAATACCGTTGCGAGTAATGGGCTAATTGCAAATAGGGCGAATAACCAGATTGAAGCTTGCTGTGCTCCCGCGATCCCTCCGGGGCTAATTAACCCGCTATTATTGACGACGACTCCCACTAAGGCGGCAGATAGCGCGGTTGCATACAATTGAATGGTAATAATTGAAGATGATGCGAGATTTTCCTCACCCTCTGGCGCATTCTTAAAAACTCGTAGTACGAGATGAGGCCAACACACGCCAATTCCTAGACCAACCCCAGCCATGGCGATGAGATAAATAACGAACAATGGCCATGATTCGATAAGCTGTTGATTATGCGTTAGAACAGCAAGTACAATTAAAGAAATAAATATGATGAACGGGCCTGTTCGAATAATTCGGATAACAATAGCCCCCGTTTTATTGGCACTAAAGAGTGCCCCAATGGTCCAACCCGCTGCCATTATTGCAGTTAAATAACCGGCTGTGAGCGGAGAAAACAGATGGATGGTTTGTAAGAAATAAGGGACATAAATTTCGGTTGTCATGCCACCAACTAACAAACACATGGTTAAAAATATGACGCCAAGGGGATTCTTGAGTGAATAGGCTCCTGTTGGTAATAAACGTTTGTCATTTTTACCATCGAGTAAAGCAATAGTCAGCAGTATGGCTAGGCCAATTAACAAGCCAATTAGGTTCATGAATAAACTATCAGACAAACTTCCAATTGAGATAGCAAGAACGGATATCGCTAACAGAGAAATCGCTAAGAATGGAATTTTACTGGTTTTTGGTGCTTGAGTTTGTTTTTTAGGGAGTTGATTGATGACAATGAGCGCTAGAAAAACCGCGACAGGAAGTAAAGCCCAAAACGCCCAACGCCAGTGGCCACTTTCAGCAAAAATACCACCAATTGCAGGGCCACAGAGTGTTGCTATTCCCCACATACCTGAAACAACACCCATGGCTCGAGACCATAAGTTTTCAGTAAAAACAATGCGAATTAATGCATAGCTAAGAGCAAATAAAATACCGCCACCAAGTCCTTGTAATGCTCTCCCGCCTAGTAATACCAACATTGATGGGGAAGCTGCGCACCAAATAGACCCTAAAGAAAATAGAATGAGCGCGAATAAATAAGAAAATTTAGGCCCAAAACTGTCTAATACTTTACTGGAAAGGGCAGAACCAACAATGGATGTTGCGACAAATAAAGTGGTATTCCATGCGTAATATTCAAGGCCGCCAATATCGTTAACGACACTGGGCAATATGGTTGTTACGATATAAATATTGATAGCATGTAGTGCAACACCGCCAGTTAAAGCAATAGTGAGTAACGCATTGGTGCCACTGAGTAAATCAGCCCACTTGGCTTGAGGTACGGTTGAAGTTTCATTGCTCATAGAGAGACCCGCTAGACGGAATGGTGGAAAAAGAGGTATTATCCAAGTAATAGCTTGGATAATAGAGTCGCATAATGATTAATGCAAGTAATTACTTTGATAATCTAAATTTAACACAGGCTGTGGATAAGGTTCTTTTTTGTATCAAAACTAAAGGGCCTATTTCTACCGCAGTGATCGCAAATGATTTAAATATGACAGGGGAAGCAGCAAGGCAACACATTCAAAAACTGACTTCGTTGGGGTTAGTTGAGGGGGCGCAGTGCTTATCGCAAACAGGGGCTGGGCGCCCTCGGCAAAATTGGGTGTTAACAGAACTGGGGCATCAACGTTTTCCGGATACTCATGCGCAACTTGCTCTTCAATTGATTGATTCTGTTCGGACTATTTTTGGTGATGAAGGACTAGAGAAGCTGATTAGCCAAAGGGAAGCGGAAAGCCGAGAAAAATACTTTGCGCGTTGTAAAAATTTACCGTTAGCTGAGCGGCTTGAGGCGTTGGCTGAAGTGCGTAGCGAAGAAGGGTATATGGCGAAGGTTGAACAAGATGATGACAGTTGGTTGTTTATCGAAAACCATTGTCCAATTTGTGCCGCAGCCACTGCTTGCCAAAATTTTTGTCGTTCGGAATTGGCGTTGTTCAGTGATATTGTGGGTGATGACGCTAGCATTGAGCGTGAACAGTACTTATTAAATGGCGCAGGGCGTTGTGTCTATCGTGTAAAGGTTAATAACTAAATACCAAGACAGCTTGGTATTTAGTTTAGTAATAGTATTATCTCTCAATCATCAATGTTTCAGTTGACTCTATATGTGGTGCTAGCTCTTCGTTATCAAGCCATAACGGTTTCTTACCAAACTGCTGGTATAACGAGAGTTGGTCTTGGTAGTGAGGTGAAGGTTTTCCTTGCGGGGAAATAAAGCCACTTTGCCCTGGAGCAACAATGTCCCATGCACTCACCCCTTTTTCGGTAAACACAATTAGGTCGTTTTCAGTTCCCCGATTATGGTATTCATTTTGATGGAAATTTTCTTGAGGTAAGGCTTGTGGCACACCAAAGAAATTATTTTCACGGAAGGTTAATGCTGTGGCGGGTGTTTGCCAATTAGCTGGGTTATCACCGTATTTTACTCTCATTTTTTGGTAGGTCGCATTCAGTGCTTTTCTAATTACATCATTCCGCGATTGTCCTGAAAATAGATCGATAGGCTGGGGTATTGGCGATTTATCTTCTAAGAGAGACTCATACAGTAATTTTGCGCCTGTACTGATATTTAACGACCCAGTAGGGCCTTCTTGTGTCGTTTCATAACCACTTGCTAGATACCATTTATCAAATGGTGCGGGGATCGTTTGGCCTAGAGTGGCTTTAAGCATTTCTTTTAACCAAATATCGAGGATTGCAGACCCTGGATGAACATAGTGTTTTCCATCACTTGATAACTGGTTTATGCCATCCCACTGTTGGAGCAAGGAGACTAATTTGGCGGTATTGTCATTTGACGGCAAACCTTGTGTCGCTTGAGCTAAAAATGGGGTAAATAAGCGATGATTGAGGTCGACACGGCTAGTTTGCTGTAAAATCGTCCACATATCATCAGCTGTTAACTTATCATAGGCCTCAATGCGGTTATCGATTTCTGTTACTCTATCTGCACTTCCCCATAAGAAGGCAAATAAGTCGCTAGCAGGATAATTTTTAGCTGGGGAGTTATTCCAGTTAGCGATGTAACCGGATTTGGGATTATAGACTTTAGGATTATTTGCAAAGGGCTGCATCCCTTTCCAGTCCCATTCTCCCGTGCCTGATACGGGTAAACGGGGGTCATGGTTAGTTTGGCGTTTAGGGTAGTGCCCGGTATGTACATAACCAATATTTCCGTCTTTATCCGCATAATACCAATTAATCGTCAGTGCTTGGTTTTGTGCTTGGTCTAGCCATTGCTGCCAGTTTTGCGCCTGCCCTTGTTTTACCCAAGCCATTAAGGATGTAAGCTCTTTGCCATCCCATGCGCGAGCTTTGCTGTATGCGGTGTGAGTGGTATTATCACGCTTGACTACATTACCATGCACAGTGCGGTATACTTCAAAAGTAATGGGTTTTTCACCTTTTACATTTAATGTCTCTTGGCGCGATAGCATTTGTTTCCACTGCCCTTGGTGGAAGTAGCTATTTGGATCTTCAGGTGAAATTTGTTCTGCAAAAATATCAACGCCGTCACCAAAACCCGCTGTAGAGCCCCAAGAAATTTGCCCATTATGACCGAATAAAATAGCGGGATAAGCAAACGGTGTATTTCCAACAATATTAAACCCGGCTCCATGTAACCCTATACCGTATGTATAGGCAGGGTTAAACCAACCAAACTGTGGGCCATTAAGTAAAATGGCTTTTGCGCCAGACGCTTTTGTTTTTCCAACAAGCCAAACATTACTGGTGGTTGGATACCCTGCTAGGCCATTAGCACCGCTTTGTTCATATTGTTTAGCGATTAACGCATTATTTTCCTGGGAAGAAAGCGCTATTAATTTTCCTGTTGCATCTTTTGCCGTGCGTTCAAACATGGGAGCAGTAAGTCGGTAATCACTAATTTGATTCAATTGCGCTATATTTTTTGTTTTTTGTGAATTTGAATAGGTGAATTCTTCTGATGAGATTGTTGTTGGTGCGTTGGGGTTATTGAGCCAATTAATTTGGTTAAAAAACGCCACTCCCATTTGTTCACCATACTTATCTTTAAGCGCAGTGAGTAATGCTAGGTTATCAATTTCACTATTCATATCGGAAAAGCGGTTTGCCATTGTACCGACCATTATCATCGCAACATCAAAACTCGTCCATTGGGATGGTAAAAAATCATAATCAATGAACTGTTTAGGCATTAAGTCATCCGGTTTAGCATTGATTTGTTTAATCCATGCATTCATGCCATCCGCATAACCCTGCAAAATATCTTGTTCTTTAGGGGATAATTGCGTGATTTGCTGGTGGATAGAATCAGGCCAATAGTTGTTTCTGATTTCTTTATCAAAAGAAATGTAATCTTTACCTAACACTTCGGAAACTGTTCCTTGGGTACTGCGTTTAGCCATTTCCATTTGGAATAATCGGTCTTGTGCCACAGCATAGCCATATCCATAGAAAAGGCTATAAGTATCATTCGCAAAGATGTGAGGAACACCATAGTTATCTCGTTCAATTTTAATTTGAATTGACTGAGAAAATGATGAGAGTGGTAGTGAACTTAAACTTAAAACAATAGCGGTAGAGATGAGGTGTTTTTTCATTTATTGAGTCTCATGTTGTTATTATTTTTTTGAGACTAGCACTATTGTGTTGTTAACAAATGGTTAATTTATGGTTAATTGTTAATATGTGAATCACGATCACAGAAAAGGATACATAAATTTAAATAAATTACAAAAAATGTGTCATAACTGTATTGGATACTATTTTAAGGTGAGTGATTGCTGTTTTTTTTATGGTAATGATGACTTAGCCATGCATAGATAACTCCAGCAATAGCCCCAGCTATATGTGACTCTGTTGAGATGTATAAGTGAGTAGGTAACAAGCCGCTGGCCATTGTGCCAAAATAGAATAGCACTAATAACGCGATAGCTATATCAACCCAGTTTCGACGGAAAAAACCTTGGGCGATGAGTAAGCCCCATAACCCAAAAACCCAGCCACTGGCACCAATATGAACTGCATTTCGGCCAAATAACCAAACAGCTAAACCCCCAGCAACGATGATAAACAGTGATGCCAATACGTAAGCTTTTATGGTGCGATGCAGTAATAGCGTACTTAAGATGATAAATGGGGGTAAGTTACTGATTAAATGCTGCCAACTGCCATGGATAAATGGGGCAAAGAAGATACCTAATAACCCCCATTCAGTGCGAGGAATGAGACCAAATTGAATGAGTCCCCCCGCGGTTAAACTGTTAATTAGTTGAGCAATAATAAAAATTGCAACAATACAGACTAATAGCTTAATGCGAGGATGCCCTTGTAAATAGTTCATTAGGGGTTACCAAGCGCTTGAACACTTTCGACTAATGAGGCCAATTGCCCCACAACGCGATCACCAATATCTGCATTATCACCGCCAAGAGCCTTATTACGCATAAAGTCTTTCTTAATTTGTTGCCAACGTGCTGCGTCTTTTTCTGTTAACGTGCCACGTAACTCTGCAAGTTTTAATAAGTTTTCTTCAGCGCCAGTCGTTAAAAGTTGCGCTTCTCCAAGGTAATGGTCATCCAGTACCCTTTCCAGTTCATCATCATTCATAACAGAAGAGACTTTTTCGCTGAGTTTATTCATATTACGGTAACTACCTTGCAAGCGAAATGCGGGTTCTGTTCGGTATTTATCGGATTGCGCAGCACTGGCGATATAGTGTTGATTTACTTTCAATACAACATTCCGTAGTTTGATTAATTTACTGATTACTGAAGTAATTTCATTAATTTCCGCATCCGAATATGGGTAACTTAAGGTGTTGGTAGAGACAGATTTCCCCATTGATTTATCGACAAATAAGTACAGGTCGTTCAGGTCTCGTAATGCAAGAGGGGCTAATACTGGGTTTGATGTCAGGCTGTTTTCGATATAGCTCAGAGCAAATGCTTCATCCATACCCCCTAATACTTCACCAAGGTTATAAATATCGGCACGGTTTGCAAGCATGTCAGGAATTCGGAAAACTTCCCCTGACTCGGTATAGGGATTACCCGCCATCACGACACAGAATTTTTTACCCCGCATGTCATACGTTTTGGTTTTGCCTTTCCAAACGCCTTCAATGCGCCTTGTTCCATCACATAAGGATATAAATTTTTGCAAAAACTCAGGGTGGGTGTGCTGAATATCATCGATGTATAACATGACATTATTACCCATTTCTAAGGCTAGATTGAGTTTTTCTAACTCTTGTCTTGCTGTTGCATTAGGTGCTTGTTCAGGGTCAAGAGAGAGTACGTCATGGCCAAGTGCAGGGCCATTGACCTTCATAAAAATGAGCCCTAAACGATCAGCGGCATATTCCATTAAGGTGGTTTTACCGTAGCCGGGAGGTGAAATCATTAATAGCAGCCCCATGAGATCTGTGCGTTTACCTTCCCCTAAAGCGCCAATTTGTTTTGCCATATTATCGCCAATGATAGGTAAATAGACATCGTTTATCAGCTTGTTACGCACAAAAGAACTTAATGGTTTTGCTTTATATTCATGCAGTTTTAAACGGCTACGCTCTTCAGTAACAATCTGTTGGCGCAGGGATTGATATTGACGAAATTCAGGAATAAAACGTTTCCGTTGTCCGCGCATCCGACTGAAGTAGTTATCTAAGCTCAATGATAGAGTTTGGTTTTCAATAGTCGGGTGTTCACCAAGTAACCCGTTAACTTTAAAGTAAAGATCAACTTCACTAAAGCGTGCTGAAGCTACTTTATCTAAGATAATAATAGCAATAGCACCCGGTATGTATGGAACAAGATGAGCAAATTCAGGGGTCGAGCACAGCCCTTGTAACCAGTTTTGAACTAATGACCAGCGCTGGGCGTAACGAGTCCCTAAATTTTGTTGTGAGCGATTAAAATCAACCCACATATGAGCTTCTTCTAAGCGGCTTTGGAGTGCTAAAACTAACTCCCTCGCGTATTTGCTATAGACGAGTTCTATCGGGGTTCTTGCTAGTGCAAAGCTAAGGTATTCAGCAGCTTGAGTTTGCTCATAGGTTTGACATTGAATGGGGTTATCTTGCAAAAACAAGCTAACTCCAGCTTCAATTTCGGCTTGTAGGTCAAGTAATGCATTGTCATTATGGAATAACTGGTGAATATTCATGGCTGTTCTTGCTCGTTCAGGCCATAGTGCAGGAAAATCATCGTTTTGAACTTGCTGCCAATAAATAGCTGCGATAGCACGAGCTGTTGGGCTATACCGTAATAAATCTGCACCTTCACCGATTGGTATTAGTTTTTTCAGTAAAGCAACGGCATCGTGGTCATGAATACCTTTTTCATAACCTTCTTTATAGCGTGGATTTGCAAAATCACGGACAATCTTTTCAAGTTTTTCCGTTGATGCTAACGCGTTTTTTAGTATGTCAAAATCTAGCCCTTCTTGGCGTTTTGTTGCAGCATAGATAATTGAATAAGCAAGGTATTCAGCGCGGTAAACCGTATCAGATTCAGATTCTAATGAGGCGCTCCAATAGGGTTTGAGCTGTGATAGTCGTTCATTTTCTATTGGTTCTTGGAAATCTGTCCCTGTGAGATAAATCCATAGTTGTTCATTTTTCGGTAAAATGGTGAGGTCTAGCTCTTGGGTATTGACACTGAATCGGTGGCGCCCGAGTTTAATGACATTCCCACCATCTTCAAAAATATCTGTTTTATCGCGTAAAACTCGAATGGCTTGGTCCCGAGAGGATTTGAGTCGTGCATCAATATCATCAGCTTTAACGTTATCGTTAATTTCCCTTAATTTTTCAATGATTTCACGCGTTTTAATTGCGAGAGGGTCGGAAGCAAAGAAGGCATTGAGTTCATCTTGAGACTGTAAACGAGTTGTTCGTCGTTGCAGGCTGTCTAGTAGACGATCGGCTGCTGTGGCTAAATTTTGTGCACGTCGTTGGCGGTCATCAATAAGAACTTGTTTATGAGATTCAAAGGTTTCGAGTAATTCTTCCCGTTTAGATAAGATATCATCAAGAAATTCATCATGACTACTAAATTGGCTTTCGAGCTCTTCTAACTGAACGAGTAATCTTGATAGCTGATCATCACAACGTTCAGGGTCAGTGGCAAGAGACAGTGCATTGGTAATGCCTTGGCTAAACAGCCGGAATTGAGCACCAAATTGTGCGACAGTTTCCACACTGCTTTGTGATTTTCGTTTTTGTTGTAAGCGGGCTCGGGATTGGTTTAGTTGAGCATAGATTTGCGAAATAGCATCAATAATGTGAGTTTGTTGTGTGACATCATTGAAACTCAGTGAAGCCATTAGGTTTGAAAGCATATCTAAGTCAGCAGACATTTTTTCCATATCTTTCATGGGAATGTCTAACTGGGCACTGTTTTGGGCTTTTTCTATTTGTTCTTCGAAAACAGTTAACTGTGTTTTAAAGGGGTGTAAAGCTTTATCACTCGCAAGGAAAACAGCGGTTTCTTGTGAGACATATTGTTGATTTTTTTCTATTTCAGCTTCCATTTCGCTAAGCTTTTTTAAATCCATATAGCGAAATTCACGTAGTGAAATCAAGTGCCCGCGTTGAGCACTTAGGGCATTTAAGCCATCAACAAATTGTTGAATATCGGCCCAGCTTTCAGGCAACGTAAGTGAAATCAGTGATTTTTGGCGGTTAATGGCCTCATTCATTGATTTGGCAGATTGCTGCCGTATGCTTTCGACCTTTTCATATTCATCAAGAACCAGTTCACTGGTTTGGGTGATTTCTTTGAGTAATTTGCCAATACCAAGGCATTGCTCATCACCAAACCAGTAATAAATATCCAGTAAATTTTTTGCTTGTTGGCTGAGTTGTTCGTAGCGAGCGATAGAAATTTGGCTGCCTTCTATTTCTTTGGAAACATGTAATATTTCAGAAATACCACGAACTAAGTCTGCATTGCCTATACGTCCTAAAAAACCGCTACGAGTCGGCTGTTGATCGGCAAATTCTTCTGAGTAAAACGGGGTTTGCCAAACTTGCATAGGGTGAACGCGAGTCGCTTCTTCCCCTTCACCTTCAAATAGTACCATTTTTCCATCTTCAAGCATGGCGTAACCATGGCCAATGAGTGGAATTGAAAGTGTTCGTTCAATTAAATTATAATTGAATAGAGCTATGCGCCCTTGATTTGGTGAATAAAAAACATATAGAACATCTTCCCCATTCGGAGAGCGGCGCAAACGGCGAAAACGCATTCCATCCATAGGTTGTTCAAACGTTTTATAGTCACCATTTTGTAAGTAATAGCCGCCAGGAAAAATAATGCCGTGGTCTTCTGGTAACTGGACACAAGCTTGCCCGATGGCATCAATGCGTTGTACTGATTGAGATAGCGTGTTGTAAACTAAGTAACGCCAAGTTTCTTCCCGATAAGGTAATACTTTTAGGATAATTAAACTGCCGGTTTGTGCATATTCAATTTGCGCGTCGTCTAGTGATTGGTTTTTATCAAGAACCGCCTCTCGGTAAATCCCTAAACCGTCTTCAGTATTATTTTCACACTTTATGGTTAGATCACCGCCGATAGTTTCAATGAATACAGTGTCAAGAATATTGATGTGAGGGTATCGACCGTTAACAGTGTCTTCTCGTGTGGTTTTTTGCCATTCAAAGTCATAGGCTGGAGGGAGGGCAATATCGCGTTCACCCCGGTTATCAATATACTCAATTTTGCGCTTGTCGCTGGAGATTGACCAGCGAAAAACTCGCACGTCCGTGATGCGATCGCCAATTTGAAAACTAGCAAGAAGTTTGCCGTCCCGTTCAACAAGTTGCAGTAACTGTGTGTTCTTATAGTAGGTATAGAGTTCAGTGAAATCTTGAACAAAGCGATTATTGCTTAAGAAGGTATCTTCATAAGGGACAGCTTCAACATCAAATTCATCGTCGTTTTCAATTAACCGATATAGTGAAAACACATCTTCGAGGTGTGTCTCTTTTTTCAGGCCGAGGAAGACATTATAGCCAAATAAAAGCCATTTACCTACGCGGACAATATCCCTTGCTTGGCAATTATTTTCAGTACGAATGCGAATGCGACCAATAATATCCATTTGGCTTTGGCCGAATTCATCTAACCGCATTTCATTGAGTTGTGCAGCTTTTTGATGAAGTTGTTGCCCTTGGTCGGTCAGGCGTTTGCGTAATATTTCATAAGCACCACCTTCTGCAACGGCACTATCGAGTATTTCTTGTTCGCGATCCGTATCCTGAATATCTGACATTGCGCAGCGAATTCCCTTAACTAAGACAATAAAAATGGAAAACAATGAGGGGTAGGTTCACTACCCCAATGTACCAAAGGTTTACAGTTGGTCATCCGTTGGTGGAATCGGTTTTGATATGACATTTTTTGCTGGCTGATTAGCCCCTTTAGCTGCCATAAAACCGTTTATAAGATCTTGAACTTCAGGATTTTTCAATAATGTGGCAATATCAACTTTTTTGTCTTCTTTGCTACGATTAATGAGTTTTTCTACATTTTCTTTTGCAAAGCTGCTTTTATCCATAAAACCATCAACGGCTTTGCCGAGGCTTAGTGCCTTAGAGAAAGTATTGAAGAAGCTGCCATCGCCACCCACAATTTCAATATTAGTTTTGCTAAGTGCTGCAGCCAATACATCAGCTTGCTCTCGGGCAATTTCTTTATTAGCGTCGATAGAGGCCATGGCTTGTTCGAACTCTTTCTCAAGGCGCATGCGGAACTCTTCGTGAGAACGAGCGGTATCACTGAGGTGATCCATTGATTTAAATTTGTCAGTTAAACCATCGGCTTCAGCTTTCAGGCGTTGGCGGATAACCTCTGCTTGTGCCGAACCTAATTGGCCTTCCCCTCGAGCTTGTGCTGCCAGTTTTTCTTCCAGTACTTTCGCATCAGCCAAGCCTAGTTTTTCTTTGGCATTTGCTTGTTGTTCTTCACCACGAGCTTGGGCGGCTAATTTCTCTTCAAGGATTTTTGCTTCAGCAAACCCTTGTTGTTGTTCTGCTTTGGCTTTGGCTTCCATTACTTGAGCTTCCGTTAAGCCTTTTTCTTTCAGCCCACGAGCTTCTGCTAACAGTTTCTCAGCCGTAATATTGGCAAGAACAAGCCCTTCTTTTTCTTCTGCCTCTGCGGTTGCTTGGCGAACTCGAGCTTCTGCTAAACCTAATGCAGCGTGTTCGGCTTCTACTCCTTCAGCTAAGCGTTTTTTGGCTTCAGCTTGTTTTGCCGATGCTTCTAACTCTGCTTGTGCCATGGTGCTTATTTCTTCTGCACGGTGCTTAGCACTGGCCTCATCCGCTTCGGCTTTTTTCACTTGGCGAACTAATGATTCTTCGGCTTCTGCTTGTGCGTTAATCACGGTGACTTGGCGCATGCGTTCAGCTTCAGATATTTCACGAACTTCTTTGATTCGTTCTTCTTCTTGTGCCACGGTTTTTTCAACGGCTACACGTTCACGTATAACATTGGAGATATTTTTACGTTCTTCTTCGAGAGCTTTTTCTTTTTCTATACGCTGTAATTCAACTTCTCTTTCACGGGCAACAATTTCGAGCTCACGTGCGCGGCTCACTCGTTCTTCTTCGATGGCGACTGCACGAGTACGGTTTTGTTGGGCGACTTCAACTTCGCGCATGCGGTTTTCTTCACGAATTTCAATCTCTTGCTGAGTTTGGATACGAGCTTGTTCTGATTTTAGACGTTCTTCTTCTTGAACACGTAAAGTTTCAGCTTGTTCACGCGCACGAATATTATCAATTTCACGTTTTTGACGCGCTTCGGCATCGGCTTGTTGGCGCTCTAGGGCCAAACTTGCTTCGCGAGTTTCAACATTTTTCTTTTGAATAGCCAGCTCTTGGTCACGTTCTTTTTGGTTGGTTTCAATATTGTGAATCGCAGTGATTTCAGTAATTTTACGAATACCTTCGGAGTCAAAGATATTGTTTGGGTCTAACGCTGATTTTGGTGTTTGTTCTAGGTAATCAATCGCCACATCTTCAAGAGCATAGCCGTTAAGATCTTTTCCTATCACATCAACAATGCGATCACGGAAATCTTGTCGGTTTTCAAATAAGGTCGCTAAATCCAGTTGCTTACCTACTGTTTTTAAGGCTTCAGAGAATTTTGCGCTGAATAAAGCACTGACTGCTTGATGGTCTGATGCACGGTCAACACCGATAGCTTTCGCAACTTTTAGGACATCTTCCGTCGTTTCGTTTACACGCAAATAGAAAGCAACTGTGATATCAGCACGTAAGTTATCGTGGCAAATCAATCCATCTTTACCTCGACGGTCAACTTCAAGTGTTAACAATGAAATGCGCATGAATTCTTTTTTGTAGATGACAGGGTAAACTAATGCCCCTGTAAAATGCACTTTAGGTTGTGATGACATGTCATTGACAATCAAAGCAGTACCTTGTGGAACTTTGATATAGAAGGCTTTGAATAACCCAAAGAACCCTAAAATAACTAGGATGATCCCCCCGATAATTGTTAAAAAGGGCATTAGTGCAGCCAAGTCCATATTGATTCTCCATTGGTTCTGACGATGACGTCATTTCGATTATGCAAGCAAGATATTTATTTTTAAAAAGAGAAGTTATCCGTGGCGAAATTCATTTTCACTGACAACTTGATAACTGTGCGATGCTGCGTCATAGCTAATGATGACAACATGATCACCGCGTTTTAACTGTTCGGAAGATGGCGCTCGTATTTGTAAAATTAACCCAGCTCCACCATCTTCTAATAGCGCCTCACCATTTTGTTCACTTACTGTTCCCGAACGTACAGTGGCGTATTTACCAATAAGCTGTTGTACTGTTTTGGGTTTATTGAGACTCACCAATTTTTTGCGCACAGGTTTTAAACACAAAGCGGTTAAATGAAGAGAGATAAATAGGGTGATCGCAAAAACGGCGAAGCTGACGAGATAGCGTAATAAATCAGTATCAATGAAGCGAATGAAGACATGTACGCTGAAATAACTGATTATCCAACCAAAAAGAGTAAATAGTGTGACAATAATGGTGACAGGGATTCCGGCTAAGCCAAGCTTGGTTAACCAGCCAGCAAAACCAGTTGCATCAATACCAGCATCAAATTCAGTATCAAGATTAAATACGTCGATATCCAATAAGCCAAAAGCGGCACATAACCAATAAAATAAAACAATGATTAGTAAACCACTAAAGATAATTGTTGGGAACATCAAACTGTTATGGAAAAACAAACTCATAGGGTTTTCTCTTTATTATTAATGCATTATTGAGCTTATGCGAAAAGGAATGTTTGTTTAATTTATCACCATAAAATAATTTAGCTTAATAATATATTTTTTAATTAATAGCAGTATCAGACTAGTCTATAAGCACTTTTAATTTTTTGAAGTCTCTTATAGCACTGGTTGTTTATCCAGTTTTATTTGATGAAGTTATTCCTAAAGTGTTATCAATAATAGTAAGCCATTAATGAGATAGGATTTTACCATTAATAACTAAGTTGATGATAATCATTCTCAACTATAATAAGCGTGTTTAAAGTACAAAATGGGGAAAATAAATAAGATTAAAGTGATAAATTCGCGCTTCATGGATGAAAAACGTTATGAAGCGCAAAAAAGTAAGATTAGTCTATCAAGTTGAGGAATGCAGCACCTCTTGCGCCTCCAGAGTCACCATAACGTGCTTTTTCGATTGCTGGTAATGTCGCTATGCCATAGAGGTATTGTGGAAGCACTTCTGGTAGTTGTTTATAGATCTCTTCAAACTGCGATAATCCTCCGCCAATCACCACTAAATCGGGGTCAAAAACAGTGACAATTTGCCCCATAAACATCGCAAGTAATGACATATAGCGGTTAACATGTTCTTTTGCTTGAATATCGCCTTGTTTATATTGCTCGATAATTTCGATAGCTGAACGTTTTTCATTGGTGAATGAGGAGTAAATGCGCTCAAAACCTGGGCCTGATAGGTAGGTTTCAAAGCAAGCAGTTTGGCCACAGCCGCAAGTTATTTCAGGAACTTTTTCCCCTAACAATTTTGCTCCACGAACACTGAGGTTCATGTGGCCTATTTCCCCTGCAATTCCATTTTTACCGGATAAAACTTTACCATTGATAATGAACCCACCGCCTACACCTGTACCTAAAATTAAGCCAAGTACAGTTGGATAGCGTTTGAAATCAGGATCCCAAGCTTCTGATAATGCAAAGCAATTGGCATCATTTTCCACTTTTACTGGGCGCTGTAATATATTAGCAAGATCATGAATTAAAGGCTTATATTGAGCGGTAGGGACATTGGTTGTAAAAACGGTTCCTTCAGCGTGGTTTACGATACCAGGAACACCAACACCCACTTTTCCTTGGCAGTTAAATTTTTCATCTGCTTCCAGTGTGAGTTCGAGAAACGTATTTAAGAGCGTTTGGTAATCATCTTTAGGTGTGGGGACACGTTTTTGCCAGACCTGATTTAGTTCGTTGTCAAAGACGGCAAGTTCAATTTTTGTCCCGCCCATGTCAAAGCCGTAATACATTTTCATCTTCCCCTAATGGTTTATTTATTAAAAAGATAATGTATCTATTTGATAAATAATAAATGATGGAATCTACTAATCTAATTATACAAAAGTTCATTGGAGGATAAATTACTGTTTTGGTATTTATTTTTTATGTGAAATTTTTTCATCGTTTTTCGTCTTAAATATTTTTGAATAAAAAATAATTGCACCACTATTTTAAATGAGCTATTGTTATATTATAACATTACATTTAGGTGGTTATTATGAAACAGGGGATCCATCCACAATACCGTACCGTGGTTTTTCATGACACAAGTGCTGATGCCTATTTCAAAGTAGGATCAACAATAAAGACTGAAAAAACAATTGAATATGAAGGTGAAATATTTCCATATGTCACGCTTGATGTTTCTTCTCAGTCACATCCGTTTTATACCGGTAAACAGAAAATGATTTCTCAGGAAGGTAAAACGGCACAGTTCCAGAAGCGTTTTGGTCGTTTTTTACAGTCAGAGGGTAAATAAAGATGAAAGTACTGAGTTCATTAAAAACGGCAAAAACCCGTCATCCAGATTGCCAAGTTGTTCGCCGCCGTGGTCGAGTGTATGTGATATGCAAGACAAACCCGCGCTTTAAAGCGGTGCAAGGTTGTAAGAAAAAACGCTAGCTATTTGATTCACACATAATTATAAAATTTTTCCTGTATCGCTTTATATTTTATTTGCTTAGCCATTGCAGATTATTACTCTCTGCCGTGGCTTTTTTTTATTTGTTTTTTATCCACTGATTTCTTCGATTATTAGCATGATTACTAATCTTCTTATTATTAGTGATGAAATTCACTTGCGCACTGGTGCATATTTTGTCAAGTTTATACTTATCATCCTTCAAGTTGCATGGGTGTTGACTGCGCTCAGACTGACGAATCACATACATATGTATGCTCATCGGACTCTCTTCACTTGTCGCTTACCTGCAACTCGAATGATATAACGCAAGATACATCCGAAAAATTTCTAGTTTCAATTTGGGTGAATGACAAAAATGACAGTATCCATGTTGTAAAGTCGGAACTGGAAATTTTTTGGTGAAAATTTAAACGAACAGGGTGAGTAAAAATGAAAAATGTCGGGTTTGTTGGCTGGCGAGGAATGGTCGGCTCAGTATTGATGCAGAGAATGGTAGAAGAACGTGATTTTGATGCGATTCATCCTGTTTTCTTTACCACATCACAACAGGGTGAAGAAGCCCCTGTCTACGGTGGTCATCGTGGTGTTTTACAGGATGCTTTTGATATTGATGCGCTAAAGGCATTGGATATCATTATTAGCTGCCAAGGTGGCGATTACACCAACGAAGTTTATCCTAAACTTCGTGAATCAGGTTGGAATGGCTATTGGATTGATGCTGCGTCTTCATTACGTATGAAAGATGATGCGATTATTATTCTTGATCCTGTGAACAACCAACATATCCAAGACGGCTTAAATAAAGGCATTAAGACCTTTGTCGGTGGGAATTGTACGGTAAGTTTGATGTTGATGTCTTTAGGTGGGCTGTTCACTAATAATTTAGTGGAATGGGCATCTGTGGCAACGTATCAAGCGGCATCAGGGGCTGGGGCACGTAATATGCGTGAGCTTCTGGCTCAAATGGGGTCTTTGCACACACAAGTTGCTAAAGAACTCCAAGACCCGGCCTCAGCTATTTTAGATATCGAGAAAAAAGTCACAGACTTCACTCGTAGTGGCACAATGCCAACGGATGCATTCGGCGTACCATTAGCAGGTAGCCTGATCCCATGGATTGATAAAGCATTAGAAAACGGCCAAAGCCGCGAAGAGTGGAAAGGCCAAGCAGAAACTAACAAAATTCTTGCGACAGGAAGTCATATTATTCCTGTTGATGGTTTATGTGTACGTATTGGTGCGTTGCGTTGCCATAGCCAAGCTTTCACATTGAAGCTGAAAAAAGATGTTCCGTTGAATGAAGTTGAGCAATTACTTGCCTCACATAATGACTGGGTGAAAGTAGTTCCTAATGACCGTGAAATCACCATGCGTGAGTTAACACCTGCGGCAGTAACTGGTACGCTTAGCACCCCTGTTGGTCGCTTACGTAAACTGAATATGGGCCCTGAATACCTATCTGCCTTTACGGTTGGTGACCAATTACTGTGGGGCGCCGCTGAGCCGCTTCGTCGTATGTTACGTATTTTGCTATAGTTTCTGAACTGTAATCAGTAATTTTATATTAACCTGCACACTAAAATGTGCAGGTTTTTTTGTGCCTAAATTAATGACGAGCAGGGTCATTCTGCGGAGGCTGATGTTCTAACTCTTTTGCTAAGAAGTAGTTTAAGAATGTACGGATCACGGCAATGATACCTAATTTGATAAGGCTATCTAAATCTGGGTCGACGGTCGTTGCTAAAATATCAGCAGCGAGCTGGAACTCTAATGCAGTTGCTAACCAATCACCAAAACAATAACGAGCCTTACGTGATTTCTGGGTGCGTATCCAGACTATCAGGGTCTTTACTAACCCAATCACCACGCAGATGACTGAAATAGCTTCTAAAAGTAACTGGAGTACGTGAACACTAGACACCAGTAATTCACGTAAAAAAACTAAATCGAACATTAAGACCTCGACTCGATAAGTAAGCTGGATTCATATTTGTTAACTATGAGCAAATATTGGCAAAATATCGAGTTTTATTGTGGGTCTATGGTTTCTGAAGGTAATTGACTAATGGATAAAATATTTCGATTTCCATCGATTACCTGAATATTTTTGTTGGGTTGATAACATTTACGTAAAGGCGATAAGCAAGCTTGCTCTGCGCCTTGTTGTATATTAAGCCAATCACTGATTAGCCAATAATTATTCGCCGTAGAATAGGAGGACTGCAAATTTTCTGGGTTGATACTTGGTTTACTCGCACTTTGGCTGTACCAAATCAGCAAGGGGATTTCATAGGCTTCTTTTCTTGGGTTGTTAACACCATGATGGTAGTGAATATTGTTATCACTGTCTAAGCGTTGCAATGCGTGATCTGAATAGTACATCAAAGTTGCAGGTTTACCTTCGAGTTGCTGCATAAGATTTTCGATAAATTTATCGGTATAAGCAATTGAACTGTCGTAGCAATCGTCATCTTCTTGGCCACTAAATGTTTTTAGCTCAGTTTCAGGAAAGCGGTTACAGGCTGGTTCATGGCTACCATAAGTGTGTAAAACAATAAGTTTTTTCTTATCAGTGGGGTCATTGATAGCGTTCTTGAAGTCATCTTGTAGCTCTTCGTCATAGCCGACAAATTCGTTCCAAGTTTTCTTTTGCGACATAGAGGCAATAGCAGAAATGATACTGGTACGTTTATTGGTTTTGCCTTGGTTGCTGATCCAGTAGGTTTTAAAGCCCGCATGATTGGCCAATGAAATGATATTGTCTGAATAGTGTGATTTATCCTGCATTTGTTCAAAGCGAATATTAGACAGTGAAATAGGAACCGACAAGATAGTCACTGGTGCTGGAGAATACGCTTGTTGAAAAGCCAATATCTGAGATTTGCGCTGATTTAAATTAGGTGTTGTATCATATTGATAGCCATAAAAGCCCATATGGTCACGGCGTAATGATTCACCGATGACAAGTACATAGATTTCAGTATCAGAGGTTTTTTTCTGGTAATTAAAAGCAACTTTCTGTGATGATATTTTTTTTATCCCCCGGTTTTCATATAAGTTTTTGACTAAAGCCGCGGCATTGTAGAAGGGAGTATTTAAGAAGTATTTTTCCGTGATCAATAACGCGCTATCAGGTTTATTAAATAATGATGCGTAATAGGCTGGAATGGCTAATAGATAGCCACAAATTAGCGCCATACTTATCGCTGTGATACGGCGATTCATGTATTTTGCGCATTGATGAATACATACTAAATAAGCTGAAAAAACAAAAAGATAAAATATAACATAACCAATGTTATAGGAAAGCATTCCTACCGTTTCACTGCTATTGGTATTGATAAAAGTTTCTGCAATCGAAGAAGAAAAGCGGATATCGTGCTTTTGATAAAAGAAAAATGAAACAGATAAATTGAGAGCCCACAGGAGTGAAACAAACACCGTGAAAATTTTGCCAAGCAAAAAACGATAGATACCTGCACATAACAGTATTATCAGCGCTCCTGAAATTACGATGGCAATATCCGCGATATTGCTAACATCTCCACTGAAAAACACAGGAGTTATAGATATCAATAATGCATAAATTAAAATAATAATTTGGCGTATCATAGTGTTATTTTAAGTATTTTTGACCTTACCTGAGGTTATAGAGGCAATTAAAAATAATAAGTTAACATCTAATTAACTTAAGACATTGTTCGTTTATAACATAAAAAAAGGTAAGGTAATCAAAATAATGGCGTAAAAAACTGTAAAATCTCGTGATGTTTAGTCATGACCTGCCCCTCACAACTTGCGAGGGGAGGTGAGATATTGATTTAGAAAGTTACCGCAATTTTGGCATCAATATTGTTATCGCTATAATTTTTTGATAAAAATTTATTATAATTAATTGATAGCTTAGTATTTTCTTTTATATTGATATCGGTACCGACTTTTAATGCCATTCCATGGCGTGATGTAGGAACACTTTGTGTCATAAATGAGCTCGTGGTATCGGAAAAATTCAGTTTTATACCTCTATTCAGATTCCCATATTGATATTGCCAGTTAAGCTCACCATGCAAACCAATATTTGATGTTTTACCTAGTTTCCATTGATTATCAAGACGTAGCCCAATAGTTGAAAGCGTTGTATTGATGCGTTGCTTACGCGCCTGCAGTGATGTGCTGCTAATATTCTCATTAATTGCATGGTTCATCGCACTAATATAAGTGAAATTGGTAAATGGCTCAATATTCATCCAATTTGATTGGATTGGATAGGCCAGCTCCATAAATGCCTGATGGGTATTAGTGTAATAGCTTGCAGAGTGACTCGTACCATTACTGATTGTACGTTCAGTATGAATGAGGTGTGAAGTGTGACTAAGCCCTGCACGAACCGCAAGCGGCTGCCATAAAGCGCTACCATAAATGGCAGCATGGTAGTTATTACTATTACCGTGGCCAAGATGGCCAGATAAGTCACTTTGGCTAAAGCCTGCGGCGATACCGAAAGTCATTTTGTCGTTAATAAAACGTCTATTTGCCCCAAGCAATAGACCATAATTTGATGATTGATACCCAGAGGCATTGTTATCGCCAGTTGTTTTATCCCAATCATAGAGCATTTTTGCCCATACATTGCCCTTGTTTTCGCTACTCCATGATTCAGACAATCGAGCTTGATCAAGGAGTGCCTCTTTAATCTGACGGCTATTATTTATTTGGTTGGATAATATGTCAGCGTATATTTGCCCAGTGACATCGTGAAATATTGCTCGAACTTGTTGTTTTGTTTGGCTTTTCAATGTGCGGTCATAAAGCGTATGGTACGTAGGAAGCGTTTCAATAGCCTTAGCCACGGCGATTTGGTTTTGCGTTGCTGCTGCACTAGAAAATGCGGTGTTATTACGCCCTATTTTAAGAGTGACTTCTTTGGGAGTGTAATTTAGTGTCGTTCCAATAAACTGGTAATTAGGCACAACTCCATCAAATTGGCCATCAACCCCTTTTTGAGCACTTAATATTGTATATTCTGTACTAAATAAGCGGTTGATATCTTGCTTAGAGAGCGGACTATTTTGATTTTCAAGAGTGACACTGACGGTACCGCCTTTTAATGAAGCAGAGCCTTGGCTGATGATCCGATCGTTTTGACCTGCTGGATTGATTTCAACCACATAATGGCCGCCCGGAGCAAAAGTCACAGAATCAACAATGTTAATTGTGCCAATTGAGTGGCCGGGTGCAACGGCAGCACCTTGGTTGGCGGTTAATTGTCGAATGCTTCCATTGCCCATAAGTAAACCGTGGCGGTTAATATTAACAGAAGCACCGATTTTTCCATCATCTAGAACTAACGTTCCTTTTTGGATATCAACTGCGGAGTCTAAGTGTTTTTTAAGGGTAACCATTCCGCCATTAATGTCGGATTTTTGCGAATATTTATTTTCGCCGGTTAAGACTAAATGGCCTTGATTTACTGTGAAGCCAGCAAAGGTATTATTACCTGACAATACTAATGTCCCTTGGCCTTGTTTCGTTAACTTTCCAGTCCCTTGAATATTATTTTTCCATTCATCTAACTTTCCAAAATTGGCAATATCAAAGTCATTAGTATCTTGATTAATGATAAAATTTTCATATAAATAAGAGGGACCCTGATGAGCCGCAGGTAAGTTAATTAATCCCCAATAGGAGTTTGGGTCATTTTCTTTGATATTCCAACCTGCAATTGATTGGCTTGGATATGCGGTACTGGCTAAAATATGATCCCATTGTGCATTATTCAAGTAAGGGAAACGTAATCGAAGTAAATAACCTGCCGTTTTAGGTATATTTTTAGGCTCGATCATTGATATATTTTGTATTTCTTTTTTTCCATAATAACCCATGTGGTCATTGGTTATAGGAGTAGAAGCTGTTAGGCAATTTAGTATGTTATTTGAACATGATGATGAAATATCATTACGAATATTTTTTGCCGAATCAACAATGAATTTGGTATTTTTCTCATCGGATAGGAGCTGTGACAATAAATAATAATTACCTACACGAGAAGCGATTGTATCAGTGGCAAAGTGTGCGCCAACAATCACACGGCTTTCACCATATTCAATAGCTCGATTGAAAGTTTCACTGCCTTTTTCAGGAAAAATCATCGCCAATACCGCAGCTTGCTTAAAACCATTCCACGTATGGCCACTAGGGTAAGATGAGCCCTGTATTTGTGAATAGCCTGCAATATAGTGACCTTCTTCATCCAATACTTGATAAGGACGACCGCGTTTAAAATGATCTTTTAGAATAAAATCAATTGACCTAGTACGTTGTTTTTTTTCATCATAGGCACGAGTACTTGTATCATGTAATAAGCTGATTGC
The DNA here is from genome assembly GCF_028478065.1 of Providencia sp. PROV255. Lineage (NCBI taxonomy): Bacteria > Pseudomonadati > Pseudomonadota > Gammaproteobacteria > Enterobacterales > Morganellaceae > Providencia > Providencia sp. PROV255. The sequence goes on along the minus strand of NZ_JAMPMI010000016.1, from coordinate 42,444 downwards.
TTTATATTGGTTATGATCTCTTAGATTAATATCATGTTTACCAAACAGTATCGTTTGATAACTGTTAAATAAATAACCTGAGTCTTGGGATTTATCTGCGAGTGCTAAACTTTCCCGCTCACCAGTGATATTGATGTATTCGTTACTAATAAGCCTATCTTGCTCAGCAACTTCGCTGCCTTCTTTAGGCGTATTATTAATAATATTATTTTTAATGTCTTCAAGCCATACACCTCTTGTATCAATAATATTTTTCTCTAATTCTAAAATATTAGTTTTAGCTGTTAGAGTATTCATGAATATGAATGGCAATAAAGTCATTGATGCTGAAATAAAAGTTTTTCTCATTATAATTCCGCCGATGCTCTTGGTAAAAATTTTATTTTGCGGAGTTTATTTATAATATGTTTATTTTTTATGACAGTTTTGAAAATAAAAAAATCTTATTAATTAGAGCGTTAAGCTTTATTTTTTAATTTTTTTTCCTTTGTAAAGTGGTTTTGTATTGATTAGTTTCGTTTTTTTGTTTTTTATTATTGGTTTAATTAAATCATAAAAATAAGATAATAATTATAGAAAAAATCAAAAAAATAACCCCAAACTTTCGGATGGGGTTATTAAATATTATTTAGTTAGCTGAATAATTAGATATCAATATTCGCTGCTTTTAAGGCATTTTCTTCGATAAATGCACGACGTGGCTCAACAGCATCACCCATTAATGTGGTGAATAGTAAGTCTGTTGCAATCGCATCTTTCACCGTCACACGCATCATACGGCGCGTTTCTGGGTTCATGGTGGTTTCCCAAAGTTGTTCTGGGTTCATTTCACCAAGACCTTTATAACGTTGTACGTATAGGCCACGACGAGACTCACGTGTTAACCAAGCCAGAGCTTCTTCAAAGTTACTGATATCTTGGCGACGTTCACCGCGCTTGATATAAGCACCTTCTTCAATTAAGCCGCTGATTAAGTCGCCTAAATGAGTGATACGGCGGTATTCGCTGCCATGAACAAAGTCAAAATCGAGGTTATAGTCGGTATCAACACCATGGGTACGAATACGGATTGTTGGCTCGAATAATTGACGTTCACGGTTTTCATTAATGACATAGCTATAAGTGCTACCGAATTGTTCGTTATCTTCTAAGCGCTTAACCAGCGTTTTAGCCCATTCTTCCACTTTTTCGCTGACTTTTAAATCATCTTCAGTCAAGGTTGACTGATAAACCAGGCTGTTAAGTAGGGCTTGAGGATAAAGGCGCTCAAGACGACGAATAATACGGTGTGCGGCATTATATTCGACAACCAGTTTTTCGAGTTCTTCACCTTTCATAGCTGGCGCTTCGGCACTTAAATGCAGCTCTGCGCCATCAAGGGCGATAGAAATCAGGTAATCGTCCATCGCATCGTCATCTTTAATGTACTGCTCTTGTTTACCACGTTTCACTTTATACAGTGGTGGTTGAGCAATAAAGATATGGCCACGTTCAACGATTTCAGGCATTTGGCGATAGAAGAAGGTCAACAGTAACGTACGAATGTGCGAACCATCGACGTCCGCATCCGTCATGATAATAATGCTGTGATAACGCAGTTTGTCAGGATTGTATTCATCACGGCCAATACCACAGCCTAATGCCGTAATCAGGGTTGCAACTTCCTGTGAAGATAGCATTTTATCGAAACGCGCTTTTTCTACGTTTAGAATTTTACCTTTCAGTGGCAAAATGGCTTGGTTCTTACGGTTACGGCCTTGTTTTGCAGAGCCGCCCGCGGAGTCCCCTTCCACAAGGTACAGTTCAGATAGTGCAGGGTCACGTTCTTGGCAGTCAGCCAGTTTACCTGGCAAGCCAGCTAAATCTAATGCGCCTTTACGACGAGTCATTTCGCGAGCTTTGCGCGCCGCTTCACGTGCGCGTGCGGCATCAATAATTTTGCCCACAACGATTTTTGCATCGTTCGGGTTTTCCAGTAAATATTCAACCAGTTTTTCGTTCATCATCGTTTCAACCGCCGTTTTCACTTCGGAAGAGACCAATTTTTCTTTGGTTTGTGATGAGAATTTAGGGTCGGGAACTTTTACTGAAATAACTGCAATCAGGCCTTCACGTGCATCGTCACCGGTTGCGTTGACTTTGCTTTTCTTCTGATAGCCTTCTTTTTCCATGTAGTTATTTAATGTGCGTGTCATTGCTGCACGGAAACCAGCGAGGTGAGTACCCCCATCGCGCTGAGGAATGTTATTGGTGAAGCAGTATACATTTTCTTGGAACCCATCATTCCACTGCATTGAAACTTCAACGCCAATACCGTCTTTTTCAGTTGAAAAATAAAAGACAGAAGGGTGGATAGGGGTTTTATTACGGCTTAAATACTCAACAAAGGCTTTGATACCGCCTTCATAATGGAAATGGTCTTCTTTGCCATCGCGTTTATCGACGAGCTTAATAGAAACACCTGAGTTTAGGAACGATAACTCACGTAAGCGTTTTGCTAAGACATCATATTCAAATTCAGTCACACCTTTAAAGGTGTCCATGCTTGGCCAAAAACGAACGCGTGTTCCTGTTTGGTCAGTTTCACCGACAACAGTCAGAGGCCCTTGAGGCTCACCGTGTTTGTAGATTTGCTCATGAACTTTGCCATCACGGCGGATAACTAATTCTAATTTTTCAGATAAGGCGTTAACAACGGAAACCCCAACACCGTGTAAACCACCGGAGACTTTATAGGAGTTGTCATCAAATTTTCCGCCTGCGTGCAGAACGGTCATGATAACCTCTGCGGCTGATACACCTTCTTCTTCGTGGATACCTGTAGGGATACCACGTCCATCATCCTGTACGGAGATAGAGTTATCGGCATGGATAGTGATCACGATATCATCACAAAAGCCTGCGAGGGCTTCGTCGATAGCGTTGTCGACAACCTCGAAAACCATGTGATGAAGACCTGTTCCATCGTCTGTATCACCGATATACATGCCCGGGCGCTTACGCACCGCATCCAGTCCTTTTAATACCTTGATACTTGAGGAGTCATATGTATTCGACATCAACGTTTCCTGCTCTTTCTATTCCTGAGGTTGAACTTCTATTTTGCCATGTTCTACACTAAACATCTTGCTATTTGCATCTATCATATCATTAACTTGCTCAGGTGTAATGGCACTGACAAACACTTGCGCTTGTGTAGCTTTGAGGCGGGCTGCCAGTAATTGGCGACGGCCAGCATCAAGTTCAGAAGCAAAATCATCCAGTAGATACAGGCATCGTTGCCCGCTCTGATGGGTGAAAAACTCACCCTGCGCTAATCTTAATGCACACATAAGTAGCTTCAATTGGCCTCGTGAAAGCATATCTTCAACAGGTGTTCCATTTGCTCGAATACGCAAATCAGCTTTATGTGGCCCTGAAGCGGTATAGGTTAGCGCTCTATCACGCTCAAATTGGCGCTCTAATTGTTCTGAATAATCAATTTCTTTATCCCAACCGCGTTGGAAGGATACTGAGAGTGAAAATTCGGGTAAAAATTGTTGGCAAGTTTGCTCGATATTTTCGGCAATACCTGCAATATAGTCATGGCGCCATTGGCTTATTTGCTCAGAAAGCGGTGCCAGTTGTTTATCCCAATGACGAATTTGCTCATAACGAGTAACTTGCCGTAAAGCGGCATTGCGTTGTTTTAATAACCGTTTTAAATCTGACCATACTGAAAAAAACAGCGGGTCATTGTGAAAACAACCCCAATCAATAAAAGCACGTCGATATTTAGGACCACCATTTAGCAAAGTAAACCCTTCAGGGGTAATCAGTTGCATTGGCAATAATTTTGCTAGCTCTGCAATTTTATGGCCATCAGTACCGTCTATTCGAACTTTACTATCACCATCACGGTTTTTGCTTAAACCTAGTGAAAGGTCGTTTCGCTGTTCATCTAAATGGCTAAGTTTACCATGAAGAATGAATTGCTCTTGCTCATGACGAATAACTCGGTTCGCTTGAATGCTGCGAAATGCACGGCCATGACCGAGTGTATATATGGCTTCCAATATGCTGGTTTTACCGCTCCCATTGGGGCCAATTAAAAAATTGAACCCATTAGCAAGGGAGAGATCCGCATTTTCAATATTTCGAAAATCACGGATCAATAAACGCGAAAGGATCATAAATACCGATTACAAGCGCATTGGCATGACAACATACACCGCTGCTTTACTGTCAGCGTCTTCAATCTGCACACTGGAAACGGCATCGGTTAACAGAAGTTGCACATTTTCACTTTTTAGTGCATTTAAGACATCTAAGATGTAGCTGACGTTAAAGCCAATTTCCATCTCAGTACCTTGGTAGCTAACATCAACAATTTCTTCAGCTTCTTCTTGCTCTGGGTTATTAGCTGTAATGCGCAGTTGGTTTTCACTGAAATATAAACGCACACCGCGGAATTTCTCATTCGATAAAATCGCAGCGCGAGAAAAGGCTTGTTTGAGTAAATCACAGCGTGCTTCTAAGGTTTTGTTTGGATTTTTCGGTAGTACTCGGCGGTAATCAGGGAAACGGCCGTCAACCAATTTAGAGGTAAAGATAAAATCCCCAACGTGAGCACGAATATTATTACTGCCGATTTGCAGTTGTAGAGGGGTGTCACCACCATCTAACAAACGCATTAACTCAATGACCCCTTTACGAGGTACTATCACTGAATGAGAAGGTAGCGATTGACCAATATCCATCGCACACACGGCAAGCCTGTGACCGTCTGTGGAAACGGTTCTGAGCATTTGGTCTTCGGTTTCAAATAGCATACCGTTAAGGTAATAACGGACATCTTGGTGCGCCATTGAAAACTGAGTAGCTTCAATTAAACGTTTCAGTATTGATTGCGGAAGAGAAAATTCCACTTCGCTTTGCCAGTCATCCAAGTTTGGAAAGTCAGCAGCTGGCAATGTGGATAATGAAAAGCGGCTACGTCCAGAACGGACGAGCAGTCTGTCATCATTCAGCTCTACATGAATTTCAGAACCTTCAGGTAACCCACGCCAGATATCAAAAAATTTGCGTGCGGGCACGGTGGTTGCGCCAATTTCGTGCTCCCCTGTTAGGGCAACATTGGCCATCATCTCCATTTCAAGGTCGGTCCCAGTGAGTTGGAGGGTGCCTTCTTTCACCTGTAATAAAAGGTTACCTAAAATAGGCAGAGTTGGACGCCCACCTAAAGGACCACTAACCTGTTGTAACGGTTTTAATAACTGCTCGCGTTCTATTGTAAATTTCATAGCAATTAAGATGATAATGTTCTGATTAAATTAGAAAAATCTTCTTTGATGTCATGGCTTTCTTCCCGTAATTGTTCAATTTTACGGCAAGCATGTAACACCGTGGTATGGTCACGGCCGCCAAAGGCATCCCCGATTTCAGGTAAACTATGGTTAGTCAGCTCTTTTGCCAGTGCCATTGCCATCTGACGCGGACGCGCGACAGAACGGGAACGGCGCTTAGACAATAAATCTGCTACCTTAATTTTATAATATTCAGCAACTGTTTTTTGAATATTATCAATAGTTACCAGCTTTTCTTGTAGTGCTAATAGGTCACGCAGTGCTTCTCTGACAAAATCGATAGTAATCGCGCGGCCAGTAAAGTTTGCGTTGGCAATCACACGATTTAACGCCCCTTCTAATTCACGAACGTTCGAGCGAAGGCGTTTGGCGATGAAAAAGGCCACTTCACCCGGAAGTTGGATTTCATTTTCATCTGCTTTTTTCATTAAAATCGCCACGCGAGTTTCTAACTCTGGTGGTTCGATTGCAACAGTTAGGCCCCAACCAAAACGCGATTTTAAGCGATCTTCCACACCGTTAATCTCTTTTGGGTAACGGTCAGAGGTCAAAATAATTTGCTGATTGCCTTCCAGTAGCGCATTAAAAGTATGGAAAAATTCTTCTTGTGAGCGCTCTTTGTTAGCAAAAAACTGGATATCATCAATGAGTAGCGCATCTACAGAACGGTAATAACGTTTGAATTCTTCAATTGCGTTGTTCTGTAGAGCTTTGACCATATCTTGAACAAAACGTTCAGAGTGCATATAAACCACGCGAGCGTTGGCTTTATGCTGCATAATACTATTGCCGACAGCATGTAATAAGTGGGTTTTACCTAAACCAGTCCCACCATAAAGAAATAATGGGTTGTAGGCACCACCTGGATTTTCTGCCACTTGCCTCGCAGCAGCGCGAGCCAATTGGTTCGATTTACCTTCAACAAAGTTATCAAAAGTGTGCTTAGGGTTTACATTAGAACGATAAGCAACTTCTGGTTGTACTTTGGCTGAGTTGTCCCAACTCGGTTTAATTGGGGCTGACGGAACGGCAAACGCAGGTACTTGTTGAGTTGTACGTGCTTGTGTTGTTGCCGGTGCGACTGTAATCGGTTTGTTGCCTACCTCAAAGTGTAGTGCAGGCGCGTCAGTTCCACAAAAGTCATTCAATAATTCATTGATATTATTGATGTACTTGTCTCTAACCCAGTCGAGAACGAAACGATTTGGGGCATAAAGTGCCAGTGTATTGTCGTTTAATTCAGCTTGAAGGGGTCGTATCCACATACTGAATTCTGTGGCAGGTAGTTCATCCTGCAATCGGGCAAGACATTGCTGCCAAAGCGAAAGTGACACGTTGGACTCCCCTAAACAAGGTCAATGGAACAAGAAGTACGGATGTAAACAAAGAGTTTCTCGGGCTCATTCTTAGTGCTATGACCCAAAAATATTTTAGATTAACGCTTACTTACTGCATATTGCCGATCGATGGATCAGAAATAGACCAGCGATCATACCGCAAAATTAGTCAGAGATCTCCATTCTTTTACACAGTTTTTATGCTTTTTATCCACAGGTAAATGTGATAAGGCCCCTCTTATAAAGAAGAAATAGACTGGGCTACCTAAATTTATCGTCATTTTTCCACATGCTGGGGATAACTTTAGACGATTTACAGTAAATATTCTGTATGATCAAAAAATATTTTTAGATCTCTTGAAGATCCTTGCGCTTTGGGTCGGAGTCCGTATAATCTTCCTCCCTGTGTACAGTACAGATGTGATTTTTACACGAAACTGAGGTAAACTTGTTGGGCTATATCGCTTTATTTTAACGTTAATGTTAGGTGGGGCGGGGCAAAAAACAGGTTTTCAGCCAGTATGCGAATGTAATCATTCGTCGGCTGTCACAACATATGTCGGCAAACCGGTCAGCCAGGCTATAAATAAAAGTGGTTTGATTGCGTCATTTCATTGACGTGACCCCCTATGTTTTATTACAATCCTGCCTCTTTCTATATTGTTGCGATAGAGGCACAGGTGTAAATCAGTTTCCACTGGTTGCCAACGCGTTTACTGAATCAGTAATAAATTTAAAAGTTAGGTAGAAATCGTTATGAAACGCACTTTTCAACCGTCCGTACTGAAGCGCAACCGTTCACACGGTTTCCGTGCTCGTATGGCCACTAAAAATGGTCGTCAGGTTCTGGCTCGCCGTCGTGCTAAAGGCCGCGCTCGTCTGACCGTTTCATCTAAGTAATAAAGCTAGCCCTCTATTCAAGTGGTTACGCTCGCTTTTACCCGGGAGTTACGTTTGTTAACTCCCAGGCATTTCGATAATGTCTTTAAGCAGCCGCAGAGGGCGAGTTCCCCAGAGATAACAATCCTTGGTCGCCTAAACGAGCTGGGGCATCCCCGCATCGGTCTTACCATCGCCAAAAAAAATGTTAAACGAGCTCATGAGCGAAATCGTATTAAACGGTTAGCGCGTGAATATTTTCGTCTGCATCAACATGAGTTGCCTTCAATGGACTTTGTGGTATTGGTAAGGAAAGGGGTCGCTAATCTCGACAATCAACAGATCACGGAAGCATTGGATAAGTTATGGCGTCGTCACCGTCGCTTGGCTCAAAAATCCTGATCATGCTGATCAGAGGCTACCAACTGGCAATTAGCCCGTTGTTAGGGCCTCGTTGTCGCTTCAATCCTACTTGTTCAAATTACGGAATTGAGGCATTGCGCAGGTTTGGTATGCTAAAAGGGAGTTGGTTAACGGCGAAACGCGTATTAAAATGCCACCCTTTACACGCTGGTGGAGATGATCCTGTCCCACCTAGAAAAACTGATGATAATAGAGAATTATAACGATGGATTCGCAACGCAATCTTCTACTCATCGCTTTGTTGTTCGTGTCGTTCTTAGTTTGGCAGGCCTGGGAGAGCGATAAAGTTGCTCAGGACGTTAAAACTGTTCAAACTTCGCAACAAGCGGATATGCCAAGCAGTGATGCTCAAGCCGTAACTGGCAGTGGGCAAGGTAAGCTCATCACAGTCAAAACTGATGTACTGGATATTCGCATCAATACTCGTGGTGGTGATATCGATGAGGCTGACCTGTTAGCCTATCCTGCGACCCTTCATTCGGAAAGCCCTTTCCGTTTACTGGAAACTAATCCAGGCTTTGTCTACCAGGCACAGAGTGGTTTGATTGGTCTTCATGGTCCAGACAACCCAGCAAATAATAATGGCGAACGTCCGCTGTATAGCGCAGATTCTACAACTTTCACATTAGAGAAAGGCCAAGACGTCTTGCGCGTACCAATGACATTTACTGATAATAACGGTGTTATATATCAGAAAACGTACATTGTTAAACGTGGCCAATATACTGTTGAAGTTGAATACAGTATTCAAAACCCAACCGCTCAACCACTGAGTCTCGCTTTCTTCGGTCAGTTAAAACAAACTATCGAGTTACCTAAAGAGCGTGACACTGGCAGCAGCAATTTTGCTCTGCATACCTATCGTGGTGCGGCGTATTCTTCTGATGAAAACAACTATAAAAAATATAGCTTTGGCGACATCGAAGATAAAAACCTCGACTTAACCACCAAAGGTGGCTGGGTAGCGATGTTGCAACAGTATTTTGCAACCGCGTGGATCCCGGCAAGTGCTGAAAAGAGTACTTTCTACACCATTGACCTTGATAAAAAATCTGCCATCATTGGTTATAAGAGTGAACCAATGACTATCGCAGCTAATGGCGCTGGTACTTATTCATCAACGTTATGGGTTGGTCCTGAAATTCAGTCTGAAATGGCTGCAGTTGCACCACATTTAGACTTAACCGTTGATTATGGTTGGTTATGGTTTATCTCTCAGCCACTGTTTAAACTGCTGAAATTCATTCACGGTTTTGTGGGTAACTGGGGTATTGCTATCATCGTTATCACCTTTATCGTTCGTGGTATTATGTACCCACTGACTAAAGCACAGTACACCTCGATGGCGAAAATGCGTTTACTGCAACCTAAACTGGCTGCAATGCGTGAGCGTATTGGTGATGATAAACAACGTATGAGCCAAGAAATGATGGCGATGTATAAAGCAGAAAAAGTAAACCCACTGGGTGGTTGTTTACCTCTGCTGATTCAAATGCCTATCTTCCTTGCACTTTACTATATGTTGATGGGTTCTGTTGAACTGCGTCACGCACCATTCTTTGGTTGGATTCAAGACTTGTCTGCACAAGACCCGTACTACATTCTGCCAGTATTGATGGGTGTGACGATGTTTGTGATTCAGAAAATGTCACCAACCGCTGTGACTGACCCAATGCAGCAGAAGATTATGACGTACATGCCAGTCGTGTTCACCATCTTCTTCCTGTGGTTCCCATCAGGTCTGGTTCTGTATTATATCGTGAGTAACTTAGTCACCATCATCCAGCAACAAGTGATTTACCGTGGTCTGGAAAAACGTGGTCTGCACAGTCGCGATAAAAAAGAGAAAAAATAGTCTCGCTTCTCAGTAAACTGAGAATGGCTTCACAAAGCGGGATTCTATAGTAGTATTAAGGCGACCAAACACGGTCGCCTTTATTCTTTTCAAAAAACAGTTTTTAAGTCAAAACAGAGAAACATCATGCAAATCAACGATACTATCGTCGCACAGGCAACACCTCCCGGTCGTGGTGGTGTCGGTATTTTACGTGTATCTGGCCCGAAAGCGGCGCAGATTGCCGAAATCGTGTTGGGAAAACTCCCTAAACCACGTTATGCGGATTACCTGCCATTTCGTGATGAGGATAGCTCTGTTCTTGACCAAGGTATTGCGCTTTACTTCCCTGGGCCAAATTCATTTACGGGTGAAGATGTGCTTGAATTACAAGGACACGGCGGGCCAGTTATTCTTGATTTATTGCTCAGAAGAATACTAACGATTGATGGTATTCGCATTGCGAATCCTGGTGAATTTTCTGAGCGAGCATTTTTAAACGATAAGCTCGATTTAGCCCAAGCGGAAGCAATTGCCGATTTGATTGACGCGAGTTCTGAACAAGCGGCGCGTTCAGCGATGAATTCGTTACAGGGCGCATTTTCTTCTCATATTCACCAATTGGTGGAAGCACTCACTCACTTGCGCATCTATGTGGAAGCAGCTATCGATTTCCCAGATGAAGAAATTGACTTCCTGTCTGACGGTAAAATTGAAGCTAAACTCAACGAAGTGGTGGCAGATTTAGAACAAGTTCGCTCCCAAGCGCGCCAAGGTAGTTTATTGCGTGAAGGAATGAAAGTGGTAATTGCAGGGCGCCCAAATGCAGGAAAATCGAGCTTGCTAAATGCATTGGCGGGGCGTGAGGCTGCGATTGTCACGGATATTGCGGGAACGACGCGTGATGTATTACGTGAACATATTCATATTGATGGTATGCCATTGCATATCATTGATACTGCAGGCCTGCGCGAAGCCAGTGATGAAGTTGAGCGAATTGGTATCGAACGAGCTTGGAAAGAAATTGAACAAGCGGACCATGTGCTGTTTATGGTTGATAGCACTACAACTAATGCCACGGAACCACAAGAAATTTGGCCTGAATTTATGGCGCGCTTACCTGATGAACTTCCGGTCACCGTAATTCGTAACAAAGCCGATATGACAGGCGAACCAGTTGAGTTTATTGATAATACTCGTTATCCGTTAATTCGTTTGTCTGCACGCGAAGAAAAAGGCATTGATTTGTTGCGCGATCACCTAAAAGAAACCATTGGCTTTAATAGCAATACTGAGGGTGGTTTCCTTGCTCGTAGTCGCCATTTACAAGCATTGAATGCGGCAGCTGTTCACCTAGAACAGGGCTATGACCAGTTAGTGAACGCTCGCTCCGGTGAGTTATTAGCGGAAGAATTACGTTTAGCTCAGCAAGAACTCAGCGAAATCACTGGCGAGTTCACTTCTGATGATTTATTAGGCCGTATTTTCTCAAGTTTTTGTATTGGGAAGTGATGCGGTATCGCCTAAAACCTACACGTCATACCGTGTAGGTTTGTTTTATCGGTAGTCCCCGCGTTTTTCCTGCCTTAATTCGCTATTAAGCTATTCTGACTTCTCTTAATCTAAAATGATTATCTTCAGTTGGAAAGTTAATCCCTTACCCGACTCCCGTGCGTAAACACCGTCGCTTTACCTTGACGACAAAAACCGACTAAGGTCAAATTGGCTTTTTCCGCGACTTCAATAGCGAGTGCAGTGGCGGCGGAAACAGCAAATAGAATTTCTGCACCACAGCTAGCGGCTTTTTGTACCATTTCATAGCTAGCACGGCTAGAAACCAGTACTGCGCCTTGTTGCCATTGGTTACGATGTTTCATACCTAAAAGTTTATCCAGAGCCACATGACGGCCGACATCTTCACATCCACCGACTAATTGCCCTTCTGGTGAAATCCATGCGGCCGCATGGGTACAACCTGTCAGTGCGCCAATTTCTTGCACTTTTTTCAATTCATGTAATGCATTATCGAGATGCGAGAGAGAGAAGGTTTGGGTGAAAGGTAGTGGGGCGATCGGTTTGAAAATTTCATCGAGTTGCTCAGTGCCACAAATACCACAGCCTGTACGCCCTGCTAAATTACGGCGACGTTCTTTGAGTTCCATAAACCGACGGCTAGATAATTCAACATGCACTTCAATTCCGCGGTTGCAGCCTTCCACGATATCAATTCCACGAATTTCATCATCTGACTGTATTATCCCTTCAGAAAGTGCGAAGCCGACTGCAAAATCCTCAAGATCTTTTGGCGTTGCCATCATTACCACATGGGATATGCCATTGAAGACTAAAGCGACAGGAGATTCTTCTGCTACATAGTCATTTACGAGTAAATTCAGGTTGCCTTTTTGTTGCACGGTTGTGTGATTTAAGCCAATCATTTTGGTTAATTTGGAGTCATTTGTAGTATTTGTTTCATACATTAGATGAATTCCTAGCATTAATGATACATAATATTAATTATGGGTAAAAAGAATTTACACCATTTGCCGGGCAATGAACCTGGGACGTAAGGAAGACGTTGAATAAAAACAGTTTACCTGATTATCGCGATTGGCGTTAGGTAAACATGAGCAATGTAAATGAGGAGATCCCCATGCAAGTCAGCAGAAGGCAGTTCTTTAAGATCTGCGCTGGCGGTATGGCAGGTACGACGGCAGCGGCCTTGGGTTTTGCACCCGCCACCGCGTTAGCGTCAACGCGCCAGTATAAATTACTGCGTGCGAAAGAGACCAGAAATACCTGTACCTACTGTTCTGTCGGCTGTGGGCTGTTAATGTACAGCCTCGGTGATGGCGCGAAAAATGCAAAAGAGAGCATTTTCCATATTGAAGGGGACCCGGATCATCCGGTAAACCGTGGTGCACTTTGTCCGAAAGGTGCTGGACTTATCGATTTCATCCACAGTGAAAGCCGCTTGAAGTATCCTGAAGTGCGTGAGCCGGGTACTAATGAGTGGAAACGTATCACGTGGAACGAAGCATTTGACCGTATCGCTAAGTTAATGAAAGAAGACCGCGATGCGAACTTTATTGAGAAAAATAAAGACGGTGTCACGGTAAATCGTTGGCTGACCACCGGTATGCTATGCGCATCGGCGGGGAGTAACGAAAGCGGATTTGTAACGCAAAAATTCACCCGCGCTCTCGGCATGCTTGCCGTTGATAACCAAGCGCGTGTCTGACACGGACCAACGGTAGCAAGTCTTGCTCCAACATTTGGTCGCGGTGCGATGACCAACCACTGGGTTGACATTAAAAATGCAAACCTAGTTGTCGTTATGGGTGGAAATGCAGCAGAAGCGCATCCAGTCGGTTTCCGCTGGGCGATGGAAGCTAAAATCCATAATAAAGCCAAACTTATTGTTATTGACCCACGCTTTACCCGTACTGCGGCAGTGGCGGATTTTTACACGCCTATCCGTTCGGGTACAGATATCGCGTTCTTATCAGGTGTTATCAAATACTTACTGGATAATGAAAAAATTCAGCGTGAATACGTGGAAGCGTATACCAACGCCAGTTTAGTTATTCGTGAAGATTATGGTTTTGATGACGGCCTGTTTACAGGTTATGACGAAGAAAAACGTCAATATGATAAAACCACGTGGAACTATGAGATGGATGAAAACGGCCTTGCGCTGCGCGATCCGACTCTGAAACACCCACGTTGTGTGTTAAATCTATTAAAAGAACACGTCAGCCGTTATACACCTGAAGTGGTGAATAACATCTGTGGTACGCCAATTAAAGATTTCTTGCAAGTCTGTGAATACCTTGCAGAAACGAGTGCTAAAGATAAAACAGCATCGTTCTTATATGCATTAGGTTGGACTCAACATACCGTGGGTGCGCAAAATATTCGTACCATGGCGATGATCCAATTACTGCTGGGTAATATGGGGATGTTAGGAGGTGGTGTAAACGCACTGCGTGGTCACTCTAATATCCAAGGTCTAACTGACTTAGGTTTGCTATCTCAGAGCTTACCGGGTTATTTAACCTTACCATCAGACAAACAAACCACATTAGAAAGTTACTTAGCTGCAAACACGCCAAAAGCAACGGTTGAAGGTCAAGTTAACTATTGGGGTAACTACCCGAAATTCTTTGTTAGTTTGATGAAGACTTTCTACGGAGATAAAGCGCAGAAAGAAAATAATTGGGGCTTTGATTTATTACCGAAATGGGATCAAGGCTATGATGTGCTGCGTTATTTCGAAATGATGGATAAAGGGGAAGTTAACGGCTATATCTGCCAAGGCTTTAACCCATTAGCATCATTCCCGAATAAAAACAAAGTCGTTAAGTCGCTGTCAAAACTGAAATTTTTGATTACCGTTGACCCACTGAATACGGAAACCTCGAATTTCTGGCAAAACCACGGCGAAATGAATGATGTGAATCCGGAAGAAATCCAAACTACGGTATTCCGCCTGCCATCTTGCTGTTTTGCTGAAGAAAATGGTTCGATTGTTAACTCAGCGCGTTGGTTACAATGGCACTGGAAAGGTGCGGATGCCCCAGGTGAAGCGATCAGTGATGGTGAAATTCTGTCTGGTATTTTCCATCGTCTACGCCAACTGTATGCCTCTGAAGGTGGTGCAGTACCTGAACAAGTTCTAAGTATGACTTGGAATTACTTCGACCGTGATAACCCAACGCCAGAAGAAGTCGCTCAAGAAAACAATGGTTATGCTTTAGTTGACTTAAAAGATGCGGATGGCAACGTTATTGCGAAAAAAGGTGAGCTGTTGAGTTCGTTTGCCCAATTGCGTGATGATGGTACTACTGCAAGTGGTTGCTGGATTTTCACCGGTAGTTGGACGCCGAAAGGTAACCAAATGGCTAACCGTGATAACTCTGACCCAACGGGTCTAGGTAACACATTAGGTTGGGCATGGGCGTGGCCTCTAAACCGTCGTGTGATTTATAACCGTGCATCGGCAGACCCAATGGGTAAACCGTGGGATCCGAAACGCCAAATCCTCGAGTGGAACGGTAGCAAATGGATAGGAATGGATATTCCTGACTATAGCAATGCTGCGCCGGGAAGTGGTGTTGGTCCGTTTATCATGCAGCCAGAAGGTATGGGACGTCTATTCGCACTGGATAAAATGGCTGAAGGCCCATTCCCAGAGCACTACGAACCAATTGAAACGCCGCTGGATACTAACCCATTGCATCCAAAAGTCGTATCAAACCCTGCTGCTCGTGTGTTTAAAGATGACTGGGCACAAATGGGTAAAGCGACAGAATTCCCTTATGTGGGAACGACTTATCGTTTGACTGAACATTTCCACTATTGGACAAAGCATGCCTTGTTAAATGCCATCATTCAGCCACAACAGTTCATTGAAATTGGTGAACGTCTGGCGAATGAAAAAGGTATCAAACAAGGTGATACGGTGAAAGTCAGCTCTAAACGCGGTTATATCAAAGCAAAAGCGGTGGTCACCAAACGTATTCATACGCTGAAAGTGGCAGGTAAAGATATTGATACTATCGGTATCCCTATTCACTGGGGCTTTGAAGGCTTGGCTGTGAAAGGCTTTATTGCTAACACGTTAACGCCGTATGTGGGTGATGCGAATACTCAGACACCGGAATTTAAATCGTTCCTTGTCAATGTGGAAAAGGTGTAAGGAGATAAATTATGTCAATGCAATCTCAGGACATTATTCGTCGCTCTGCCACCAATTCCCTGACTCCCGCGCCTCAGGTGCGGGACTATAAGGAAGAAGTTGCAAAGCTTATCGATGTGACGACCTGTATCGGCTGTAAAGCTTGTCAGGTCGCGTGTTCCGAATGGAACGATATCCGTGACAAAATCGGGACGAACGTTGGGGTATATGATAACCCAACAGATTTAACCGCTAAATCATGGACGGTAATGCGCTTCTCTGAAGTGGAAGAGAACGATAAATTTGAATGGCTGATCCGTAAAGATGGTTGTATGCACTGTGCTGACCCAGGCTGTCTGAAGGCGTGCCCTTCGGAAGGCGCGATAGTACAGTACAAAAACGGTATCGTTGATTTCCAATCAGAACATTGTATTGGTTGTGGTTATTGTATTGCGGGTTGTCCGTTTGATGTACCGCGCATCAACCCAGAAGATAACCGTGCATACAAATGTACGCTGTGTGTTGACCGTGTTGAAGTCGGTCAAGAGCCTGCGTGTGTGAAAACGTGTCCAACCGGCGCTATCCACTTCGGTAGCAAAGAAGACATGATTAACATGGCTGGTGAGCGTGTTGAAGAGCTGAAAACTCGTGGTTATGCAAACGCAGGTTTATATGACCCTGAGGGGGTTGGTGGTACGCACGTGATGTACGTTTTACACCATGCAGATAAACCGCAGTTGTATCACGGATTGCCGGAAAACCCGACAATCAGCCCTACAGTCACTTTCTGGAAAGGTATCTGGAAGCCGTTAGCAGCGGTTGGTTTTGCTGCAACATTTGCGGCGGCCATCTTCCACTATGTGGGTATTGGTCCGAACCGCGTCTCCAAAAAAGATGAAGAAGAAGCTTTAGAAGATTTGCATAATGCAATGTCCTCTGACACTTCGAAATCAAAAGAAGGGGAGGATCAGAAATGATGCCAGATGATAACGACAAAATCATCCGCCATAAACCGATTGAAAGGATCAATCACTGGGCGGTTGTGATTTGCTTTTTGTTCACCGCAATCAGTGGGTTAGGGTTCTTTTTCCCTTCACTAAACTGGTTTATGAACATTTTAGGCACACCACAGCTGTCGCGAATTTTGCATCCATTTGTGGGTACGGCGATGTTCTTGCTGTTCGTATTTATGTTCTTCCGCTATTTCCACCATAACTTCATTAATAAAGAAGATATCAAGTGGGCAAAAAATATCGGTAAAGTACTGAAAAACGAAGAAGCAGGTGATGTAGGTCAATATAACCTCGGCCAAAAAGGGGTGTATTGGGTAGTCACTATCTGCTTATTAGCGCTGGTGGTCACGGGTGTGATCATGTGGCGTCCTTATTTCGCCGATTACTTCCCAATCCCTGTTTATCGTGCAGCTATTCTTATTCACTCGCTCTCTGCGATTGCGCTGATCATCATGATTGTGGTTCACGCTTATGCTGCGATTTGGGTGAAAGGTTCAGTGCGTGCGATGGTTGAAGGTTGGGTGACTCGTGGTTGGGCTAGAAAGCACCATCCATTGTGGTACCGTCAGCTTTTGGAAAAAGAAAAACAGCAAAAACAGCAACAAGAGAAAAACTAAGTTTTATTATTGTTGTTATCAAACCCACAAATGACTAATGTTATTTGTGGGTTTTTTATATCTAAAAAATATAAACATTCAATTTATTTGAAAGAAAGAAAATTAGATATATTTATTTGATGACCTGTTTACGATTTATTATCATTATAGTTAATCAAAATAAGATTAATACAAAATACACATCAAATAAAGATGCTCTTATTTCGCGTATAATTTACATTGGTTTTTAAACCAAGAATAAACAAATAAATATTTATTTGTTTTATTTTTATGTAAAAAAAAGATGATAATTCTTTAATTTGTTGATAATAAATAATTTTTATAATTGTTATTTCTTTGTGAATAGCTATTGAATATTGATATTAGATCAATAAATAGCTATCTTAAATGAACGTTGTTGATTAATTCGATATTTTGTTTCTAATTGCAAGTTTAAGTTGAATTAATATGCTGGCGTTGGAGTATTTTAAGAATGATATGGTTTACATATATTAATAGAATTAATTACTGGACATTGGTGATATTATTTAATAAAAATAGTCATGTAGTTAGTAATAAATATAAAAACCATCATATATATAAATATCTTTTTAACGCAGCTAAATAATTGAACCGTCATACATTCCTTTTACGACAGCTAAATAAAGAGGTAACACATGGATCTTCCTTTACAAGGTATTAAAGTACTGGATTTCACCGGTGTACAATCAGGGCCATCTTGTACTCAAATGTTAGCGTGGTTCGGCGCGGATGTTATTAAGATTGAACGTCCGGGAGTTGGAGATGTCACGCGCAATCAATTAAGGGATATCCCTGATGTGGATGCGCTGTATTTCACAATGCTTAATAGTAATAAGCGCTCAGTAGAATTAAATACCAAAACACCAGAAGGTAAAGAGGTGATGGAGCGGCTGATTAAGCAAGCCGACGTCCTCGTTGAGAACTTCCATCCAGGTGCAATTGACCATATGGGTTTCACTTGGGAACACATTCAAGAATTAAATCCTCGTTTGATTTTCGGTTCCATCAAAGGTTTTGATGAAGACTCTCCTTATGCAAATGTTAAAGCCTACGAGAACGTTGCCCAAGCTGCTGGTGGAGCTGCCTCCACGACAGGTTTTTGGGATGGCCCACCATTAGTGAGTGCCGCAGCATTAGGTGATAGCAATACGGGTATGCACTTGCTCATAGGCTTACTTGCAGCGCTATTACACCGCGAGAAAACAGGCAAAGGTCAGCGAGTGACTATGTCGATGCAAGACGCTGTACTCAACTTGTGCCGAGTCAAACTTCGTGACCAGCAACGATTAGAGAAAATTGGCTACCTTGAAGAATACCCGCAATATCCAAATGGTACGTTTGGTGATGCTGTTCCTCGTGGTGGTAATGCTGGCGGCGGCGGCCAGCCAGGTTGGATTTTAAAATGTAAAGGCTGGGAAACTGACCCAAATGCTTATATTTATTTTACTATCCAAGAACAGGACTGGGAGCAAACCTGTGTCGCTATTGGTAAGCCTGAATGGGCAACTGACCCTGCTTACAATACACCAAAGGCTCGTCAACCTCATATCTTTGATATTTTTGCTGAAATTGAAAAATTCTTAGCAGATAAAGATAAACATGAAGCGGTCGAATATTTGAGTAAATACGGTGTACCTTGCGCCCCTGTACTCAGTATGCGTGAAATTGCACGAGACCAATCGCTGCGTAAGAGTGGAAGTATTGTTGAAGTTGAACAACCAAAACGCGGGACTTACTTGACGGTGGGTTGCCCGATGAAATTCTCCTCATTTACACCTGATATCAAAAGCGCGCCATTGTTGGGTGAGCACACAGATCAAGTCCTAACTGAATTAGGTTATAGCGCAGATGAAATTGCAGCAATGCGCGCGAACAAAGCGATCTAATTTTAAAAATGGGGAGTGACTTATCACTCCCTTTAATCTTTTAATCAGTTAATTATGAGGTAGACATGTCTGCTGATCAAACCCAAAACCTGACTGATGGTATGCATATTATTGTCGATGCGCTTAAAAAAAATGGCATTGATACAATCTACGGTGTTGTTGGAATTCCAGTGACTGACATGGCAAGGCATGCACAAGCTGAAGGTATTCGCTATATTGGATTTCGCCATGAACAATCCGCGGGTAATGCGGCTGCAATTAGTGGTTTTATCACCCAAAAACCGGGTATCTGCTTAACGGTTTCGGCGCCAGGTTTTTTAAATGGTATGGTGGCGCTGGCTAATGCAACCACCAACGGTTTTCCAATGATTCAAATCAGTGGTTCGAGCGACAGAGCGATAATTGATTTGCAGCAGGGTGATTACGAAGAATTAGACCAAATGAACACGGCAAAACCCTTTGTAAAAGCGTCTTACCGTGTGAATAAACCCGAAGACCTTGGTATCGCACTCGCGCGAGCAATCCGCGCTTCGGTATCAGGCCGTCCAGGTGGAGTTTATCTTGATTTAACAACGGAAGTGTTGTCTGCCGTGATGGATAAAGACGCGGCGGATAAAACCATTTTTACAGTAGAAGACCCTGCGCCAAGACAAATTCCATCACCCGATTCAGTGAATAAAGCCCTTAAGCTGCTCGCCTCAGCTAAGCGGCCATTAATTATTTTGGGTAAAGGCGCCGCTTATGCTCAAGCGGATGACAATATTCGTCAATTTATTGAAACGACGGGCATCCCTTATTTACCGATGTCAATGGCAAAAGGGCTGTTACCAGATACGCATCCTCAGTCAGCGGCATCTGCTCGCTCATATGCCTTATCCAGTGCGGATGTTGTGGTGTTAATGGGAGCTCGCCTTAATTGGTTGCTTGATCATGGTAAAGGTAAACACTGGTCACCAGAAACTCAATTCATTCAGTTAGATATTGAACCTTCTGAAATTGATAGTAACCGCCCAATAACCGCACCTGTTGTTGGTGATATTTACTCAAGTATCGAGTCTTTATTGGCAGGGCTTAAATCAATCCCTGTTAAATCTCCAACGGAATGGCTCGCTAGTATTGATGAGCACAAGAAAATTAATGTCGAGAAAATGGCAGCTAAGTTAAACACTGACACTTCTCCTATGAATTACTTTAACGCCTTACGTGCAATCCGCGATGTGCTGGTCGATCACCAAGATGTTTATGTCGTTAATGAAGGTGCTAACACGCTTGATAACGGACGAAATATTATTGATATGTACCAACCACGTAAACGCTTAGATTGTGGAACCTGGGGCGTAATGGGCGTTGGAATGGGCTATGCAGTTGGTGCAGCTGTAACCAGTGGTAAGCCTGTTGTAGCGATTGAAGGCGATAGTGCATTCGGCTTTAGTGGTATGGAAATTGAAACGATTTGTCGTTACAAATTGCCTGTCACTATTTTGATTTTCAATAATGGTGGGATTTACCGTGGTGATGGCGTAAATCTCCATGGTGACCAAGACCCTTCCCCTACAGTTTTAATGGGTGGAGCGCGTTATGACAAAATGATCGAGGCTTTTGGTGGCATTGGT
Organism: Providencia sp. PROV255; assembly: GCF_028478065.1. NCBI lineage: Bacteria > Pseudomonadati > Pseudomonadota > Gammaproteobacteria > Enterobacterales > Morganellaceae > Providencia > Providencia sp. PROV255. Next base: position 21,796 of record NZ_JAMPMI010000016.1, on the reverse strand, counting down.
TATCAAGCAACAACGCCAGCAGAGATACAGGAAGCCTTGAAGGCAGGTTTAACATCGGGTCATCCAACCTTGATAAATGTCGTTATTGACCCTGCAGTTGGAACGGAAAGTGGCCATATTGGTAATTTAAATCCGAAGTCTGTAGTGAAAAATTAACGCAGTATCACGTTAACTAACAAAGATTACCTTACGCGGCTCATATTGATGAGCTGCGTACGGGGTCTTATTGCCAAATAGGTGGGTCTTATGGCTGATTTTATGTATAAGATTTTTATGAGCGACCTATTACCTATCATTATTATTATGGTACTAGGTTATGTGAGTGGTAAACGAAATGTGTTTACCAGTGACCAAGCGAAAGCATTTAATAAGTTGGTATTAAATTACGCATTACCTGCTGCATTATTTGTGTCTATCGCGCGTGCTAATCGAGAAATGATATTTGCAGACGCTAAATTGACTATTATTTCATTTGTGGTCTTGCTCGTTTGTTTCTTTTTCTCTTTCTTTAGCTGTAAATATATTTTTAAACATAGTCGTGGCGAAGCTGCGGTATGTGCATTAATTGCAGGTTCTCCGACAATTGGTTTCTTAGGGTTTGCGGTTCTAGACCCTATTTATGGTGAAACCGTTTCAACGGGGTTAGTTGTTGCCATTATATCCATCATCGTTAATGCCATTACAATCCCTATCGGCTTGTTCTTACTGAACCCATCTGATGCAGAAGGGAAAAAAGGCGGTGGCGGTATGGATGCATTAATCTCAGCCTTTAAAGAACCTGTCGTATGGGCTCCGGTACTCGCGACTGCTTTGGTACTGGTTGGTGTGAAAATTCCAACGGTTTGGGACCCGACATTTGATTTAATTGCGAAAGCAAACTCCGGTGTTGCGGTATTTGCTGCGGGCCTGACATTAGCCGCGAATAAGTTCGAGTTCGATGGTGAGATTGTCTATAACACGTTATTAAAGCTAGTGTTAATGCCAGGGTTAATGTTACTGGCAGGTATGATGTTTAATATGGGGACAGAGCAACTGCAAATGATGGTATTAGCCGGGGCGTTGCCACCTGCTTTCTCTGGAATAATTATTGCGAGTCGCTTTAATCTGTATACCCGGACAGGAACAGCATCGCTGGCGGTGAGTGTGCTTGGTTTTATCATCGCAGCTCCAGCGTGGATCTATATCTCTCGACTTGTTTCATAGAAAGAATAAATAGGTCAAAATGAGTTGCCATGGCGTGAGAAATGACGCCATGGCAGTTTTGTAAAAAGGTGAATTATGACTTCTTCAAAACCGCTTGATGGGATACGTGTTCTTGATTTTACAGGAGTCCAGTCAGGCCCATCTTGTACACAAATGCTTGCTTGGTTCGGTGCTGATGTAATCAAAATTGAACGCCCAGGGGTTGGGGATGTAACTCGTAATCAATTACGAGATATCCCTGATGTCGATGCGTTATATTTTACGATGTTAAATAGTAATAAACGCTCTTTAGAGCTTAATACCAAAACCCCAGAGGGAAAAGCCGTGATGGAGAAATTAATACGTCAGTCTGATGTATTAGTTGAAAATTTTCATCCGGGGGCTATCGACCATATGGGGTTTACGTGGGAGTACATCCAAGAACTTAATCCTCGGTTAATTTTTGGCTCGATTAAAGGGTTTAATGAAAATTCGCCCTATGCGAATGTTAAAGCCTATGAAAATGTTGCTCAATCTGCAGGAGGTTCCGCATCAACGACAGGTTTTCCTGATGGCCCTCCGACGGTAAGCGCTGCGGCATTGGGGGACAGTAACACGGGGATGCATTTATTGATAGGCATACTGACGGCATTATTACACCGAGAAAAAACAGGTAAAGGGCAACGTGTTACGATGTCGATGCAAGATGCGGTGCTTAATTTATGTCGTGTGAAATTACGTGATCAACAACGTTTAGAAAAACTCGGTTTCTTAGAGGAGTATCCTCAATATTCCAATGGAACATTTGGTGATGCAGTTCCCCGTGGGGGAAATGCGAGTGGGGGTGGCCAGCCGGGGACGATGCTCAAATGTAAAGGCAGTGATGTTGATCCAAATGCCTATATTTATTTTATTAATCAAGATCATAATTGGGAAAATACCTGTGATGCAATTGGGCGCCCAGAATGGAAGACTGACCCTGCTTTTGCTACTACACAGGCACGTGCAAGCCATATCCAAGATGTATGGGATGCAATCGAAGAAATCGCCAAAGACAAAGATAAACATGCACTAACCGATTATTTTGATCAGTTTGATGTGCCATGTTCTGCAGTATTAAGTATGAAAGAAATTATGGAAGACCCTTCTTTGCGTCGTAGTGGCTCAATTGTCGAGGTTCAACAACCAAAACGAGGCTCATATTTAACGGTGGGTTGCCCAATGAAGTTTTCAGCGTTTATTCCTGAAATTAAAAGTGCTCCATTGTTAGGGGAACATAATAACGAAGTGTTAAAAGAGCTTGGTTATAGTGATGAACAAATTATGGAAATGAAAAAAAATAATGTTATTTAATTAATAACATTAAATTCGCTCTTAATATGACTCTCTAAAAAAGAAAATTAATATTAGCGGCTATATTTAGATACTCGATGCATTCAAATATAGCCGCTACACTCAAGCTATTATTACCTAAATTATTTGGAATTATAGAAATGTTCTTCCTATTTAATATTTATTTTTATTAATAGCAAAAAATTATTTATTTACTAATAAATTCTTTGAATAAGGATTATTGTATGAGTATTGCTGAAATAAAAAAAAGTAGTAAGGTGGCAGCCGTTGATTTTATTCCTGCATGGGGAGATTTAAATGGAAATATTCAACGTTTAGTTGAAGCGGCAGAAAAAGTGGCCGCTCAAGGGGTAAATTATGCTGTATTTCCAGAAACGGCAGTGAGTGGTTATTTATTTTCGGACTCTACAGAATTAGCACCTTATTTAGATACTATCCCGGGAAAAACGACTGCTGCAATACTGCCTGTACTGGCTCGAACAGGAATGTATATGAGTGTGGGTATCGCGGAGCGGGATAGCGAAACTGGACTGGCTTATAATTCAGCTGTTTTGATGGGGCCGGAAGGCATTATTGGTAAATATCGTAAAATAGGCCTAAATTCTCAAGATCAAAAAGTATTTGCTCCAGGTAATACTGGCGTCAAAACCTTTGAAACACCAATTGGCCGTATTGCATTACTGATTTGTTATGATGATACCTACTGGCAATATGTACGTTTAGCCGCATTAGAAGGGGCACAAATCATTGGTTGGCATTCAGTATCCGATCGAATGATGCCTAACGCGAGTCCTGCTGAAATGCTTGGGGATCACTCAACCGTTGCCCATGTACAGCATATGAGTGCTTTCAATGGTGTCTGGGTAATTTGTGCAACACGTAGTGGAATTGAAACTAATCCAATTACCAAAGGGCAGCTCTATTATAATGGTGGTTCGAGCGTATGGGCGCCATCAGGACATAAAGTGGCTCAATCTCCAGTGCTTAGCCCATTAGAGTTAGAACCGGGGTTAAATGGCATATACAGTGCGATGATTGACTTAGATGAAGCGGATAAACAGCGCGATGCATTACTGGCGAAGCGTCGGCCTGAATTATATTTCCCAATGCTTGCTTTTCATCGTAGCCCGACAGATATCAATGCCACATCAACAATAACGCAAACAACGCTGATTGCGGCGCAGTGGGAAAAATCAGTTTCTAAGCTAGACTCAATCCAAGTGGGAGAAAATGAGCTGCTGGTTCTTCCTGAGCTTTCTGCGCTACCTTATACCAACGATCCCAACATTATTTTGTCTTATGCCGAACAACAAGGGGGCATTTTTGAGCAAACATTGAGTAAGGCGGCTCAAAAGGGGAAAGGGTATATTGTTGGAAGCTACCCTGAAATTGAAACGGATAGATTGTTCCATACGGTGGTGCTTGCAGGGCCATTAGGGGAAATATTAGCGCGCTATCGCGTTACACATCTTAATGAGCGAGATAGTGGCTGGGCAACAGCGGGTAGTTCTGTGAGTGTGACAGCAACGCCAATTGGGCGTATTGCACTGGCGGCTGCACATGAATTAGATGTTCCTGAATTAGGGGGGTTATACAGTACGTTACGCGCTGATATCCTTGCTGCGCCAGCCGGTATCCCGAGTGATTTAAAAGTAGAAATTGATAGCCATCTTTTTTCGGTTGAAGAGCCGCCGACAGGACGTGCCGATTTTATCCCTTATGCCATCGCGACATTAAACCAATTATGGGTGGTTTGTGGAGGACGAAACGAACGTGATTCTACGTCAGCGGCTATTTATGGACCAGAGCCTGTCGTGCTTACTCCAACCTTAACAGGACAACGAGGGGCTGAAGATGTGCGTTTGCAAGCTCAGGTACCTGCTCCTTTTACGTGGATTAACCAAGAACGGTTGGTGAGTGGTCAGCAAGCTATTTGGTTTCCCCCGTTAACACAGTAATGTTTATATTTTCCCGTTGTTGTTAGAGAAATAGCAACGGGATCTTATCATGAATAAAAGCCCTATTAATGGCTTCAATAATTAGATTATTAATATGCTGACTTTTCGACAGTTTGGTAGTCAAGAAACGTGGATTAAAACACTTCATTTTTTAGGGATTGTGGCCTCGTTGGTTTTAATAGCGAGTATTTCTATTGAAACCTTTAATCATGACCCCTTTCTCAAGCGGTCAATTTACTTTGATATTCAATTTTGGATCTGTATTTATTTTACATGTGATTTTTTTATTTTTTTATTTATTTCAAAAAATAAAAAAAAGTTTGTCAAAAAATACGCGATTATCGTTTTGTTATCTGTTCCGTATTTAACCATATTGGATTACACATCGATAAAATTTACTGAGGAGCAAATTTATCTTATTCGGTTTATCCCCTTATTTCGTGGTGGTGCAGCGTTTGTCATGCTTATGATGATGGTTGTAAAACGAAATACGACAGCATTATTTTTATCTTATATGATTTTGTTATTTTCAACGGTTTATTTTATTAGCTTAATTTTTTACATTTTCGAAAGGGGTCTTAATGTTGATGTTAAAACGTATGGGGATGCCATTTGGTGGGCGGCAATGACTGTCACCACATTGGGTTCAAATATTATCCCTGTGACGAGTGCTGGTAAAGTCATTACCACTATTCTAGCGGCTACCGGTATGACGGTTTTTCCTATTTTTACGGTATACATCACCTCGATTATTAGTCGACTAAGTCAGTCAGAAAAAGAATCATCAAGACAGGTAAGTAAACTATGATTTCCTCTCCAAAAGTTCCTTTTATGCAGCTACCCACTATCGCATTTTTATTAGCTATTGCGTCAGGAATGCTCGATGGATATGCCTTTTTTACGACTAAATCATTCGCTACTTTTCAGTCAGGCAATATTATTATGTTAGGCTATGAGTTTGCTAAGCACGGCCTAACCGCAGTGATGCCTTATATTATTTCTATTATTTCCTTTGGTGCGGGAGCAATGCTGTTGGCATGGATCCGTTATCGCTATAATACTGATGAAAAAACTTGGACATTTACGTTATTGTCACTGGAAATTGTCCTTTTATTATTACTTATTATTTATATTTTTTTATTTAACGTACAGTCAAATGGGTTTCATGCTGTTTGGGCTCTTTCTTTTATTGCGGGAATGCAAGGTAATGCGTTTCATAAGATTAATGGCATACTATATGGCAATATTGCGGTTACTTTGAATGTGCAACTTGGCTTTAGTTCATTGGCAGAATCTATTGCATTTAAAGGCCAAGAAAGAAAAAGTGCATTATATAAAAGTTATTGTTATTTTCTGACGCTATTGGGTTTTGCTGGCGGGGCTTTCATGATGGTGTTATTAGCTGATTTTGCAAAGGAATACGCTTTATTTGCTACATTAATCCCATTGTGTTTGATATTTTTCTTTGGACATCAGTTTTCGAAAGAAAATAAAGGAATGCCAATAGATTCAAACTAGTTTGAGTGAAAGAGGCGGGGGAAGCCCCGCCTACTAAGATGTTGTTACAAGGCGTGCTGGTGGTTAAGCGCTTCAACCGTTTTTTGGGCACCGTTATCACGTAGTGAAAGGTAGAATGCAGTCACCTTTTCAGTAAACAACGAATTATTAACGAGTTCTTTGGTAAACAAACTGTTGAGAGAAAGCAGTGCATGAACACGACTTTCATCATCAGTGCTGTTTGCAACTAGTTCAGCCAATTTTACAGCCTGTGGGTCGCTGACTTGAATTTCTGCACCATGATCATCTTTTCCGCTGACATAACGCATCCATCCTGCAACCGCTAAGGCTAAATAATCAAATGATCGGCCGTTTTTAAGATGAATTTGGATAGAGTCGAGTAAACGTTGAGATAATTTCAACGTTCCATCCATCGCGATTTGCCAAGTACGATGTTTCAACCCCGTATTTTTGAAACGCTCAATCAGGGCATTAGCATAGGCGGGTAAATCCACATTTTTGATGGATAACGTTGGCGCTTGCTCATTGACCATCAAGTGATAAGCCGCTTTTTCATAAGCGCTATCCTGCATGCACTCATTAATGTATTGATAACCAGCCAAATAACCTAAATATGCAAGGAAAGAGTGGCTACCATTTAACATGCGCAGTTTCATTTCTTCAAATGGAATGACATCTGTCACTAATTGAGCGCCCGCTTTTTCCCACTCAGGACGACCCGCGACAAAATTATCTTCAATCACCCACTGGCGAAATGGCTCACAGGCAATGGCGACGTTATCGACGATAGGGCCCAGTTGAGATTGAATTTTCTCTGCAGTGTCTGGTGTCATGGCAGGTACAATTCTATCCACCATGGTAGATGGAAAAGTGACGTTGGCTTCAATCCAATTGGCCAGTGCGATATCCTGTTTTGCGGCCATCGCTAAAATGACATTTTTCGTGATATGGCCATTTTCAGGCATATTATCACAGGACATGACTGTAAATGGTGCAATACCCAGTGCTTTACGGCGTTTTAACGCTTCAACAATCAGGCCCGGCAATGATTTTGGAGCATTTGGTGAGGCTAAATCATGTGCGATAGCGGGGTTAGCAAAATCAATCGAGCCTGTCGCGGGTACATAGCAATAACCTTTTTCAGTAACAGTCATGGAAACGATGGCAATGTTAGGGTCTAACATGCGATTGATAACAGCATCAATTCCGTGAATGGTTGGGTGTAATGCTTCTTTTACCACCCCCACCGTACGGGTTTGCCAATTATCGCCTTGCATTTCAACTACGTTATAAAGGCAATCTTGAGCGAGTAAATCTTCAATTTGTTGCTCGCCACCGACTAAATTGACTTCGCAAAAACCCCAATTACTCTGCTGTTCTGTAGCTAAAATATCCGCAAAGATGGCTTGGTGGGCGCGATGGAACGCGCCGAAACCTAAGTGAAGCATTTTTACCTTTATCTGCTCCCTATCATAGCTTGGTACTTTGATATTCGCAGGTAATTGGTTTAGGTTATTGGTTGACAGTTGCATATTTCACTTTACCTTTTTGTTGTTCAGCCTCTTCAACAGCATCCAACGTACTGGTTAAATCACGATCTTTCACTTCAGGCATGATGATGGCGCTGATTAATGAAATGGCAGAGTAAATGATGATCATGATGGCAATTGGCCACCAGCTTCCGGTGACACTACAGAAAATACCTGCTAGAACTGGGCCTAAGCCAGAGGCAATTAAGCCACCAATTTCTTTGGCCACAGCCATACCGGTGAAGCGATTACGTGAGTTGAACATTTCAGCCATCGTAATATTTTCTAAGGCAAATAATCCGAGTACTGAACAGTTATGAACGATAATAATACAGATGGTAATTAAGCTAACACTGTTCGCACCATCGACGATGACAGATAACATCGGATAGGCGAGCAACATAGCAGATAAGCTAAGAATAATATAAGGAATACGACGACCAAATTTATCGGATATCAGACCAATCACAGGAATAGTTAGGAAACCGACAACGGAGCTGATCATGATCGCATCAGTTGGAATACTCTTATCAAACAACAGGCTTTGAACCAAATATCCTGCTAAGAAAGTTTGAATTAACCCAGAGTTACCTGCTTGACCGAAACGAATGCCAGTCGCTAACCAAAATGCTTTAGATTTAAACATGGCAAAGAAACTTTCTTTCGGTGGTGTTTGTACTGCAACTTTGGCTTCTTGTTCTTCCGTATTTTGCACTTTCTCAAATACAGGGCTTTCTTTCAGATTCAGTCGTAACCATACTGCAAACAGCATTACCACGAAGCTTGCCAAGAAAGGTACACGCCAGCCCCAAGCCAGTAAGTCTGACTTATCTAACCAGAAGAACATGACAGCCCAAATTGCAGTTGCGCTTAATGTGCCACAGTTTGTTCCCAGACCCACTAATGAGGCCACAATACCACGACGGCCTTTTGGTGCATATTCTGCTAGCATGGTACCTGCACCCGAAATTTCAGCGCCTGCCCCTAAGCCTTGAATAATTCGCAAGAGAACTAATAACAGCGGTGCGAGGATACCTACCTGTGCGTAGGTTGGTAATACCCCGATTAATGTAGTACACACCCCCATCATGGTGATGGTGATAAAGAGTACTTTTTTACGGCCGATTCGGTCGCCCATTTGACCAAAGAAAATCGCACCAACAATACGTGCGACATATCCGGCACCGTAAGTTCCCATCGCAAGAATTAATGCCATTGAAGCGGATTGTTCAGGGAAAAATATTTCATGGAAAACAAGTGCTGCACCTAACGAGTAAAGCTGGAAATCCATAAACTCTAGAGCGGTTCCTAGCCAGCCAGAAACTGCAGCTTTGGTTAGATCGCCAGAACTGCGTTCCACTTTCCCTGATGGGTCAATTGACTGAGTATTCATATTATTATCCTATTAATCACGTAGGGTAGTATCCAAATCGGATTTAGTTTTTTTAATTAAATTAAAAGGTTAAAAGAATTTTACAGCAGGTTTTCTGGTCTTTTTCAAAGGTTAAGATTGCCTCTTGCGCTTCAGTGAATGGGAACTGATACGTCAAGATTTTCGTTGGGTCAATTTTTTTAGATTCTATCCAGCTAATCACCTCAGGGAATTTTTTGGCATTCAAACGTGAAGAAAACAATGAAATCTCTTTGCTGGTGATACTTTGCTGTGTAACGGCACTTGCTTCACTTGAAAAGCCCATAATAGAAACTCTTGCTGCGGGAGAAGCAATCAAGACGGCTTCTTGTAAGATAGCGGGATGGCAAGCTGCATCAAGTACTAACGTTGGGCGAAGACCCAGTGTTTTGAGTTGATCTGGTAGTGGGGTTTGTGAGTTATCAATGACAATATCAGCACCACAATCTTTTGCTCTAGCTAAACGCTCAGCCACGCGGTCAACCATGATCAAGGTTTTGACTTGATAAACCCCTTTGAGAACCTGTGCGCAGGTTAACCCAATCGTACCTGCACCATAGACTAATGCTATGTCATCTTGAGTTGGATGAACATGCGAAGTCACGTTGGCGGCAATAGAGTATGGCTCAACGGTAACGGCACACTCATCGCTGATTGAATCAGGAATAGTATAAGCATTAGCCGCAGGGACATTGACATATTCAGTGAACCCGCCATCAGTATGAACACCCAATACTTCTAGTGTTTCACACACATTTGGTTTACCAATTGAGCATGGGTAACAATGACCACAGCTAAGGACAGGGTCGATAGAGACTCGTTCACCAATGCGTTTGCTATCTATGCCTGAACCCACTTTTTCAATGACACCGAAAAACTCATGGCCAATCACACGTGGATATTTTGCAAATGGGTTATGGCCACGGTAGATATGGCTGTCAGAACCACAAATACCAGCTAAGCGAACTTTTATTTGTACTTGGTTTTCAGCCGGTTCAGGAACTGAACGTTCTTCAATCAATAATGTATTGGGTTCTTTGATTACTACCGATTTTACAGCTTTCATATTTGACTCCGAATAAAATAAAAATTACCAGTTCCACAACGTGCCGTCTTCGAGACGAGCGACTGGAAGATAAGCTGGGTTGTACGGGTATTTCGCTGCCAGTTTTTCATCAAAATCGATACCTAAACCGGGCTTATCACTTGGGTGCATATAACCATCGTTGAACGTCCAGTTAGTCGTAAATACGGACAACATTTCTTCTGAATAGCCCATAAACTCTTGAACGCCGAAATTGGGTACCCAAAGGTCAAAGTGTAAGGCGGCAGCATGGCAAATTGGGGATAGGTCAGATGGACCATGAGAACCGGTTCTGACTTGGTAAAGCGATGCAAAGTCCGCAATTCGGCGCATGCCTGTAATACCTCCGGCATGGGTAATTGTGGTGCGGATATAATCGATGAGTTGCTCTTCAATCAGTTGTTTACAATCCCAAATGCTATTAAAAACTTCACCTACGGCGATTGGGGTGACGGTATGTTGACGAATTAATCTAAAACAAGCTTGGTTTTCTGCTGGTGTTGGATCTTCCATCCAAAATAATCGATAATCTTCAATACTTTTACCGAAGCGAGCCGCTTCAATAGGGGTCAAGCGATGGTGCATATCGTGTAGAAGGTGTTCATTAAATCCGTATTTGTCCCGAACGGCTTCAAACAGTTTGGGCATAAAATCCAGATATTTTTCGGTTGACCAAAGTTGTTCTTCAGGGTGATGGCCTTTTGTGGCAGGTTCATAAGCAAGGTTTTTTCCTTTACTCTGTCCATAGGTAGTTGCCATTCCTGGAATGCCACACTGCACACGGATCGCTTTAAAACCTTTTTCTTTATATTTTGCGTAGTTATCTAGTGTTTCAGCAATATCGGTACCCGTGGTGTGGCAATAAACCATCACTCCTTCACGAGAAGCGCCACCGAGTAACTGATAGACCGGAAGGTTGGCAATTTTGCCTTTAATATCCCACAGTGCCATATCAATCGCAGAAATGGCGGACATCGTAACTGGGCCTCTACGCCAGTAAGCTCCCTTATAGAAGAACTGATAAATATCTTCAATTTTATGTGGGTCACGGCCTATTAGCTGAGGACAGAGGTGATCTTGAAGATAGGATGCTACAGAGAGCTCCCTCCCGTTAAGGGTGGCATCACCTAATCCATATACGCCTTCATCGGTTGTAATTTTTAATGTGACAAAATTACGACCGGGGCTACATACAAAGACTTCTGCTTTTATAATTTTCATTTTGGCCCAAATCCCTATTACTTGTTAACCAACTGATCAACCAAATTACCATGAAATACTCAAAGTGGTTTATTTATTGGTTGACCAAATTCTCTTTTTTTCACTCTATCAATCGGTAAATTAAAAAACAATGACTAAAAAGACGACAATAAGTGAATCTGATCACAAATTGGTTAACTAATTTTGCGGAAATAGTGGATAAATTGGTTGACCATTGTAATGAGGGACGATAATCTACAATGGAAGAACTAAATTTAATTCGACAACGCGTTGTACATATATATGAAAACTCAATACCGCTCGTACCAATACCTAGGTCAGCAGTTAAAAGAGCTCATTGCATCTGGTGAATATCCGATAGGAAGTCGTTTAATGCCAGAGCGTGAGATCGCTAAAAAATATGATGTTAGTCGCTCATTGGTACGTGAAGCACTCATCATGTTGGAAATTGAAAAATTGGTTTCTATCAAGAAAGGTTCTGGGGTTTATGTCATTAATCATCCAGACCTATTGATTGATGAAATTAAAAGTTTAGATCATGGCCCTTTTGAAATACTGCAAGCTCGCCAAGTGATTGAAAGTGCAATAGCTGCATGCGCTGCTTTGTCAGCAACAAAAGCCGATATCCAAGAGATCCGCGCATTATTAGAAGATGAGCGAATCAAAGTCGCGAATAATGAAAGTGACGATGCTAATGATCATAAGTTCCATGTGTTAATTGCTCGCGCAAGCAAGAATGACATGATGGCGAAGATTATTGATGATATCTGGGCTGTGCGGTTACAAAGCCCTATGTGGGATAAGCTTCACGAACATATTGACAACACGACTTACCGAAAAAAGTGGTTGGTTGATCATGAAAATATTTTAAATGCACTACAAAAACGTGATCCGGAGTTGGCTAAAAAAGAGATGTGGCAGCATTTAGAGAATGTCAAAAATACGCTAATGCAGCTTTCTGATTTTGATGACCCCAATTTTGATGGTTACCTATTTGAAACAATTCCTTATCAGACTATTTTTGAATAATCGAAGGAGAAGTACTCATGGAGCATACGTGGCGTTGGTACGGTCCTAATGACCCTGTTTCTTTAAGTGATGCTAGGCAAGCAGAGGCGACAGGTATCGTCTCTGCGCTCCACCATATTCCTAACGGTGAAGTTTGGAGTGTCGAGGAGATTTTAAAGCGTAAGGCTATTATTGAAGATGCTGGGTTAGTTTGGTCTGTCGTGGAAAGTATTCCTGTTCACGAAGATATTAAAACTCAACAAGGTAATTTTGATCTCTATATTCAAAATTACCAACAGAGTATTCGTAATTTAGCATCCTGTGGTATTAAGACCATTTGCTATAATTTTATGCCAATTCTAGATTGGACGCGTACTGACCTTGCTTACACGCTACCGGATGGCTCCAAAGCGTTACGGTTTGATAATATTGCTTTTGCTGCGTTTGAAATTCATATTTTAAAGCGTGAAAATGCGGCAGAGAGTTATTCAGAACAAGAAGTTAAAGAAGCGGCTGAGTATTATGCCAATATGTCATCTGATGACATTGAAAACCTGATTAAAACCATCATCGCAGGGCTACCGGGTGCGGAAGAAGGTTATACATTAGACCAATTCCGTGAGCGCTTGGCGCTGTATAATAATATTGATGAAAATCAGTTACGTGAGAACTTACGTTATTTCTTGCAGAAAATCGTTCCTGTCTGTGAAGAAGAAAATGTGGTTTTAGCTATTCACCCTGATGACCCTCCACGCCCAATTTTAGGCCTGCCACGTATTGTTTCTACCATTGAAGATATGCGGTTTATTAAGCAAAGCTGCGATAGTATTCATAATGGGTTTACTATGTGCACAGGTTCTTATGGTGTACGAGCCGATAACGACCTAGTAAAAATGATTAATGAATTTGGTGATCGCATTCATTTCACGCACTTACGTTCAACGGTGAGAGAAAATAACCCGAATACCTTCCATGAAGGCAATCATATTGCAGGTGATGTTGATATGTTTGAAGTGGTCAAAGCCATTTTAGCGGTTGAACAAAAACGCTATGCTGCGGGGCTTGCACCCATTCCAATGAGACCAGACCATGGCCACCAAATTTTAGATGATTTGAAAAAGGTGACCAATCCAGGCTATTCCGCTATTGGGCGCTTAAAAGGTTTAGCAGAAGTTAGAGGTTTAGAGCTCGCAATTAAGCGTATGTATTACCCTGAATTACTGAAAATCTAAAACCTAATTCGTTGTTAACAATATTGGCTTTTTATTTGGTATTTTGATGATACCAAAGGGACTGTTATACCCCTAAAGAAGCAAAACTGTTATTTCATTGTTACGCGACCGAATAGTATTTGGTCGCGTATTCTATTGACCATAAATGCTTTTTATATTTATTTTTATCTAAAAGGTACAGTAGATATGATATTAAATATATTTATGTTTTTATTTATTTCTTATTGAAGAACGGCAATAAAAAACACCTGAGATAAGAGTGAAATACCTATTCCTGTTGCAAATAGAAGGCTGCTTGCAGCATAAGCTTGTAGTCATAACCACTTCAAACCATAACTTCAGAATTTTTATCCTAGTGATAACAATTTATTTATATCAAATAAAACAATCATCATCCTGATTTACATTTACCTTGATCTACTCCGGGTTAATGGAAGGGATAATTCAGGGGCTAGAGTAGCCTCAAGATGACTTTTGTTTTATCCTGAACATTAGAGAACCGCTTTCGCGGATATAAATATGATGAGCAAAACGCTTTCGAGAAAATAAATAGCCTTTTCTCGGGAATTGTCGTTATAAAAAAATAGAAAAGAGAGAACGCAATGGGTATTCGTATCGTTCCTAAAGAAGAGTTAGGACAAGAAAGATTGAAAGAAAAAGGAATTGGTTTTATTCCACCAGTTCTGTTTCCTAACTTAAAAAGCTTATATCAGCGCCGTGCTGAGCGACTTAAAGAACTTGGTGCGGGAGAACATCCTTTTGCAGATTATCTGAATTTTGCCGCTGAAGTGGCAACCGCGCAACATAATGCACAGCATGATAATCCATTAGAAATGGATATGGCATCTATCCTTGAGCGTTCAACAAATACCAATAATTCGCCATTGGATGCAAAAACATTTCCACGCACAACACATTGGCACAAATTATTGACGGCAATTATTGCCGAATTAATGCCAGTCGTGCCTGAGTCTGTACGCCCTGCGTTAGAAAACCTGAATAAAGCGTCTGAAACAGAACTTGAAGCTATGGCAACTGCGCTGCTAAATGAAGAATTTGAAAAAGTTCCTGCGGATAAATCGATGTTTATTTGGGCTGCATTATCGGTGTATTGGGCACAAATGGCAGCAAATATCCCGGGTAAAGCGCGTGCAGAACATGGTGACCATCGTCATTTCTGCCCTGTATGTAATAGCATGCCAGTGTCGAGTATTGTGCAAATTGGTACATCACAAGGTTTACGTTATTTGCACTGTAATTTATGTGAAACTGAATGGCATATGGTGCGCGTTAAATGCAGTAACTGTGAGCAAACGGGTAAATTGAATTATTGGTCATTGGATGATGAAAATGCGGCTGTTAAAGCTGAAAGCTGTGGTGATTGTGGTAGCTATCTGAAAATCCTTTATCAAGAAAAAGAAGCTAAAGTTGAAGCTGTCGCTGATGATTTAGCGTCAATTATTTTAGATGCTCGCATGGAAGAAGAAGGTTTTGCACGTAGCAGTATTAATCCGTTCTTGTTCCCTGGTGAAAAATAAGCGGTAAAAGAGAATCGTGACTATGGCTGAATCAGACTTGGTTTTATATCGCCAACTTCCTGCGATTGATAAATTATTGCAACTCGATGAAGTGCAAATATTGATTGAACAATCAGGGGCTCACTGGGTCACTGCATGTTTACGTGAGATGCAAGAGCAAGCTCGAACCTGTATTGCACAGGCAGGGAAATTACCTGCCTGGCAGGAAGATTGGGTAAAAGAGTTAGCTCAACGCCATCAAGCTTTAGGGCAAAGTGCCCTAAAAAACGTGTTTAACTTGACCGGTACGGTGTTACATACCAATTTAGGCCGTGCGGTAATGTCGACCACAGCCGTGAATGCGGTTAGCCAAGTGATGAGTTCGCCTGTCACATTAGAATATTCTCTAGATGGCGCGATGCGTGGGCATCGTGACCGTGCGATTGCTGATTTACTGTGTGAGCTCACTGGCGCAGAAGATGCGTGTATTGTTAATAATAATGCTGCTGCAGTTTTATTATTGTTAGCAACGGTTGCGAATGGCCAGCAAGTTATTGTTTCTCGTGGTGAATTAGTTGAGATTGGCGGGGCTTTTCGAGTGCCTGATGTCATGGCTCAGGCTGGCTGCCAATTAGTTGAAGTGGGAACAACAAATCGGACCCACTTACGTGACTATGAGAATGCGATTAATGATCAAACTGCACTATTAATGAAAGTGCATACCAGCAATTACAGTATTGAAGGATTTACTGCTGAAGTTGAAGGTGAAGAGCTTGCACAGCTAGGTAGAAAGTACCAATTACCAACGGCAATTGATTTAGGCAGTGGTTCGATGATTGACATGACGGCTTATGGGCTACCCGCAGAGCCCATGCCACAAAGTTACCTTTCTCAAGGTATTGATTTAGTTTCAATTTCTGGAGATAAACTTCTCGGTGGTCCACAAGCAGGGATTATTTTAGGGAAGAAGAAATGGATTGATGCAATTCAAAAACATCCATTAAAACGTGCTTTACGGGTTGATAAAATGGTTCTAGCTGCACTTGAAGCAACGCTAAAACTGTATTTAACGCCCGAAAAACTCACAACAGAATTACCCACATTACGTTGGCTAACACGAGATCCTGAAACTATTCGTGATAGCGCAGAAAGCATAGTTGTTGCTCTACAAGCCTTTTACGGGGATAAATTTATTGTTGAAGTTGAGCATTGCCTCTCACAAATAGGTAGCGGCTCACTTCCCATCGACCGTCTTCCAAGCTTTGCGGTAACCTTTACACCATTAAATGGAAAAGGTAGCACATTAGAGCAACTCGCTACGCAATGGCGTCAGTTACCTCAACCTGTGATTGGGCGTATGAAAGAAGGTAAATTGTGGCTTGACCTGCGCTGTCTTGATGATGAACATGCGTTATTACAGGCTTTACTTTCATGATTTTTGCGACAGCAGGCCATGTTGACCATGGCAAAACCTCATTAATTCAAGCTATTACTGGCGTAAATACCGCACACCTCCCCGAGGAAAAAAAGCGCGGAATGACCATTGACCTAGGGTATGCCTACTGGCCGCAGCCTGATGGTAGCTCGATTGGTTTTATCGACGTTCCAGGACACGAAAAGTTTTTAGCCAATATGTTGGCTGGGATTGGCGGTATAAATCATGCGCTTTTGGTTGTCGCTTGTGATGATGGTGTAATGGCGCAAACCCTAGAACACCTTTCTATTTTAAGACTAGCGGGTTGTGAAAATGTCAGTGTCATACTGACGAAGGCTGACAGAGTTGATCATTCGCGAATTGAACAGGTCACGGAGCAAGTTACCTCTGAGTTGGCTCAGCAAGGTTGGCCAGATGCAAAACTATTTATTACGTCTATTGAAGATGGGCGTGGCATTGATGCGCTACGGTTATATCTGCAACAGCTTCATCAGCAAAGTGGTTCACATCCCAATATCCAACGTCGTTTTCGTTTAGCCATTGACCGCGTTTTTTTGGTTAAAGGTGCAGGGATTGTGGTGACTGGTACCGCGTTAGCGGGAAAAATTCACGTTGGCGAGTCACTTTGGGTGACTGGGGCGGATAAGCAAGTTCGTGTCAGAGGTATTCACCGGCAAAACCAAATATCTGAATTCGCTGTCGCGGGGGACCGTGTGGCTTTAAATTTGACAGGTGATATTGATAAAGAAAATATCACTCGAGGTGATTGGTTACTTGCAGAGCAACCCGCATTTATTGCAACACGGGTTATTGTCGAACTGGAATGCGATACATTAATTAAGCACTGGCAGCCTGTGCATCTCTATCATGGTGCAAGCCATATCACTGGCCGAGTATCATTATTAGTGGAACAAGGAGAAACCCCTGTTCTCGCAGAATTAATTTTAGATACCCCATTATGGTTAGTAGAGAATGACCGGTTAATCATTCGTGATATTAGCGCTCGCCAAACGTTAGGTGGGGCTCGAGTGATACGTTTGGTTTCCCCACGCCGAGGTAAAAGACTCCCAGAGTTTTTGGATTGGTTATCTAGGCTTTGCCGAGAACAAGACGAACTGGCTCACTTTAAGTTACAACTTCCACAAGGTGAACTTAATTTACGGGATTACAGTTGGGCGCGTCAGCTCACCCATGAGGCGTTAGATAACTTATTAGCAAAAACGGATGTGGAACGGGTTGGCAATCACGTTTTATCCATATTTAAAACGCAAATAGCGAAAGAACATATCGTTCAAACTCTTGAAAAATTTAATGAAATACACAGTGACCAAATTGGTGTTGGCAAAGCACGTTTAAAACGTATGGCTCTGCCTTCAATGAGTGAAGCATTAGCCTTTAAATTCATTGATGACCTAATTACTGACAATGTTATTAAGCAAACACGTGGCTGGTTGCATATGCCTCAACATGGGTTGGTTTTTGATGCGCAACAGCAGCTGATTTGGCAACAAATATACCCATTATTTTCACGTAATGAGGCGTGGTGGGTGCGTGATTTAGCATTAGAAAGTGGTTATGAAGAAGATACGATGCGTCGCGTGTTAAAAAAGGCGGCACAAATGGGGTTAATTACGGCAATAGTTCGTGACCGCTATTATAGTCATGAACAAATTAATTATTTTGCTTCACTTATTCATCGTTATTGCTTGGAAAATGAAGCTATTTTTGCGGCTGATTTTCGTAACGAATTAGGGATTGGTCGAAAACTCGCGATTCAAATTCTTGAGTTTTTTGATAAAAGCGGTTTTACTCGTCGTAAAGGCGATGGTCACCATTTACGAGATAAAGGCATTTTCGTTGAATAAATTGAGTGTTTTAATCCGTTATAGTAGTGCTTCATAGCAACCTCCAATATTAAACTTGTGGTAAAACTAATGAAGAAAAAGTTATTTGCAGGCTTTTATCTGGCATTGATCTTTATTGGCTCCCTTTTCTTAGTCTTTGAAAAAGGTAGTGTAATTTATCCTGCACTCATATCGGTCAGTGTATATGCCGTTTTATTCGGTATTTTAATGGTGCTAACAGCCCGCTGGTTATTTTCTGTGATTATTACCAGTACATTATTTATCATCATTAAATTCCTGAACCAGTTAAAAGTTCATTATTACAAAGAACAACTCTTCTTTAGTGATATCAATATCATGACGGACACTTCCAATATGGGGACCTTGGGTCATTATTGGTTAGCGGGTGTCGCATTGGTCGGGTTGCTTATATTATTAGTCATTAATGGGGTTATTAGCTGGCGGTTGGTCAAACCAAGTAAATCAAAGATTACTCGCGTTATTGGTGTCGTTCTTATTGTTGCAGGTTATTTTAGTATTAACTTCACAAGCTCACATTATTATGACAGATGGTCTCAGACGTTGCCAAAAGGCCGAGGGACAGTGACCAATATTATTATGTCAGCACAAAATGCGAGTTATCAGTCTCCTGAATTTGCAGGTTCAGCTGATTACTTTGTGAAAAAAGCAGCTGCTATCTCCCTAGAAAATAATGTGGTATCAGAAAAGCCAGACATCGTTTTATTACTACAAGAATCTACTGTTGACCCACATATTTATGATTTACCTGAAGGAACCAAGCTTCCCAATTTATTTATGTTCCAGCAAGATAATGGCGTAAGTGCGCATAGTCAGATGCGGGTACAAACTTTTGGAGGGGGAACTTGGTTATCTGAATTCTCCGCCTTAACTGGCTTAAATAGCGATGATTTCGGTGCGCAAAAAAGCGGTGTATTTTATTTTATCGTTGACCACCTTAAAAATAGCTTATTCAAAGAAATGAAGGCCAACGGTTATTATACTGTGGTACTTACTCCTTTTAATAAAGGTGCATACCATTCAGGCCATGCCTATGAAACGCTTGGGGTTGATAGAATTATTCAACCACAAGAACTTGGCTACCCAGGAAAACTACAAGATAACTTATGGACGATCAGCACCGATGATATGCTGAAATACGTGAAAGAAATCTTAGCTCAAGAAACAGATAAACCTGTATTTATTTTCTCTCTTACCATGTATGAACATGGCCCTTATAAAGAGAGTCATAGTGATGACTATGGCATAAAAGACAAAATTAAAAACCCTGATGCTGCGGGTGAATTTAGCCATTATATGGACAAAATCGCCACTTCAGATGCATCAATACGCAATTTTGCAGACTTTATTGAAAAACGTGAGCGCCCGTTGATGTTTTTATATTTTGGTGACCATCAACCAGGCATTAGTTTAAATCAGTATAATTCTTCATTTTCATCTCCCGCTTACTTAACACAATTTACCTTACGGGATAATTTAAAATCAGGGACGGTGATCAAAACGGGCCAGCTAACCGATATTTCCTTCTTAGGTGGTATTTTATTGGAAAGAGCGAATTTAAAAATATCCCCATTTTATGAGGCTAACATCAAAATGCGTCACTTATGTGATGGCAAGCTGAATGATTGTGAAGACCAAAAGTTACTTGATAGCTACCGTAACTATGTTTATGGAACTTTAGAAGCGGCTAACGCCAATAAAGGTGATATGCAATAGTATGTTATTATCAGCCGTAGATATTTACGGCTGATCCCCTCTTTTTTGTTATTTCCTACCTAAAATATTAATACTTTCTTAAAATTTATTATTTTTTTAGGCTTTCTTGTTTTAATAACAAAACCATTCGTTATTATTTTTGTCTTAATTTTAGGTATTTTTTCTGTGAAATTTGGTGCTCATTCAGAGCTTAAGAATGGTTTAACGCTAGAAGACAATGAATATGAAATATTTGGTCACGGGAAGTGCGGGTTTTATTGGTTTTAAGCTTTGCCAGCGTTTATTAGAGGACGGACATGAAGTTGTTGGGATTGATAACTTAAATGCATATTATGATCAAGGGCTTAAACAATCCCGTTTACATTTATTGGAGCAGTTCCCTTTATTTCGCTTTATTCATCTTGACCTCACTGACCGTGAAACCGTTCGGGTATTGTGTACCCAAGAGCAATTTGACCGAGTCATTCACCTAGCAGCACAAGCGGGGGTCCGTTACTCATTGGAAAACCCATTTGCTTATGCAGACAGTAATTTGACTGGTCACCTCGCTATTTTAGAAGGCTGTCGCCAAGCAAAAGTGAAGCATTTGGTCTATGCCTCTTCAAGTTCGGTGTACGGAGTGACCGATAAGACGCCATTTACCACGGACATGGCAACCGATCACCCTATTTCACTGTATGCGGCAACGAAGAAAGCCAATGAATTAATGGCGCACTCCTACTCGCATTTATACCAGCTTCCAACGACTGGGTTGCGCTTCTTTACGGTTTACGGCCCATGGGGGCGCCCAGACATGGCTTTATTCAAGTTTACGAAAGCTATTTTGGCGGGCGAGCCTATCGATGTCTATAATAACGGCAATCTCAGTCGTGATTTCACTTTTGTTGATGATATTGTCGAAGGTGTGATCCGTATTTCAGATATAATTCCACAAGCAAACCCGAATAACCCTTCGGCATCACCGGCAGAAAGCAGCGCGCCATATCGAATCTATAATATTGGTAATGGTCAACCCGTTAAATTGATTGAATTTATTTCTGCACTGGAAAAAGCACTGGGTAAAGAAGCGATTAAAAACTTTTTACCTATGCAAGCGGGTGATGTATACACCACTTGGGCGGATACAGAAGACTTGTTTAATGTGACTGGTTATCGCCCACAAGTTTCTATTGAGCAGGGTGTTCAGGCATTTGTGGATTGGTATCGTTCTTATTACCACCAATAATATCAATAAGCTGTAACATCTTTAGCAGGATTTGAGAGGCAAGTTTGAAAATAGCAATCGCAGGAACCGGTTACGTCGGCTTATCTAACGCCATGTTGCTGTCACAACACCACGAAGTGGTCGCCGTGGACATCATCCCTGAAAAAGTGGCGATGTTAAACAACCATCAATCACCGATTGTTGATGCAGAAATTGAGCAATTTTTAACGGAAAAGACGCTCAATTTTCGCGCTACAGAAGATAAAACAGAGGCCTACACAGGCGCTCAGTACGTGATTGTGGCTACACCAACTGACTATGACCCAAAAACCAATTACTTCAATACTAGATCGGTTGAGTCTGTTATTCATGATGTGAATGAAATTAACCCGCAAGCGACGATCATCGTAAAATCCACTATTCCGGTGGGCTTTACCGCGCGTTTACGTGAAGAATTTGGTTATACCAACGTGATTTTCTCCCCTGAATTTTTACGTGAAGGCCGCGCTTTGTGGGATAACTTGCACCCGTCCCGTATCGTGGTA